>NZ_BMEV01000017.1 GCF_014637175.1 Compostibacillus humi | reverse complement strand
CCACATGTATCACATCTATATCTGCGCTTCCGATAAAAAATATAGCTTAAACGCTCAAACCATTTTAAATGCTTGATTTTTTGCACTCGATAATCATGTATTTTTCTCGTTTTCTTACCACATTTTGGGCATCTGTGGGTTTGGACCTTCATTTCGACAAATATGGCTATTCGATCCTCAAATTCCTCCACCTTTGCGGTACCGAGAAAAGCTTGACACAAACTCCATTGTTGTGTTTAAATACAACTATATTGACATCATGATTTATTGACTAATTTAAGGAGTGTTGGTTTCATGAGCTTTAAAAATATTACTGTTGCAGGAATTGGTGTGTTAGGGAGTCAGATTGCTTTTCAAACCGCTTTTAAAGGTTTCAACGTATCTGTTTATGATATCAATGATGAAGCGATTGAAAAAGGTAAAGAGAGGATCCAAGAGCTAAAGCCTAGATATCAGAAGGATTTGGGAGCTAGTCCGGAAGAGGTGGATGAGGCGTACAATCGTTTGGAATTCCACACTGATTTGAAGGATGCGGTGAGCGATGCAGATTTAGTCATTGAGGCAGTGCCTGAAGTGTTGGATATTAAAAAGGATTTCTACACGACTTTAGCGAAAGTAGCTCCGGAAAAAACGATTTTCGCTTCGAATTCATCCACGATGATTCCGAGTCAATTGGTTGCATTCACAGGTCGTCCTGAGAAATACTTGCACCTCCATTTTGCGAATGAAATTTGGACGAATAATATTGCGGAAGTGATGAAACACAAAGGAACCGCAGAAGAAGTTTTCCAAGGCGTCATCCAATTTGCAGAAGAAATCGGTATGGTGCCGATTCCGATCCATAAGGAACAGCCTGGTTATGTGTTGAACTCCTTGCTTGTGCCATTTTTGGAAGCGGCTGAAAATCTGGTCGTTAACGGAATTGCAGATTTTGAAATGGTCGATAAGACGTGGATGATTTCGACCGGCGCTCCTAAAGGGCCATTTGCGATTTTGGATGTGATCGGCATCAATACCCCGTACAATTTATCCCGTGCAAAAGCGGAAGCAGGGAACGAAAATGCCGCTAAAGTCGCCGAGTTTTTCAAGAAAGAGTTCATCGATAAAGGAAGAAAAACATTTTACGATTATCCAAATCCGAAATATTTGGATGAAGATTTTCTTAAATAACGACAGAACGGAGACTCGGGGGGTCTCTGTTTTTTTTTGAAACTAAAGAAAATATTTTTAGGGGCGGTCCTATATTCCCTGCAAGGAAAAAATTAGAAATCATTCCACCATACGATTGACTAGGTGAAAAAACAGAGTGCATCCATTAATTTTTACTGAACGGATTATCAGCAAATTCTCATCTTGCTCTTAGCCTTCTTTAAGCTTCGTTGATTATAGTATAAGTAACAAATCAACAGGAGGAATAATAAATAAAAAAAATGATCATCACGAGTGTTGCGGCGAATTCAGACATATTTTATTAAATATAATTCAGAGACCTGATTCGGAAAATAAAAAAGAGAGCAAACATTGCTCTCGATAACAGTTTTATTGGCAAAGCAACATTGCGCCTATGACGCCTTGGTCGTCGTTTAACTCTGGTGCCACTATCAATTGTCTCACATTGGGGACTTCCAAATATCCATTTAAAAACTTCATAAATTTTTCACGGGTCATTTCATATAGTTTTTCCTGTTTCATGACACCACCACCGAGTATAATCTTTTCCGGTTGTAATATCACATAATAGTTCATACAAGCTTGAGCTAAATAATACGCTTCAATTTCCCATACTTTGTCATTATTGGCTAACTTCATTCCCTTTTTGCCATATCTCTTTTCAATTGCTGTTCCTGATGCCAAACCTTCAATACATGCACCATGACTTGGACAACTCCCTTCAAATGGATCGTCTTCATGCTTTTGCACCAAAATATGTCCCATTTCTGGATGGTTTTTTCCTTGAAACACTTGTCCACTTTGCACCAAGCCAGCGCCAATACCCGTACCGATCGTGATATAAAGACAGCTGTCGACATTTTTGCCAGCCTATCTGAAACAGATGAAAATGAGCGCACGAAAGCAACGAGAAGTGAAAAAAGTGATCCGAATGTCTTCCTATCTCCGCCAACCGACACGTCCTTCCATTGGCGTGAAAGAAGGTTCTATACCCGTATATGGCCCTCATTCATCCGCCATTGGAAAATTGGCAAAGAGTTTCAGGTGAAATCCGGACGGAGCCACTCATCAGCTCCGGAAATATACGGAGACTCCAGCGGGAGGAAAGGCCTAGGGGAGACCCCGCAGGGCGCAGCCCGAGGAGGCTCCCCAGCCGCCCGCGGAAAGCGAAGTATATTTCCGGAGCGGTGTATCAGCACACGTTACGTCATAAGGATTTAGCACTAAGAAAGCCAAAAAAAAGCGTACAAAAATAGAGTGCTCAAAATATTGGTGCCATTACGGTACCGAGAAAAGATTGACACAAACTTGTAATAATTACATCTTCTAAACCAGGGATTTTTATGGTATTATTCATTTACACGCTTCTCCTCTCTTTTTGCTTGTTTCTGGTCAATTCAAGTATAAAAGAAATTGGAGAAGCGTGTTTTTATTTGTCTTTAAATTATTTTTAAACCCCAACATTTAGTATAGAGCCTAATCATATGATTGCAAAACAAAAAGGAGCTTGCAAATTTTTCCATAGAATAAAGCTTTGCAAACCCCTTTTTACGATGAAAAAGTTATTTAACCTTTTCCAATGCGCCTTCATCGGCGATTAGCGTCACGTTTGGGTGATTTTTCAGAACGGATGCCGGAAAAGTTTCAGACACCTCTCCATTTACGAGCTGTGCTAACGTATCAGCTTTATGGCTTCCGGAAATAAGCAGCAATATTTCCTTGCTTTCCATAATTGTATCAATTCCCATTGTCACCGCATGGGTCGGAACTTCCTCGATGGAAGCAAAGAAACGGGCGTTCGCCTGTCTTGTCGATTCTTTTAATTTCACCATATGGGTGCGGCTGGAAAAAGACGTTCCCGGTTCATTAAAACCGATATGCCCATTTAAACCAATCCCAAGCACTTGCAAATCAATCGGGCCTAGCGTGCGGATTTTTTCTTCATATGCGTTACACTCTTTTTCTATATCCTCTGCCATCCCATTCGGGATAAATACGTTTTCTTTCAAAATATCGATATGGTCAATAAATTTGTCGTTCATAAAGTAATGATAGCTATTCGGATCATCCGCATCCAAGCCGACATATTCATCCAAGTTAAAAGTCGTCACATCTTTAAAGGAAACTTCACCAGATTGATAGGCTTGAATTAAATATTGATATAACCCTTCTGGTGTTGAGCCGGTAGCCAATCCAAGCACTGGTTTTTCCGTTTCCTTTAATGTTTGGAGTACAATTTCACACGCTTTTCTGCTTAGTGCATCATAATCTTTCGTTTCAATAATTTTCATGTTCCTGCCCCCAGTTCAATCAAATAGCCTTGACAAAAAAATTTTATTGGATATTCCGTCTGTCTGTCAATTAATATTCATCCGAACGCTGCTATCTTAAACCATTTTTCAAATTAAGCATACTTTCTTAATATCCGGTCCACCGCACTCCCGTAAGATTCTCCAAACATATTTAAATGAATGAGCAAATAATAGAGCTGGTACAGTTCTTTTCTCTCTTCATACGATTCAGATAATGGAAAAGCGGTGTTATACGCTTCGTAAAATGTACGAGAAAAACCTCCAAATAATTCGGTAAAGGCTATTTCCATTTCATGGTCACCATAAAAGATAGAAGGATCGATTAAGTATGGATTCCCATCCGCTCCAGCAAGCCAAT
The DNA here is from genome assembly GCF_014637175.1 of Compostibacillus humi. Classification (GTDB taxonomy): domain Bacteria; phylum Bacillota; class Bacilli; order Bacillales; family Amphibacillaceae; genus Oceanobacillus; species Oceanobacillus humi. The sequence goes on along the minus strand of NZ_BMEV01000017.1, from coordinate 48,734 downwards.
TTCCGCCCCATAAATCACCGTGTAAAATGCTTTTCTTCGGGAAAGCAGGAATCCACCGTTCCAGCTTTTTCATCACTGCTTCGAGCTGTTTACCGCGTTTGCCGGCAATCGTTCCGCGCTGCTTTCCATAAACAAGCTGAGGATATAACCGGTAATCCCGGAAATAGGCAACCCAATCATTTGTCATTTGATTCGGGAGCTTTAAATTTCCAATAAAACCGTCCCGGTCCATCCCATATCCCTCTGCTTCATTTAAATGAAGAGCAGCCAGCTGTTCCCCTAATAATCTATCAGTCTCATTCTTTTTCGCCCCGAAAATCCATTCCAACCATAGCATCGGTATTCCGGATACTTCCATGATTGCATAAACGTGAGGCACTCGAATGGTGTTCGTTCGACGTATTTTCTTTAGACCATAGGCTTCAAAGACAAAAAATTCTTTTTCTGCTTTTCGGTTCGCCTTAACAAAATATTCGTTTTCCTTTGTCCGGACATAATAAGCTTCATTTATGTCGCCGCCGGGAACAGACCGGAACTCGGCTATGACTCCATCTGGCTCAATTTGCCCTATTCCGGCTTCCAATAATTCCTTCATCAAGCTGCCCCTCTCTTCTATTTATATATACAAATCCATCAATATTTCATCGTAAAATTTCCCATTCATGTGGAAAAAATTTTTATGGGTGCCGATTTTTTTAAAACCAAATTTTTCATATAACTTGATTGCCTTTTCATTTTCCGCCTTTACCCCGAGATGCACATATTTTATGACAGGATGTTTTTCGGCAAAATGAATTAATTCTTCCATTACTGCACTGCCGACACCTTTTCCCCAATAATCTTTTCTTACAGAAATAGCCAGTTCACTATTATGGGCAATTCGCTTTCTGCGGTATGACTGAATCTGTCCAATACTGACAAGGTGATGATCGATGATTCCTACAATCATTAGCGAATTTGGGTCCTCATTCGTTCGACGGATATATTCTTTCTCTTCTTCCACCGTTAAATGAAATTCATTTTCGCCGAACAGCAGGTTGTCACTTTCTCCTCCAACCCGATTTAAATAGCTGATTATCGCTTCCGCATCTTCTTCCTTCGGGTTTCTTAGCGTGAGAATGCTTCCGTCTTTCAGTTTCTTTTCCTTTAACATTTTGGTTATCCTCCCCTCCTTTACATAGGAAGCTTTTGGATGGCATTCAAGACAGTGTATTTTTCAACGGTTGTTCCACAGTGTATACTTAAATCTGAAACGACAAGATAAAGGAGAATTCCATGATTAAAGTGTATAGTGAGATCGTTCCTTTCCGCGGCAGCCACTATGACTTTGGAGTATATCAGGGAAAGCTATTGCTGCATTCACCCATTTTAAGCAACCGGAAAAAACAATGGAAGAAAATGAACCGGCATTTCCAAATCGATAGAATGGAAGTTTTAAACGCATTTCAGTCCTTTGCGCCAAAACTGCTTGAAGAAATCCAAGGGCTGGCCGATTCATTAAAGATGTCCTTTACCGATGCCCTTCGGGAATTTGGCGGATATTATATAGAGTACGGCAATAGCGGCTGCTCCATTTATACAGACAACGGGTTTATGGTGCGGAATTATGATAATGATCCCCTTTCCTATGAAGGACGATTCGTTTTGTTTCAGCCAAACAATGGTTTTGCAGCCATCGGACCGTCGATGCAAATTACCGGCCGTACGGATGGAATCAATGAACACGGCCTGGCCATCGGGTATAATTTTGTTCACCGCAAGAAAACGAGGAACGGATTCATATGCAACATGATTGCACGGATTGTTTTAGAAACTTGCCAAAATAAGGAAGAAGCGATTGATTTATTAAAGGAAATCCCCCATCGCCACTCCTTTATCTACGTACTTTCGGATCCAGATGGCTCGGTTATCGTTGAGGCTTCTCCGAGAAAAGTAGTAGCGCGAACAGGAAATTGGTGCACGAACCACTTTGACATATTAACGGAAGAAAACCGCTACCGGATGCAAGATTCCCGCCAACGATGGTCTGCAATCGCACACAGACAAAGGACTCTAGCAAACCCTTATGACGCATTTCGCATGATGAATGATCCAGCCAGCGGGGTGTTTTCCGAAAAATACGGTGCCTGGGCAGGAACGATTCATACCGCTCAATACTTTCCGAGAGAGAAGAAAATATGGTTTGCTATAGGCGGCAACAGAAAGCCCCTTATCATTGACGGCAAACATTGGTTTGAAGGAAAGGATATTCCAGTCAAACGAATTAAAGGAGAACTGAACTCCCGTTTTCCCTTTGTTAATATGGCGCCGCTCGCATAATACTTGTCGTCACTATTCAGGTGACCTTTTTCCCCATTATACCTTCTCCTTTTATCGAAGCCAACATTTTCCAGACAGAGGTTAGCGTTCTGGACAAATAACTGTATATTTTTGCTGCGGCTACAAACGATAAGATTGAATTGGCAAAAGGAGGAAAGGATCGATGAAAGCAGTTACGTATCAAGGGAAATATAAAGTGGAAGTGAAAAAGGTCGCAGATCCAGCTATAAAAGACCCGGAAGATATCATCGTCCGTATCACCTCTACGTCCATATGCGGGTCTGATTTGCATTTGTATCAAGGCAATTTTCCGCTCCCCATCGAATATATTATCGGCCATGAACCGATGGGCATCGTGGAAGAAACAGGGCCGGGTGTTACCCGGGTGAAAAAAGGCGACCGGGTCGTTATCCCCTTTACAGTAGCCTGCGGGAAATGTGCCTATTGTGAACATCATTTAACTAGCCAATGTGATAATGCGAACCCCCATTATGATGCCGGAGGCTATTTTGGCTACTCTGAAAAATTTGGCAATTATCCTGGTGGTCAGGCTGAATATTTGCGAGTCCCTTTTGGCAATTTTACTCCCTTCGTTTTGCCGGAAGATTGTGAATTAGAGGATGAACAAGTTCTCTTTCTTTCAGATGTTTTGCCGACGGCATACTGGAGTGTGGAAAATGCCGGTGTTAAAAATGGTGACACCGTCATTGTCCTTGGATGCGGCCCCGTTGGATTGATGACGCAAAAATTCGCATGGCTCAAAGGAGCAGACCGGGTCATTGCCGTTGATTATTTTGATTATCGTCTGGAATATGCCCGTAAAATGAATCATACGGAAGCCTTTGATTTTACGAAATACGATGACATGGGAGAAACATTGAAAGAGATAACAAAAGGCGGTGCCGATGTCGTCATTGACTGTGTAGGGATGGACGGGAAAAAGTCTCCCCTCGAATTCATCGAGCAAAAATTGAAGCTCCAAGGAGGCACCCTCGGTCCAATCCAAATTTCGGCCAAGGCGGTGAAAAAAGGCGGTGTAGTACAGCTTACCGGTGTTTACGGCGGATTGTACAATATGTTTCCTTTAGGCCCTTTTTTTACGCGAAATATTACGCTTAAAATGGGGCAAGCACCTGCCCGCAGCTATATGGAAGAATTGTATCAGCTTATCGCTAATAAAAAAATCGATCCAACGGAAATCATTACCCATCGACTCCCGCTGGATCAAGCTGAACATGCATATCGTATTTTTCATCAAAAAAAGGAACAATGTATAAAAGTCGTTCTTAAGCCGTAGTCATAATTAATTTGGCGAAATGGTTCAATTCCATTTCGTTTAACTTTTTCACCACATCTTCTTTTTTCCGGTTCCAAGCAGCTTCTTCCATAGAAAATTCAAGGGGAACATCTTTCTTAATCTCCGCCAATTCCCTCGATATTCGCAGCATTTCTCTATCATTCGTAATTTTCGTTTGTATTCCTTTCGGCAGCTCGGAAAGGTGACGGAGCAAGCTGTCAACAGATCCGTATTCTTTAATCAGTTTCATGGCAGTTTTTTCACCGATCCCTTTAACGCCGGGATAATTGTCGGAAGAATCCCCCATTAGCGCTTTTACTTCGATGACTTGCTGCGGATCAATTCCTGTCTTTTCATGGAAGTTTTCCATTGAATACAGGTCATAATTGCCAATTCCTTTTTTCATGATTGCCACTTGCACGTTACAGTCGACAAGTTGCAATAAATCCCGGTCTCCAGTTAAAACCGTTATTTCAGCCTCTGTCTTAAAATTAGCTGTCAGCGTTCCGATACAATCGTCCGCTTCGTAATTGGCTACACCGACATTCGGAATGCGGAAAAGTTCCACCACTTTTTTGACTAAATCAAATTGGGGAACTAATTCTTCCGGAGGGTGTTCCCGATTCGTTTTATACCCTTCGTAAATCGAAGTACGAAAAGTATCCTTTCCCATGTCCCAGCAACAAATAATATGGGTTGGACGGAAAGTGGATTCGGCATGTAAAAAATATTTTAAAAACTGATACACGCCGTTTGTCGGCAACCCTGTTTCCGTCTTCATAAAATTACCCCTGAATGAAGTGGCAAAAAACCCGCGGAACAGTAATGCCATTCCGTCTACTAAAAGCAATTTATTTTTCATTACATATCCTCAATTCTATTGTTTTGTAATTCTTTTTGGATAATTTCCAGACTGTTCTGGAACTGGGACAGGTTCACCTCTGAACCGATCATCGCCCGATAATTTTCCAGCGTTTTTCGAATCGTTGCCATCATTTCCTTTTTCATCGCTTCCGTATTTCTATTCCACTGGGACAAATATGCTTCGCTAATCTGTGTCTGATTTGCCCGTACATATTGTTCCGCAAAAGGAGAAAGGAGCGCAAACAATTCTTCTTTCATTCTTTCCTTTTCATTATGGACGAAAAACGATTTCGTTCCTTTATATTTTTTCAATGCCTGGTCAAATAAAGCAATGTCGATATTTTCCAACCCTCTTTCAATCGTTGGCGTATTCCAGTTTTTTCGTTTCCAGTCGGAAAGGGTAAATAGCCGATCTATATTTTCTGCATAACTCCCCAGTCTTTGATATAGATGCTCCGCTTGTTCCGTTAAAAATGCTTCTACCCGGAGGGTGACTGCCTGAATTTCCTGATGCAATTCGAAGCTTACGTATTCCAATAATTGTTCTGTGTTCTTTCGGAGCTGTTCGTGGGCTTTTTTCCCTGATTCCGTCACCGTCGTCGGATTGAAACTGTCTTTAAACAAATCGTGAAAACGAATGGACAATCTTTCCAGCACGTAATGCAATTGTTTTTCCACTTTATCGCGAATATTTTTCTCATAGATAGCTGTTTCAAAGGCAGATATCGTTTCGGTCAGCTTATCCTTTTTCTCCGTTAACGACTGGATTCTTTTCTGTTTTTCGGATTCATCCAGCTGGATGGAGGCGATGTATTCTTCCAGCGCATCGTGAATACGTTTCATTTCCCGAATTGCCGACTGTACCGTAAGTGCCGTTAAATCTTGATGAATGAATCGATAAAAAGCAGCTTCAAAGTTTGCCATTTTCTCATTTAATGGAATTTTCCTCTGTTTTTCCAGCAGAGAATTTTTGCTCGATATCGGATACAGTCTTGGCAAACGGATGCCAAAAGCTTGCAGCTGTTCTTCCACGTATTGAATAACGAGCTTAAGTTCGTCCTTATTTTCCGCTAAGTCCGATGCGTTAATAAGGAAAAACATTTTGTCCAGCTGAAAAGCATCTTTAACCCGCCCAAGCTGCTTGAGAAAATCCCGGTCCGCCCGGGAAAAGGCGTGGTTAAAATATGTGACGTAAAGCAGGGCATCGGCATGTTTAATATAATTAAAGGCGACATTTGTATGCCTTGCGTTCATCGAATCCGCTCCAGGCGTATCCACTAACGTAATGCCTTGCTTTGTTAACGGACAATCAAAATATACGTCTGCTATTTCCAAGTAACAGGCTTTTGCTTCATCTGTCACATACAGCTTTAATTCATCGATGGAAATAATTTTTTCCCTGTTTTCCTCCCGCTGATAATCAGGCCACCCTCTTAATAATGCTTGCAAGTATGCCTGGTACATCTCATTTAAGTCCGGGTGTATATGAATGTTTTCCCTTGCTATCCAGTCCAGAAGTGTTCCGAGCTCGTTGGATGGCGGCGAGAACTTTTTCGTCATCTGCACAATATCATTAGCAATATTTTCTTTTGTTTTTAATGTCAATACGACTGTATTGTGGCCGTATTGTTCCGTAACCGGGCGAATTCGGTTTACCGCTGCCGTCGTCGGATTCGGGGATACCGGCAGCAGGTCATCACCAATCAGCGCATTAATAAAGGAAGATTTGCCTGCGCTGAACGCCCCGAACAATGCAATCGTATAACTCCGATTTTTTAAACTCTGTCTCTTTTCCTGGAGTTCCTCTGCATAGTGGTGAACGACTTTCGTATCTCCCAGTGAGCTTAAAATTGCATCAATGCTTTTGATGACTTGTTCAAGCGGAAGTCCGTTGGCTTTGTTCGCTGCTGCACCTCCACCGGAAACAGGAACTTCATCGGCCTTTCGTTCCGGCTTTTCACACGAAACGGCTTCTTCCGTCCGCAAGCGGGCGTACTTTTGCAAATACGCTTCTTTCAAATGCTGCTTTACGTGATCATCCCCATTCGGAGAATGAAGAATTTCATGAAATTCAGCAATACATTCCTGCCGCTCCTGCTCCAGTTCTTCTTTTTTCTCCGTTGTAAACCGCTGCTTCTCTATTTGGGAAAGCCTTTCTTTCCATTCTGTCATTTTGCCTTCATTGGCCTCGGCAATGTACTGAATTAGGGAAGGCAAGATTTCCATTATTTTTTGTTTATATTGTCTTTTAATATCGTTTGCCACATCATCCGCATAGTGGAGAACGTAATCCCCATTTAATTTAGCTCCAGGTTTAACATGGTCCCGCAATCGGTCTTTACTGAAAGGTACGGAAAAAGATTGAACTTGCTGATATAATTGATCATCATCAATTTCATATTTTTTAAGCAAGTGCAATACTTTATCCCGAAGTTTCCATTGAATTAGTGATTCGACATTTTTCTTCAATGCTTCATAAAAGGCCTCGAGCCGCTTCTCCCTTTCGTGCTTCGTTTTCTTTTTTGAAGCGAACAAACCGACTTTAAAAGAGCCGTCCATCGATTCTAAATAAGAATGAATGATTTCCCGCAAACTCGCCGGCATAATGTAAGCATTGGCCAACGTGTACTCGATTTCATGCCGAAATTCTTTCTCCAGCTGCAGCGGTTGCTCTTCCAATCGTTGTAATTTGTTTTGAATGGAATCCCATTCTTCATCTGTCGGACCGACTCCGTGAATTTCCAGCGGCTTGATTTTTTCTTCAAACTGTAATTCGATAAATTTTTTATGCGAGCGGACAATTTGCTCAACTGCCCTTTGAAATCCGTCTCGCATTCTATCCTCTTTCTCCTGGAAAAGGGATAGCAGCGTGGATTTAATCTCTGGAAATTCATTGTATGGATAGTTTCCTTCAAGGAGTGATGAATAAAAAATTCGTTCCGGCTTCAGCTCCCAATTTTGAAAAGTTCCTTGGATCGTTTCAGTAAACTGGCTGAAACTTAACTCTTTTTCGTTATGTTTATCAATTTGGTTAACGATAATAAAGAACGGTATTCCCATTTCTTGAATCTCTTTTAAGAAAAATAAATTGACTTCCGACTGAACATGATTGTAATCCATCATATAAAACAGGACATCAGCCATATGGAGCGCAGATGATGTCAATTTCCCGTCTGCATCATCTGCCGCATCCACACCCGGAGTGTCCATAATGACTGCACCCGCAGGCAACGGAAAATCGGATTTCTCAATTTCTATTGACCGAATGATGCCTTTCGCCGCCGAATATTGCTTAATCTTTTCTGCATCATACGGTTCATTGATTTCAATAATATCCCCCTGCTCCAAGAAAAGACGGACCAGCCCTGCCCCAGACTTTATTTTTACGATGTTTGCACTTGTCGGTATCGGGCTTTTAGGCAAAATTTCCCTTCCTAATAACGCATTGATCATCGATGATTTCCCCGCGGAAAAATGCCCCGTAAATCCGACAATAAACTCATCGTTCTTCATTTTTTCATATAAATCTAAAATTTTGCTTGCATTTTCCGTATCATTCTGTTGCAGCAGCCAATGATACAGCGGATACAAATGATTTTCGTTATAGTTTGCTAGATTTTGCTCCTTCAGTTTTGTCATAACCATGCCCTTTCTCCTTCATCCTCACTAATGATTATTATACGAAACTTCCCCTCCCAATTCTATAGCCACTTTTTTATACTAGTTAACATAATATGATTATCGTTAACTTTGTTTATAGAAAAAAGCTTTGGCATGAAGCCAAAGCTTTAAACCGGATATACCCCGTGTTTTCTCTCGGTAAATATGACGTTCTTTTCAGCATACACACTGTAGCGTTTTATAAGTTCCTGACGCAAGTGGTTTGGATTAATAATATCATCTACTACCATTTCCGAGGCTAGGCGGTAAATATCAATCTCTTTTTTATACTCTTCCTGTTTCTCTTTAATGAAAGCTGCCCTTTCTTCTTCAGGCAACTCGGCAATTTTCTTGGCGTAAACGGCGTTCACCGCTGCTTCCGGTCCCATCACCGCAATTTGCGCGTTTGGAAAGGCCAGACATGCATCCGGCTCAAAGGCCGGCCCAGCCATGGCGTATAGTCCTGCCCCGTAAGCTTTGCGGACAATGACGGAGATTTTAGGCACCGTTGCTTCACTCATCATTGATAACATTTTTGCCCCGTGGCGGATAATCCCTTCCCGTTCCACTTTTGTCCCAATCATGAAACCAGGCACATCCACTAAGAATAATAACGGAATATTAAAGGCATCACAAAGCTGAATAAATTTTGCCGCCTTATCCGCCGAATCGGTAAACAGCACCCCGCCTTTTACCCGAGGCTGATTGGCGATAATCCCGACAGAATGTCCGTTTATTCTCGCCAACCCGGTAATCAGTTCCGGAGCAAATTTCTTCTTAATTTCACAAAAACTGTCCTCGTCAATCACCCGGTCAATCAGATCGTACATATTAAATGGGGCATTTTGGTTTTCCGGAATTAATTCGGCAATAGACTTTTCAAATAATTTCGGTTCTTTCGCTTCTGCTTCTTTCGGCTTGGTGCGGAAATTTTTCGGGAAGTAGCTTAAGTAATTCCGCGCATATTGAATCGCTACTTCTTCCGATTTCACTAATACATCGCCGACGCCAGAAACGGTGGCATGCATATTCGCACCGCCCATTTCTTCAAGGGTTACTTTTTCGCCGATCACTTTTTCCGCCATCCGTGGCGAGCCTAAATACATGGACGCATTCCCGTCCACCATAATGACGACGTCACAAAATGCCGGTATGTAGGCTCCGCCAGCAGCCGACGGACCGAATAACAGGCATACTTGCGGTACCCGGCCGGACAGTTTTATTTGATTATGGAAAATTCTCCCGGCACCACGTCGCCCCGGAAACATTTCGATCTGATCCGTAATCCGCGCTCCTGCAGAGTCAACTAGATAGATGATGGGAATTTCCAGTTTCATTGCAGTTTCTTGGATGCGCAATATTTTCTCTACCGTTCTTTTTCCCCAAGATCCTGCTTTCACCGTGGAATCATTTGCCATGATACAAACATCTTGGCCGTTGATTTTGCCGATGCCTGTAACGACGCCATCAGACGGCAAGGAGTCATCCATACAGTTGGCAAAAAAGGCATCTTCAATATGAAGCCCTTCGTCCAATAACAGTTCAAGGCGCTTCCTGACGAATAATTTTCCTTTATCTTGATTTGCTTTATGATATTTTTCTTTTCCGCCCTGTTTGATTTTCTCAATCCGCGCTTCTAATTCCTGAATTAAGGACATCCTACCACTCCTCGCTTATTTGCCCTGATAATTTGGTTTTCTTTTCTCGCTAAAGGCAAGCAGCCCTTCTTTACGGTCTTCTGTCGGAATGGTTTTTTGATATGCCAGATGTTCTATCGCCAGTCCAGTATCCAAATCGGTTTCCATTCCTTTATTGATAGCCAATTTAGCCTGCTGTAAAGCGATTGGCCCATTTTGAGCAATTGTTCTTGCCAGCTGAAGCGCCTGCTCCAGCAAATCTTCCTTTTCCGCCACTTCTTCCACTAAGCCGATTCGTTCCGCTTCTTCAGCCGTAATTGGTTTCGCTGTATAAATCAGCTTTTTTGCCATGCCGATTCCGATGAGCCGCGGCAATCGCTGGGTTCCGCCTGCACCAGGAATAATGGCTAATGAGGTTTCGGTTAAACCGAGCTTTATTCCTTTCGCTGCTATTCGCAAATCACATGCAAGCGCCAGTTCTAAACCTCCGCCATAGGCTGCACCGTTAAGGGCAGCAATCACAGGTTTTGGCATCTTTTCCAAAGCAGAAACGGTATTGCCGATGTAGCGCACCGCTTCCGTTACTTGTTCATCGGTCATTGTCTTTCTTTCCTTCAAGTCTGCACCGGCGCAAAACGCCTTTTCCCCAGCACCGGTAAGGATGGCACAATAGATGCTGTTGTCTTGTGCAACTTCTTGAATCGCAATATTCAAATCATCTAAAAGCTGTTTTGACATTGCATTGGCAGCTTCTTTCCGGTTTAATGTCATTACGGCAATATGATCTTCTGCTTTCGACCAGGTAACGAGAGGTTCCATATGTATCACCCCGAATTAAAATTTCCTTGCTACGCAGAAAAAGGAAAAGGATGAACATTTTATCCAATTCCTTTTTTAATATAATCGAGCAATTATTCCAGTACGACGAGCACATCGTCTTCGTTTACGAAGTCCCCTTCGTTTACCTTTACTTCCTTTACTACTCCGGAAGACTCGGCAGCAATTGGAATTTCCATTTTCATCGATTCCAAAATAATCACGTCGTCGCCTTCCTGTACAGAATCTCCTGTATTCACCAATACTTTCCAAACGCTTCCTGCCATACTTGCTTTCACTTCCATTGTACTTCCTCCTATCATTCTGCAAATCTATTAAGCTCGTAAACTAACAGCCTAATTCTCTGGCAATAACTAACCGCTGAATTTCTGATGTACCTTCGCCAATTTCTAAAAGTTTGGCATCCCGTAAATACCGCTCCACTTCATATTCCCGCATATATCCATAGCCGCCATGGATTTGAATCGCCTGATTTGCTGCGCGGAAAGCTGTTTCCGTTGCATACAACTTGGCGAACGCTGCTTCTTTTTTAAAGGCTTTTCCTTTATCTTTCAGCCATGCAGCCTTGTATACCATATTTCTCGCTAATTCCACTTCCATTGCCATATCTGCCAGTTTAAACTGAATCGCCTGGAACTTGGAAATGGATTGGCCAAACTGTTTCCTTTCCTTGGCGTATTGCAGCGCCTTATCCAATGAAGCCTGGGCTATGCCTAATCCTAACGCGCCAATGGAAATTCGGCCTCCATCCAGCGTGTATAAAAATTGTTTAAACCCTTTGTCTTTCTCCCCTAAAATATTTTCTTTCGGTACCCGGACATTTTCCAGCACAATTTCCGCTGTATTGGAACCGCGAACACCCATCTTGTCATAATTGCTCGTTATCGTCACACCTTCCGTATCGGTAGGAACGATAAAAGCGGTGATGGCATTTTTCCCTTTGCTGTCTTTGCCTGTCACGGCTGTAATTATCAGTGTTTTGGCGTAGCTGGCATTTGTAATAAAGCATTTTTCGCCATTAATGACGTATTCGTCCTCGTCGAGTACGGCTGTCGTTTTCGTTCCTCCGGCGTCAGACCCCGCATTCGGTTCGGTTAAGCCAAAGGATGCAAGGGCTTTTCCTTCAGCAAGAGGGGTTAAATATGTTTGTTTCTGTTCTTCGGTTCCAAAATAATAGAAAGGACTGGCGCCGAGGGAAACGGCTGCAGCATAGCTTAAGCCCGTACTGCCGCAGACGCGTCCGATTTCTTCAACGGCAATGGCATAAGAGAGAGTATCCCCTCCGGATCCCCCGTATTCTTCCGGAAAGGGAATGCCTAATAATCCTAATTCTCCCATCTGCTTGAATATGTCTTCCGGAAATTTCGCTTCCTTGTCAATTTCCAGCGCCCTTGGCCGAATGACTTCCTCGGCAAACTCCCGTACCATCGATCTTACCATCTGTTGTTCTTTTGTAAGTTCAAAATCCAATCTTCCCCACCACCCTTTGTCAGATTATTGAAGTATAGCGCTTACATTCGGTGAGAACAAAAGGTGTTGCCTGTTAAGCAACCCTAATGTCTCCATTACCCTTTCATTTTACATGGTAATGGGAGAATAAGAAAGTATTAGCTATATTTTCAAAATTTTTCGTCAAAAGGTTTGTAATAATTGCATTCCTTCCACACTGCTTGAACTTCACCAGTCGTATCCGTATCTAAAATAAAGGAACCATTGCTATACCGGTCGCTTTCCGGCAGTTGCAGCGGCATAAATTGGTGTACCTCGCCATTTTCCGTCTGAACATGAATGGATTCATCACCGAAAACGGCGAAAAACCCTCTTAGACGGTGAGGTTTTGCTTTTAATTCCCGAAGCATGACAAGTCCTCTTCTTGCCCGGGAAGACTTTTCAAAACCCCCTAAGGACATACGCTTGCAGGCTCCCCTCTGAGTAACGGCAACGAGGGATGGTTCGGCTAATTCATCAAAAACGATTCCGCCAACGACTTGTTCTTCATCTTTTAATTGGATTGCTTTCACTCCAGCCGCCCGCTGACCGACGGCGGAAATTTCCTGTTCGTGATACCAGAGCCCGTACCCCTTATCTGTTGCAATAAAGACATCATAATGGCCGTTTGTCTGATGGACCGAAATAACTTCATCCCCATCTTTTAGATTTAGGGCAATCAGCCCTTTGCCATACCGCTGCTTATCATATAATTTTAATTCACTCCGCTTTGCCATGCCCTTTTTCGTAAAGAATACAAGGTATTGATTGTTTTCAAATTCCCGAATCGGTATACATTGGATGAAAAATTCATCCTTGTCCAATGCAGTGAGATGGGATATATGCATCCCTAATTCTTTCCAGCGGATATCCGGCAATTCATGAATCGGCATAATGATATATTTGCCTTTATTCGTAAACAAAAGAATTTTATCCGTCGTATGCAATTCCATTAAAGAGATTAAATAATCATTGTCTTTCATCGGGAAGTCGTCCCCGTTGGAAGCGGTATAGGACCTTAAACTCGTCCGTTTCATATAGCCGTCTTTCGTTACCGATACGACTACATCCTCATTGGCAACCATTACTTCAATATTAATCTTTAATTCTTCAATTTTTTCTTCAATTTCTGTCCGCCGCTCATCGGCATACTTCTTTTTCATCTGCCGCAAGTCTTTTTTAATCGTTTGAAGCAATTTCTTTTCGCTCTGAAGAATCGCTTCATATTCCGTTATCTGTTTTTCCAGTTCTTCCTGTTCTTTTTTTAATTGGGTAACGTCCGTATTCGTTAATCGGTATAGCTGAAGCATAACGATGGCCTCTGCCTGCTGCTCCGTAAAGCCAAACACGTCGATAATCCGTTTTTTCGCATCCTGCTTATCCTTGGAAGAACGAATCAGTTCAATTAACTCATCAAGAACGGAAATCGCTTTTATTAATCCTTCGACGATATGGGCCCGGTTCTTTGCCTTTCGCAAATCAAACTGGGTGCTCCGGGTAACGACTTCTTTTTGATGTTCGATATACGCATCAAGCATCTCTGGGAGAGAGAGCAATTTCGGCGTCCGATTTAATATTGCCACCATATTAAAATGATACGTAATCTGTAAATCCGTATTTTTATATAAATAATTCAGCACGCTTTCACTGTCTGTATTTCGTTTCAGTTCAACGACAATCCGAAGCCCTGTACGATCTGTTTCGTCTCTTACTTCCACAATCCCTTCTACTTTTCTGTCGAGACGCAATTCATCGATTTTTTTCACTAAGCTTGCTTTATTGACATCGAAAGGAATTTCTTCAATCACGATTTGCTCCCGGTTGCCCCGTATCGCTTCGATTCGCGTTTTTGCCCTGACAATCACTTTCCCTTTCCCGGTTTTGTAGGCATCCTTTATTCCTTTCACACCTTGAATAATGCCGCCAGTAGGAAAATCAGGACCTTTAATCACTTCCATTAACTGTTCAACATCAGCGTTCGGATGATCGATTTTCATAATGACGCCATCAATGACTTCACCCAAATTGTGGGGCGGAATATCTGTAGCATAGCCTGCAGATATTCCAGTTGAACCATTGACTAACAGGTTCGGAAATTTTGCCGGAAGCACAAGGGGTTCCATCGTCGTCTCGTCAAAATTGGCAATGAAATCGACTGTTTCTTTATCAATATCCCTAAGCAATTCTGAGGAAATGGGAGAAAGCCTTGCTTCCGTATAACGCATCGCAGCAGGGGGATCACCGTCAATGCTGCCGTTATTTCCGTGCATTTCAATGAGGATATTCCGATTTTTCCACTCTTGGCTAAGCCGGACCATCGCTTCATATACAGACGTATCGCCGTGGGGATGGTAATTGCCGATAACGGTACCAACGGTTTTTGCCGACTTGCGGAATCCTTTATCGTGAGTATTTTTTTCCGTATGCATCGCAAATAATATTCTGCGCTGTACCGGTTTTAGACCATCCCTTGCATCGGGCAATGCCCTCTCCTGAATAATGTATTTGCTGTATCGGCCAAAACGGTCACCGATCACTTCCTCCAAAGGCAGATTTAAAAATTGTTCTGACTGTGCCAAGTCAATCTCCCCTAATCTTTAGAAATTTTTTCGTTTTCGATAATCGATTCGTCTTCTTCCAGTCCAAATTTCACGTGTTGTTCAATCCATTTTCGTCTCGGTTCTACTTTATCTCCCATCAGCGTCGTGACCCGGCGTTCTGCTCTCGCCAAATCATCAATGGATATGCGGATTAATGTTCTCGTTTCCGGATTCATCGTTGTTTCCCATAATTGGTCTGCGTTCATTTCGCCAAGACCTTTGTAGCGCTGAATGATGTAGCCGTTTTTTAATTCTTTCGTCGCCTTCTGCAGTTCCTCATCTGACCAGGCATAAATAATTTTTTCCTGCTTGCCTTTGCCTTTAGATATTTTATAGAGGGGCGGAAGGGCGATATAAACTTTGCCCGCTTCGATTAACGGACGCATGTAGCGATAGAAAAATGTCAGGAGCAATACTTGAATATGGGCCCCGTCAGTATCCGCATCGGTCATAATAATCACTTTATCGTACTGGACATCTTCCAGCTGAAAATCGGCACCGACCCCAGCTCCAATCGTATGAATAATCGTCGAAATTTCTTCATTTTTCATCACGTCCTGGAGCTTGGACTTTTCCGTGTTAATGACTTTACCCCTTAATGGCAGCACGGCCTGGAAGCGGCGGTCTCTTCCCTGTTTCGCCGAACCTCCTGCCGAATCCCCTTCTACGAGATACAATTCATTTTTTTTCGGATTTTTCGACTGAGCTGGTGTCAATTTCCCGCTAAGAATCGCATCTTTTCTTCTTCTTTTTTTGCCTGTTCTCGCCTCTTCCCTCGCTTTTCGGGCAGCTTCCCTTGCTTCTTTCGCCCGAATCGCTTTTTTCACGAGGGAGGTGGCAATTTCCGCATTTTCTTCCAGAAAATAGGCTACATGCTCCGAGACAACCGCATCAACGGCAGAGCGGGCTTCTTGCGTCCCCAGTTTAGCTTTCGTTTGTCCTTCAAACTGTAAAATATTTTCCGGGATTCTAACGGAAATAATCGCGGCTAATCCTTCACGGATATCGGCGCCATCCAAATTTTTATCCTTCTCTTTCAGCAAGGACATTCTTCTCGCATATTCATTCACCGTTCGGGTAATCGCCATGCGCGCTCCAGATTCATGGGTGCCGCCGTCAGAAGTCCGGACATGGTTGACGAAGGAGAGCATATTTTCTGCATAACCGTCATTAAACTGGAAAGCAAACTCGACTTCTATGCCTTGCTGCTTCCCTTCAATGTACACGACAGGATGCAGCGTATCTTTTTCTTCGTTTAAATAACCGACAAAGGATTCGATCCCGTTCGGGTAATGGAAAGTTGTTTCCTCCATTGTTCGCAAGTCCTTTAAATGAATCGTTAAACCTTTCAGCAAAAAGGCGGATTCGCGCAATCGTTCAGAAATCCATTCGTAGTCAAATTCGGTGGAAGAAAAAATCGTTTCATCGGGCCGAAAATGGATTAAGGTTCCTTGCTTTTTCGTTTTCCCTCTCTTTTCTAACGGAGAAACGATGCTGCCTCCCTTTTCAAATCGCTGGAAAAAAATTTGGCCGTCCCGGTAAATTGTCACTTCCAGCCATTCGGACAGGGCGTTCACAACGGAGGCTCCCACTCCGTGCAAGCCGCCGCTCGATTTGTATCCGCCTTGTCCAAATTTTCCGCCGGCATGCAAGACAGTAAAAATGACTTCCGTCGTCGGTTTTCCCGTACGGTGCAAACCCGTTGGTATCCCTCTTCCTTTATCTTCAACGGAAATACTATTATCCTTATGTATCGTTACGGTAATCTCATTTCCAAAACCGGATAACGCTTCATCCACCGCATTATCAACAATTTCATAGACGAGATGGTGCAGCCCCCGTTTATCGGTACTGCCAATGTACATTCCGGGCCGCTTACGTACGGCATCTAGTCCTTCTAAAATATGTATTGAATCATCGGTATAAGCTATAGACTGATCTTTCAACAACCATCGACCCCTCTCAACCATTCCAGTATTTCTCTTTATTTAACATCATAGAACAAACGTTTCCTATTGTAAAATCCTATTATTTCTTGCATGAAAGCCGATTATTAGTATACACCAAAAATTCAGGAATTGCATAAAGGGATATGAAATCTGTCTTCCATGCCAATTTGCTTGTTTTAGAAAATTCGTTCCAAAATTATACCTATTGATAGAAAATTTGCAGATATTTCCACAGTTATTTTATATGAAGACGATAAGGGGAATGCCATCGCAGAGAAAAGAGAAAGGAAAACTCCCTTAAAAATCTTTAAGGGAGCTATTTTTTGACTAATACGGCGTGAACTACTTTGATGCATAAATCCATCACGACCGTCCAGCCTCTTTCCTTTAAGTAGCTGTATGCTTCTTCATTGACAATGCCCTGCTGAGCCCAGAAAACTTTGGCATTTGTTTTTGCTGCTTCTTTCGCAATATCCGGCAAAAATTCAGAGCGCCGGAAAACGTTGATAATATCGATATCTTCCGGTACATCCGATAATGACGGATACGCTTTTTCCCCAAGGACTTCCTCAATCATCGGATTTACCGGGATAATCCGATACCCAATCTCCTGCATAATTTTTGCTATCTGATAGGATGTTCGTTCCGGATTGTCTGATAACCCAACGACGGCAATCGTTTTAGCATCTTCCAAAATCTGTTTCAATTCCTCATTGGATGGATTTTCCCAAGTCAATTATTATCCCGCCTTCCATACTTATATTTTGGATTGCGAATTTACATTTGAAGTTCTAATTGTATACAATATAACATGTAACGTATTATAATGAAAATGAAGTCTGCTCTTTCTTCCAACGTTATGATAGAATGAACTTACCCATTATTACTGAAAGTAGGATGATACATGGAATTCTTCATTTTTGCGATAATTGCCTATATATTAGGTTCCATACCTTCCGCTTTAATCGTTGGAAAAGTCGGTTATAACGTGGATATTCGCGAACACGGAAGCGGCAATTTAGGTGCGACGAACACTTTCCGCATACTCGGGAAAAAAGCGGGAATCATTGTGACTTTAGCGGATATTTTAAAGGGAACGGCCGCTGTGCTGATTCCTATTCTTTTTGACGCAGATATCCATCCACTGCTTATCGGCTTATTTGCCGTCATCGGGCACACCTATCCTGTTTTTGCCAAATTTAAGGGCGGAAAGGCTGTCGCTACTTCGGGCGGAATTATCCTCGGAATTTATCCGCTGCTGTTTCTTATCATGGTAGGAACTTTTCTGCTTACGTTGTATTTGACGAAATATGTTTCCTTATCATCGATGATAACCGGAGTAATTACGGTGTTCACTTCCTTGTTTTTCCGTGATGTGATACTCGTCATCGTCATTACAGCTTTGACAGTATTTGTTTTTTACCGTCACCGGGAAAATATTAAGCGGATTTATAAAGGAACAGAACCGAAAATTAAGTGGATGTAGCTAGCAGAGGTGACACTTGTGAAATATTTATTTATTGGACTAATCCAATTTTACCGGAAAGCAATCAGCCCGTTTACCCCGCCGACGTGCCGTTTCTATCCGACATGTTCTGAATACAGTCTGGAGGCTTTTCGCCGGTTTGGCGTTTGGAAAGGGGCCTACTTAACGATTAAACGGATTAGCAAATGTCATCCCTTCCATCCCGGAGGAGTCGATCTCGTTCCGGAAAAAGAGCGTAAAAGTTAAACTGCATCTGTTTTGTGAAAAAATATTCAAGGAATGTTATTTTCCTTGAATATTTTTTCCTTTATCCTGCTGTAATAAATTAAACCGCTGCAATTGTTCCCATTGTTGCTCTTGCTTAAGAATCTTTACTTGATATTCTCCGAACAAATCAAAATGGGGAAAATTTTTATCCATATGAATCCATTTCGGGTCTAACCCGTACTGTTGTCCCCAGGCAATGAGCTTTTCCACGTCATTGCAGCCGACTTTTGTTACCGTATAGCTATTCGGAAAACGGGGATCTAACCAGTAGTGGGTAAGAAATGCAATATTTCCTTTTGCAACATTTTCCTTCCAGTTGCGAAGTTCTGTCCGGTTAATTCCAAAGGCCATCACGATTCTCCTTCTAAATGCATCATATACGCCCTATGCCAGTCCGGAAAGGCTCTTCTTAACGATATCGGGCGAAAGGTATCTTTTTTAACAATAACGTGCTTTGTCATGCCGCTTACCGCTATTTGTTGATGTTCATTTAACACGTGGTAGCCGTAAACTGTCCGCAATCCATCATAGTCTTCCAGCCACGTTTCCACAAATGCTTTTTCCCCATAGCGTATGGGAGACTTATAGGTAAGTTGTGCATCAATTACCGGGGAAACGACATTTTCCGTCTCCATGGCTGCATAGCTTAATCCTAAGCTTTCTACAAATTTCGTTCTTCCTATTTCAAACCAGACTAAATAATTTGCGTGGTATACAACTCCCATCTGATCTGTTTCTTGATAGCGTACTTCTATTGGTGTTACAATTTTTCCCAAAGTTCATTCCTCCATAGCAATCGTTAACAATAGTATCGTACCATATTTTGCTGGCAAATGGCTGGAGGAGGAATTATAAAAAACCCCAAATCATCCGATTTGAGGTTTTCGACTTATCTTTATTTATTCTTCTTTATTATTCTTTTTTTGATGCTGGTATTCTTCTTTTATTTCTTGTCGGAATCCTTCAAGCGCCTCTTCTCTGCGCCTGTTTTTGGCAAGAATTTGTTCCCTTTCTTCACCTGAGGCATATTCCAATGTAGCCTCTGCTTTTTCTATATTTTCGATCGTATTTTGAACCATATTTTGCAGCTTTTCTACATTATCACTTCGATCATCCGGGTTAGGCTGATAATTCCTTTCCAATTAAGACTCACTCCTTTCTTTGAACTAACTATATTTTCTCTAACTGGAGATTTACTATACAAAAAAAATTCTCTTTCCTAAAAGTTCGCCATGAACTCTCGAGGAAAGAGAATTTGCTTCCCTTTTATTTTGCATCTTTCCATGTTTTTCGAAATTTT
The DNA here is from genome assembly GCF_014637175.1 of Compostibacillus humi. GTDB lineage: Bacteria > Bacillota > Bacilli > Bacillales > Amphibacillaceae > Oceanobacillus > Oceanobacillus humi. The sequence continues at coordinate 29,030 of NZ_BMEV01000017.1, read as the reverse complement.
TTCTCTAAATTTTCTTCAATTTGTTCCATTAATGCCCGGTCTTCTAAAATTTGTCTGCGGTTTTCCTGAACAAGTTCCTCAAAAGTTAATTTTTTCTTCAATGATATGGCTCTTCACTCCTTTTGTTTTTATAAGAAGTATTGCCATATCTTGCAAATTTTATAATTTTTTATCATTAATTCAGCGCGTTGACTTGTTCTTCCATAAATTCATAGGTCATCGGGCCGACCTTTACCGGATGCTGGACTAATCCGTCTGTTCCGATAAAAATCGTGGTCGGATAGGCAAAAATATTGTATGCATCCCTCGCAATCCCTTCTCTATCCATCGGTATCGGAAACGTATATCCATATTCATCAATAAAATCGTACACATCCTGTTCGCTATTTTCATCCGTTGTTGAGTTAATAGCAAGAATCACGACATCATCTTTATGGGCATCGTAAAATTTTTGAATTTCCGGCATTTCTTCTTTACATGGCGGACACCAAGTTGCCCAGAAATTAACCATTACTTTTTTTCCCTTCAGATCAGAGAGTTTCACCACTTGTCCATCTATCGTTTCCATCTCAAAATCAGGCGGCACATCCCCTTCTTGCAACATTGAACTTTGAGTAGTGATATATGCCCCCTCTGTTCCGGTTTGGGAATTATCCGCAACTTCATTTTGCGGTTTTTGTTCCCAAATATTATAGATAACAATTCCAATGAGGACGATTAAAACGGATGCAGCTACAATTTTTTTTACCATTGAATTCTCTCCTTGTATAAACGTGAAGTATCTATAATTAAATTGTATTTCTTCCGAATCGTTTTGTAAAGCTGATCAGGAATTGTTCAGAAAAACGTCAGAATTAAAAAGCCCCTATACTCATTCGAAGTATAGGGACTTTGTCATATTAAGCTTCTACCGCAATTTTGCTGCGAAGAACCATCTGTAAAATACCGCCATGACGGTAGTAATCAATTTCTACGTCACTGTCAAAACGGGCAATTGCCTTGAAGATGGTTTCTTTGCCGGTTTCTTCGTCAACCGCTCTTACCGTTACTAAGTCATGCGGTTTCACATTTTCGTCAATGTCAATGTGGAAGGTTTCTTTTCCAGTCAGACCTAGCGTATCCGCATTTTCGCCTTTTTCAAATTGAAGCGGAAGTACACCCATCATGACTAAGTTTGAACGGTGAATCCGTTCAAAGCTTTCAGCGATAACAGTCTTAATGCCTAATAGGTTTGTTCCTTTCGCTGCCCAGTCACGGGAAGAGCCCATACCGTAATCTTTTCCGCCAATAACGACTAAGCCGACACCATCTTCCTGATATTTCATTGCTGCATCATAGATTGGCATAATTTCTCCAGTTGGCCAATACGTCGTATAGCCGCCTTCGGTTCCTGGAGCGATTTGGTTGCGAATGCGAATGTTGGCGAACGTTCCCCGCATCATTACTTCATGGTTACCGCGGCGGGATCCGTACGAGTTAAAGTCACGCGGCGAAACGCCTTTTTCCTGCAAATATTTGCCTGCAGGCATGTCTTTTGCAATTGCTCCCGCCGGTGAAATATGGTCTGTTGTTACGGAGTCGCCAAATTTGCCGATGACGCGCAAGTTCTCTAACGGTTTCACCGAACCTGCCTCTTTGGACAATCCTTCAAAGAATGGCGGGTTCTGAATATATGTGGAATTTTCATCCCACTCGAACAGCGGTTCATCCGTTGTTTCAATTTCATTCCATTTTTCGTTGGAGCTAAATACATTTTCGTACTCTTTGCGGAAGATTTCCGGAGTAACTACTTTTTGCACTTCGGCTTTAATTTCATCCATCGTAGGCCAAATATCTTTCAAATAAACGTCATTTCCGTCTTTATCTTTTCCGAGCGGATCTTCGGTTAAATTAATATCTACTGTTCCCGCTAATGCATAGGCAACGACTAATGGAGGTGAAGCCAAATAGTTTGCTTTCACTAGCGGATGAATGCGGCCTTCAAAGTTCCGGTTTCCGGATAAGACAGATGCAGCCAATAAATCATTTTCCTGGATTGCTTTCTCAATTTCTTCCCGCAATGGACCCGAGTTACCGATACATGTTGTACATCCGTAACCTACCAGGTTAAACCCAAGCTTGTCTAAGTAGTCTTGCAGCCCGGCATCTTCCAAATAGCGGGTAACTACTTTCGAACCAGGAGCCAATGATGTTTTCACGTATTTTGGTACTTGAAGGCCTTTTTCCACCGCCTTCTTCGCTACCAGTCCGGCACCTAACATAACGTACGGGTTAGAGGTATTTGTACAGGACGTAATTGCTGCAATCGCAATGGACCCTGTTTTCATGACCGAAGTTGTGCCGTCCGGATGTTCTACTTTTACTTCTTTATCAAATTCGGATGCATCCAAGCCAAAGCCTTGGTTTCCTTCTGGTGCAGTTACCGCTTTATTAAATTCCTCTTTCATTTTCGTTAATGGAATTAAATCTTGCGGACGTTTTGGACCCGATAAGTTTGGCTCCAATTCCGACAGGTTAATTTCGATGACATCAGTATATTCCGGATCTTTGCCGTCTGGAGAATACCATAAGTTATTTTCCTTGCAGTATGTTTCCACAAGTTTAATTTGTTCTTTGCTGCGGCCGGTTAAATCCAAGTAGTTTAGAGACTCTTCGTCAATCGGGAAGAATCCGCATGTTGCCCCATATTCCGGCGCCATGTTGGCAATCGTTGCCCGGTCTGCCAGCGGCAATTCTTTTAATGCCGGTCCAAAGTATTCAACAAACTTGCCAACTACATTTTTCTCCCGCAATACTTGCGTTACTTTTAAGGCTAAGTCAGTGGCAGTCGTACCATTTGGAAAACTGCCTGTAAATTTAACGCCGATAACTTCCGGCTGCGGAATATAAGAAGGCTGTCCAAGCATGCCCGCTTCTGCTTCAATTCCGCCGACACCCCAGCCAAGCACTCCTAGGCCGTTAATCATCGTTGTATGGGAGTCGGTACCGACTAGCGTATCAGGGTAAGCTACATATTCACCATCTTCATTTTGGACACCGTGTACAACATTAGCCAAATACTCCAAGTTTACTTGGTGTACAATACCTGTTGCCGGCGGAACGGCACGATAATTTTTAAATGCTTTTTGTGCCCAGTTTAAGAATTCATATCTTTCTCTGTTTCTCTTAAACTCTAAATCCATATTTGCTTGCAGCGCGTTTGGTGTTCCATACTGATCGACTTGAACCGAGTGGTCGATTACGAGGTCCACCGGAACTTCCGGATTAATTTCATCTGGTTTTCCGCCCATATCGACCATTGCTTTTCGGAGAGAAGCTAAGTCAACGACAGCAGGTACCCCAGTAAAGTCTTGCAAAATAACCCGGGAAGGTTTAAAAGGCACATCTACTCCTTTGCCTTCCTCTGTTCCCCATTTGACTAAAGCCTTTACATGTTCGTCCTTAATTTGTCGGCCATCATGCTGACGAACAACCGACTCTAAAAGAACACGAATGGAATAAGGAAGCCTGTCAATGCTGCCTAATCCTTTTTCTTCTAATGCTTTCAATTTGTAGTAATGATACGTTTTTCCGTTTACTTCAAACTGTCTCTTTGTTTGAAAAACATTGTCCTTCCCCATTATACTGCCCCTTTCGTTCATTTCGCCTTGTTATCAGCGAAACTTTTCTCAGATTCATAACTCTATGAATCAATTAGCGATAAAATACTATCAATTTTAATATTATAAGATTTTGGGGAATAATACAATGGGCGGACCTTTGTCAACATATATTATTATTTTATGTAAAGTTATAAGTTTTACTTATACACCAGATTGCTGTACTACTCTAATTAGTTATGTTCTATTTTCGGAAACACTAAATTGAAGGTGCTGCCTTTCGGTTCGTTTTGCTTTATTTCCAAATAGCCACCATGGGCCTCCATAATTTGCTTCGTTATCATAATGCCTAATCCGGTACCATCTTTTTTCGTCGTAAAAAACGGTTCGCCTAATTTATGCAAAATTTCTTCCGGAATACCTGGACCTTCATCGCGAATATGTATTTCCACGTGCTGATGATTGGAATGAACGTTTAATTCTACAATGCCTCTTTCGCTCATCGCTTCGATGGCGTTTTTTACTACATTAATTAGCACCTGCTTTATTTGCGAGCGATCGCAATATATTTGCTCGTTATTCGGGCAATCGTATTTGAGCTTGATATTTTTTAATTTTGCCTGCGGCTGCAGCAGCTGGATAACATCTTCAAGCATGCCGATGACATTTTCCCATTTTTTATTATCCGTCATCGGTTTCGAAATAAATAGCAGCTCGGTAGTTATCTTTTCCATTTTTTCAATCTCTTCGATCATGATTTTATAATATTCTTCTTTCCGGCTCACACCGGCTTGCAGCAACTGTAAAAAGCCCTTTATCGAGGTGAGGGGATTGCGAATTTCGTGAGCAATGCCGGCAGCAAGCTGTCCGGCAACGGACATTTTCTCCGACTGAATTAAGTATTTTTCCGTCTCCTTCCGGTACGTAATATCTTTTAATGAGGCAATATAATATACTTTGTTTCTCTCCGAATCAATAAATTTTTGTATCGTTGCCATTGTATTCATTAATTGTCCGTTGCGATGAAATAAATCGATAATAAAAAACTGCTTGTCGCAGGAATCTTCATCAAAGTTACTCAAAATATATTTCACGTTTTCCTTCGACGTTTTCCCTTGCCAGCTGGAACCGATTAATTCTTCCTTTTTATAACCGAGCAATCGCTCAACTGAACTGGAAATAAATTCAATCGTTCCATCATCATTTGTAATCAGGATTATTTCATCTAAATTTTCTTCGACCCAATCTAATAAATACAAGGGCAGTGTTAAGAAATTTGAATTCTTTTCTTCACTTTCACTTGTTTTATCAGAATTCGAAGTTTGCTTACTCCTCTCCAACCTTCGCGGGAGATTTTCAAACTTCACATTACCACCCCTATTCCAACGAGTATCATGCAGGATGGATAAGCATCCTTTGCAACATTTTTCTTCTCTATACTATATGTCGAAGGAACGGCATTTTATGCTAAATTTGTCAATTTATACTTATTTTTTGCAGTCCAGTTTAGCTTAGAAAATTTCCGGCAATCATTGTATAATAATAAGGAGTATTATATTTCTTTGTAAATAATACTATAAATTTTCTAAAAAATAAATAGATGACCTTTATTCCTCCGGCTATTTTTTTGCTGGAATATGAAAAGCAGGTGAACAGAATGGAAATATTACTAGTATTATGGGGCTCCCTTTTAGTCGGTATCATGGCAGTCGGCGGATTTTTTATGTTCCGGAAATTTCTCAAAAGCTTGCCAAAGGAAGACGGGAAATCGAAATTAGACTGGGAATTGTATTATATTGATAAAACGAAAGAAATGTGGAACGAAGAAGAAAGGGAATTTCTGGAAGAGCTGATTTCTCCAGTTCCAGAACTTTTCCGTGATGTGGCAAGACAAAGCATCGCCAGCAAAATTGGAGAAATTGCACTAAAAAAAGGAGAAAAAATCATTTCACGGGAATCATTAATCGAAGGCTATATACTGGCCAGTCCGAAAAGAGACCATAAATTTTTAAGAAAAAAATTAAAAGAGCATCATATTGATCCGCTCCAATATGAACATCTGTTTGAATTGTCCCGTAAAGACTATAAAGAAAATTGGCAGGCGAAATATAAAAAGTTACAAAAAGAAGCGTCGAATTAAATCGACGCTTCTTTTTGCATGACTAATTTCTTCAAACGTTTATACTGAATCAGCATCACTAGCCGCCATGTTACGATCATGCCAAATGCTAAAATAAAAAATATACCTGTTGTTTCCCCGACGGATATGTGGCTGCCGACGATTAGTTTGACAATTAGCCGTATGATAAGCAAACTGATCAAGATGACCGGAAATGCCTGCGAAGGCACTAAATATATTGCTTCATTTTTAACTTCAAATTTAGACGTTTTTATTAAAAAGACAGAACATATCATACCGATCAAAAATGCTTCCAAAGCCTGTATCCATTCAATCCGAAAGGCAGGAATAATAAACATCCATGAACCTGTCGCCATCATGATTGGCGGTAAAATAATTTTCTTCACAGAAGCTGGCTTTTTTGCTGCTTTTAACCGGACGACGATCCAAAAACTAGCCATCACCGCAAACAGGATGGTACTTGCAATAATCCAAAACATCAAATCACTCTTTCAATACCGAATCAGAAAGTATCAATGCGGAACTTTTACGAATTCATCGTGGATGAATCCGATTTTTTTAAGATTCGATCAATCGTTTCCAGCACACGGGATTCATCAAAAGGTTTAATAATAAAATCTTTTGCTCCGGCTTCGATAGCCTCGACAACCACTTTTTGCTGGCCCATCGCCGAACAAACAATAATATTGGCATTACTATTTATTTTCATAATTTCACGGATTGCTTCAATTCCATTCATCACCGGCATCGTGATATCCATCGTTACAATATCCGGCTGCAATTCCCTATATAATCTGACTGCTTCTTCCCCGTTCTCTGCTTCACCAACAACTTCATGGTTCCCCTTTTTGACCATCGAAGCTAGGGTTAATCGCATAAATTTGGCATCGTCTGCAATAAGTATTTTCGCCATTTACCTCACATCCCCTCAACTTTCCTCTGCTCCTAACTTTGCATTGCACAGACAGAAATAGAGTTCATTACTTTTTAGATGAACTCTACTTCATAATTAACAAAGAAAACTTTTACAATTGGTACCAGGCGCTCTTTCAAACAAACCGGCATTTCATAATTACATGTTTCCTATAGCAATCTGACAATCAATTATAGTAATCATAGATACATTATAATTTTTGCAGCATATTGCCTGCTTTAAATTAGTATATCATGGAAGAAATATCATTAAAAGCCTGAGAACCCGAAAATCCCGGCTAAAAAGGCGGTGAGCTTCGTCATCCAATCAAAAAAGAGCGCGATTCCGACAGCAATCATAACATATCCGCCGATTTTTACCAGCTGGCTGCTGTGGCGTTTAAACCAATTTAGTTTGCCGATGAAAAAGGCCATGAGCAAAAACGGAATCGAAAATCCGAGGATATAACTGATCATCATAATCATCCCGATATCCGGCTGTGTTGCTGCAAGGGACAGAACGATGGCTAATATTGGTCCGGTACAAGGCGTCCATCCTAAGGAAAAGGCCATTCCGATGATAAAGGAACCGAAAAAGCCTGCCGGCCGGTTTTTAAATTGAATTTTCCGGTCTTTCATCAGAAATTCAAAGTTAAATACACCGACAATGACGAGACCGAAGAAAATAATTAGGATGGCACCGATTTGGCGAATAATATCTTGATACGTCAGCAAAAATTCGGAAATGAAGGTAGTAATGAAACCCATCATAATAAAAATGCTGGAGAAACCGACCAGGAAGAAGGTTGTATGTAAAAGTGCCCTCTTATTTATTTTCGTATTTTCCTCATTTATTTCGCTAATACTCATTCCGGTAATATAGGATAAGAAAACCGGATATAGGGGCAAAACGCAAGGAGAAACGAAGGATAAAAATCCCGCTCCAAAGGCAAGGAATATATTTATTTCGGACATGGTTTTCCTCCTTCAATGATGTTGTCAGTCATAATACTAATCGGTCAAATGAAAACTTCATTGATTCACATCAAATTTTGCAACATTCTCTTTTATTGTATCAAAATACGCGGTAAATAAGGCAGCGGAATATGACAATTCGCCGACTATTTATAAAAAATAGTAAAACTAGTCCCTCAGTGACTAGTTTTATCTTCCTCTCTCAGGAAAGGCTATTATTTTTTATCCATTTGGTTTTGCATAGCCCGCATCATTTGATTGATTTTCTTCTGTGATGGCTTTTGGCCCATCTGCATCATCAGTGTACGTAGCATTTGCTCATTAATTGGCGGATTCTTTTTCAAGTAACTCATCATGTATCTTCTGGCTATAAAAAATCCAAGAGCAACACCAGCCAATAACGCTGCTATAGCAATTAGTACGACCCATATTATATCCATTTCAAAGCTTCCTCCTTCGTGTTGTCTCTTCTACAGTATATTAAATCAATCGCAAGAATACAATACTTCTTTGCTCTTTGAAGGATAAGAAATATTCTTCATCGGCGAAATCCACCCGTAGTTTTCGTACGTATTACCGACAACGAACAAGTACGGATGCATTTGCCGTAACAGCGGAAACAATATTTCTTCCGCATCTTGCAATGATTCACTATGGAATTTTAGTCGTTTTTCACCTATATGTAAAGAAATATATTTGTTATTTGCAAAAATATCAATGCGGCTATCTTCCCGCTCTTTCGTCAAATTTGATTTCATGCCAAACTGCTTTCGGACATAGAAATGGATTTTTTCTTTCGGAAATTCAGACGTAATATAATGATACTGTTTTTTTAGGTAGGAACGATGCTGATTATTTTCATACTCCTTAAAAAAACGGAAGAGCAGTTCACTTTTATGAAAATAGTTCCTTGCTACCTCTTCTTTAAGCCAATAGACGGAATAGATAACCATCTTCCAAACCTCCCTTTCTCCAATCATACAAGAAAGAGAATGAAAATATTGTCGATACTTCAGCGAAAATGGCCACTACTTTTGTCGAATTTTATCCTTGTCAGAAGAGAAAGGGAGTAAATCATCATGAAAAGAAGAACGATGCAGTGAAAAAGATGGCCCTTAATCGAGCCATCTTTTTCATTATTTCAGTAATGATTCTACATGCTGTACAACGTTGTCTACGGTAAAGCCATATTCTTCCATGACCTTTTCCCCGTTGGCAGAGGCGCCAAAGGTGTCAATGCCGATTACAGCTCCTTCCAGGCCTACATATTTATGCCAGCCTAGAGTTGCACCCATTTCGATGGCCACTCGTTTCGTTACTTCTTTCGGCAAAATTTGATTTTTATATTCTTCGTCTTGGGCATTGAAACGATCCCAGGACGGCATGCTGACAACACGCACATCAATGTCTTTTTCTTTTAACGCAGCTTGCGCTTTCATTGCTAGCTGTACCTCCGAGCCTGTTGCAAGAAGAATCGCATCTGGCACCTCTTTTGTCGAATCGCTAATTATATATGCGCCCTTCTTCACGCCTTCATACGCATGCTCTTTTGTACCAGGCAGCGTTGGCAAGTTTTGTCTCGTTAATACTAATGCAGTTGGAGTATCTTTTGACTCTAACGCCAATCTCCATGCTGCTTGTGTTTCATTTCCGTCTGCTGGACGAATGAGGGATAGTCCCGGCATCGCCCGTAATGATGCCAACTGTTCAATCGGCTCATGGGTAGGGCCGTCTTCCCCGACCGCAATGGAATCATGAGTAAATACATAAGTTACAGGCATCTTCATTAGTGCAGCCAAACGAATGGACGGACGCAAGTAATCACTAAAGACAAAGAATGTTCCGCCATAAACTTTTAACCCGCCGTGAAGTGCCATTCCATTGAGGGCTGCACCCATCGCATGTTCCCTGACACCGAACCAAATATTTCTTCCCGCGTAATCGTTGCGTGAAAAATCTCCTGCATCTTTCATATATGTTTTATTTGAACCCGCCAAATCTGCACTGCCGCCAAAAAAGTTCGGAACGGCCATACTGATGGCATTGATAACTTCGCCGGAGGATGCTCTTGTCGCAAGGGATGTATCCGGTTCGTAGACTGGAAGATTTTCATCCCATCCTTGCGGCAGTTCCCCTTTCACTGCCCGATCAAATTGTTCTGCCAGTTCAGGATACTTTTTACGATATGATGCTAGCAATTCATTCCATTCTGCTTCTTTTTTCTTGCCCTTCGTCACGATTTTTTCTTCGAAGTCTTTATATACTTCTTCAGGAACATGAAAATCATCGTGTGACCATTGGTAAAATTCTTTCGTCAGTTTTACTTCATCCGCACCGAGCGGAGCTCCGTGGGATGCTGCCGAAGCAGATTTATTCGGAGAGCCATATCCAATTATAGTACGCACTTCAATTAATGTCGGCTGGTCCTCATTTTCCTTTGCCGTCTGAATCGCCTTGCGGATTTCATCCAAATTATTTCCGTCTTCTACACGCAGCACTTGCCAGCCGTATGCTTCAAATCGTTTCCTCGTATCATCGGAGAATGACAGATTTAATTCACCATCAAGGGAAATATCGTTGGAATCATATAGGGCAATTAATTTGCCAAGCCACAAATGTCCTGCAAGGGATGCCGCTTCATGGGAAATCCCCTCCATTAAATCGCCGTCACTGACGAGGGCATACGTGTAATGATCGACAACGGCCAAATCTTCTTTATTAAATTTTGCCGCCAAGTGGGCTTCAGCCATGGCCATGCCTACTGCCATCGCAATCCCTTGCCCTAAAGGTCCTGTCGTTGCTTCTACCCCATCCGTATGATGTACTTCCGGATGTCCCGGCGTTTTGGAACCCCATTGGCGAAATTCTTTTATGTCTTCCATCGTCACATCATAGCCGGACAAATGAAGCAAACTATAAAGAAGCATGGAGCCGTGGCCGGCAGACAAAACGAATCGGTCCCGGTTAAACCATTTCGAGTTCTTCGGATTATGATTCATAAAATCTGTCCATAACGTATAAGCCATCGGTGCGGCCCCCATCGGCAATCCAGGATGACCCGAATTTGCTTTCTCAATGGCATCAATCGATAGCGTACGGATCGTATTGACGGATAATTGTTCAATATTTGTTGTCATTTCGTTTCTCCTTTCAATCATATGTATATCTTATCTTTCCCTATTCTATATGGATTCATGAATTGGCACAAGTAATTAGTTTACCGAATAAACAAACTATGTTTCTATTTCTTTTTCTTCGCTTCTTTTTGTTGCAACTCCCTCACCTTGGCGGGAGTCACGTCATTGCCCCGCGGATCAATGACCGTCATCGTCTTCAGCTGATTTTTAAAAGATGAACGGACATTGCTTAAATATTCTTCTCGCAGCCTTTGCTGTTCCTTTTGCTCCGCAGTTGTCAGTCCAGTTTCTTTCGCTTTTTTTGCCAGTTCGTTAATACGGTTTAACTTATCTTTTGATAGCATTTTTTATCCCTTCATATCGTTCTAATATAGAAAATGCAAGGATATTTTTCCTTGCATTTCCATGTTACTATATGCACACACTAAGTTTCAAGCTTCAGTGTGTTCTTTAAATCTCCTATGAACCGTAGCCTTCGACACCTTATAGCCCATCCCGTTTAAAATTGCTGTGATTTCTGCAAAAGTCAGATTGTTCTTCCTGAGGCGGACGACTTCCTCAATCGGAAATTCCATCCGTTTCCTTCCTGGTGCAAGGTGTTGATTTGCCAAATTTTGCTGCGGCTTGTACCCTTCTCGAACCGCCTTCTTCATCCCTCGGGAAATTTTAGCATTTTGCAATTTTCGCTGAAATTCTTCTACAATGCTGACGATTTCCAGTACCATGGAATCCGACTCGGATAATTGCAATTCTCCGTCATGGTAAACCGTATAGATTGGTATCCCCATTTTTTGCAGCTGGCGAAATAGGGCAATTTTCGTGTTGCCCCTTCCCAATCTTGTCTCGTCCTGAATGAGCAGACAATCTGCCAATCCATCGGAAAAGTCACCAAGCATTTGAAATATTCCTTCCCGGTCTATCTCATATCCGCTTGCTTGTTCTTCGATCGTGCGGAATACCTCAATACGATGTCTTTCCGCCAGCTGGTAAAGTTCTTCTTTTTGTCTTCGCAGCGACGATTCCTGGGCCATTTTATCTGTACTGACACGGCAATATATTATTGCTTTCACATTTGAGTCCACCTTTAAATAACTCTCTTAATTGACAATGATAAGGGAAGTGTATAGAAAACATAATGTTAGTAGAAAAGAGATAAAGTAAAAAAGATCCGTTTTCGTCAATTTTCCAAACATTTGATTGACCCTCCTCAAAAACAGAACTTTTGTTCGCGTTATATATACTATCTCACGAACATATGCTCTTGTCAACTGTTTTTTCGAACGAATGTTTGCTTGCTATATCAGAAAATGGTAAACTATTAGTAAATCCTATGTGTGAGGTGTTTGATAGATGACAAAACTTTCAAACAGACAGCAAATGATTCTTGATTTCATAAAAGAAGAAGTAGAAAAAAAAGGATATCCTCCATCTGTTCGTGAAATTGCCATGGCTGTCGGTTTGGCATCCAGCTCAACGGTCCACGGCCATTTAGAAAGACTGGAAAATAAAGGATACATACGAAGAGACCCAACAAAACCCCGGGCAATTGAAATATTGGAAACTGGGGAAGAACAAATACCAAAAGAAAAACCTCGTTATGCTCCTGTAATCGGAAAAGTAACGGCAGGAATTCCGATTACTGCAGTGGAAAATATTGAGGAATATATTCCGATTCCGAGTTCTGCTGCCCATCCGGACGATAATCTTTTTGTGCTTGTCATCGATGGGGACAGTATGATTGAAGCCGGAATTTTTGACAGAGATATGGTCATTGTCAAACAGCAAAATACAGCAAATAACGGGGATATCGTCGTTGCCATGACAGAAGATAACGAGGCAACAGTGAAACGATTTTTTAAAGAAGAAGGATACATACGACTGCAGCCGGAAAATGCGACAATGGAGCCGTTAATCTATGAAAATGTTACGATTTTAGGAAAGGTAATCGGGTTATACCGCAATATTATTTAATTTTTTATACAAAAAAAGGAGAAGGTAGTTTGATGTACCTTCTCCTTTTTTAATTTAATAGAAACTCATATACTGTTCTCTTTCCCACGGATGGACTTGGGTGCGAAACATATCCCATTCAATTTCTTTAGCTTCCATAAAGTTTTCGAACAAATGTTTCCCAAGTGCATCCACGATTACTTGATCCTCTTTCAACAAGTTTAATGCTTCCATTAATGTAGTCGGCAAACTGTGAATCCCATTTTCTTCCCTTTCTTCCTTTGACATGACATAAATATTGCGGTTCACCGCATCCGGCGGGGTCATCTTGTTTCGAATGCCGTCCAGCCCGGCTGCGAGCAATACCGATAAAGCCATATACGGATTTGCGGAAGGGTCCACACTTCGCACTTCCAGCCGGGTGCTTAGCCCCCGGGAGTTAGGAATACGCAGCAACGGGCTGCGGTTCGATGCGGACCAGGCGACGTAGGACGGGGCTTCATAGCCCGGCACGAGCCGTTTATAGGAATTGACAGTCGGATTTGTAACCGCCGTAAAATTGGTTGCATGGCGGATGATGCCTGCCATAAACTGATAAGCTGTTTCGCTTAGCTGCAGTTCTCCGTTCGGGTCAAAAAAGGCATTATTCCCGTTTTTAAATAAGGACATATTTACATGCATCCCGGAACCATTGACACCAAACAATGGCTTTGGCATAAAGGTAGCATGCAAATTATGTTTCCTTGCGATTGTTTTCACAACGAGCTTAAACGTTTGAATATCGTCTGCATGTTTTACCGCATCCGAATATTTAAAATCGATTTCGTGCTGCCCCGGTGCTCCTTCGTGGTGGGACGCTTCAATTTCAAATCCCATCTCTTCTAATTCGAGGACGATATCCCGGCGGCAATTTTCTCCTAAATCCGTCGGAGCCAGATCAAAGTAGCCGCCCTGATCATTTAAATCCAGAGTAGGGTTTCCGTTTTCATCCAATTTGAAGAGGAAAAATTCCGGTTCCGTACCGATGTTAAAAGCATCAAATCCCATTTCTTCCATCGCTTTTAAGTTCCGTTTCAGATTATACCGCGGACAGCCTTCGAATGGCGTGCCATCCGTCTTATAAATATCACAAATAAAGCGGGCAACTTTGCCTTTTTCCGATGTCCACGGAAAGATGACGAACGTATCCAGATCCGGATGTAAGTACATATCCGATTCTTCAATCCGGACAAATCCTTCAATGGAAGAACCGTCGAACATCATTTTGTTGTCTAATGCTTTTTCCAGCTGGCTAAGGGGAATTTCGACATTCTTTATCGTTCCTAACATATCTGTAAATTGCAGCCGGATAAACTTTACATTATGTTCGTTAATATGCCGTACAACTTCTTCTCTCGTGTACTTCGGCATTCATTCTCCTCCTTCGTGAGCAATGAAACGAGAGAAACAGTTCATTAGGAAACGGCTGCCTTGCCGCACATACTAAACTTTCCTGCTTCTTTTGCTCGTTCCTCAAGCGAAATTTTTCTTTTCCCTAAGAAATGTACTATGGATTAGATTTCCCCATTTTCCATTTTTCTTGAATAATAAGGGAAACATTTACTTAAGCGGAAAGTTTCATTTCTTAGATAGAAACAAGAGGATGTGAACAGCGCTGTCTTTCCCCCAAAATTTCTATTTTTTTATTATATTTTTCGTGAAGTGTCATGTCAATAATCAATTTGTAGCGATTTTTAATTTTTTTTGCTGATTATATTCGACTCCATAAGTGCTTGTACTGTTTCTACAATGGCAATTTTTACGTGGGCATAAATCAGACCGCCTTGAACATACACCGTATATGGTTTCCGAATTGGGCCATCGGCGGACAATTCAATGCTCGAGCCTTGGATAAAAGTGCCAGCTGCCATAATGACCGGATCTATATAGCCAGGCATTTCACTCGGATAAGGAGTTACATAGGAATTCACCGGCGAGTGTTTCTGGATTTGCTGACAGAAGGCAATCATTTGTTCTTTTGTCTGAAAATTCACCGATTGAATTAAATCCGTCCGTTTGGCTAAATAATGGGGCGAAGTGGAAAAACCTAATAATTCAAGAAAGCGGGAAGTAAATACCGCCCCTTTTAATGCCTCGCTAACGATATGAGGAGCTAAAAAGAAGCCTTGAAACATTTCCTGAAGCATGTGAAATGTCACACCCGTTTCCTTCCCTAACCCGGGTGCTGTCAAACGGTTGGCACATTGCTCCACATATTCCCGTTTGCCGACGATATATCCGCCAGCCCGTACAATTCCGCCGCCGGGGTTTTTAATTAATGAACCGGCAATAACGTCTGCCCCTACATGCAATGGTTCTTTTTCCTCGACAAATTCCCCGTAGCAATTGTCAACGAAGACAATGACATCTTCTTTTAAGCGACGTACATTTGCAACCATTTCTTTAATATCATCAATCGTAAAGGATGGTCTGTTATCATATCCTTTGGAACGCTGTATTCCGATTACTTTCGTCTTCTCCGAGATTTCTTCGGCTATTCTGGCAAAATCTACCTTCTGCTCCCCCGTTAATGGGATTTCTTTATATGTAATGCCATAATCTTTAAAAGACCCGAAAGCGGTTCCTCGAACTCCGATTACTTCTTCTAACGTATCGTATGGCTTTCCAGTAATGTACATCAGTTCATCGCCAGGACGAAGCAAACCAAAAAGGGCCGTTGTAATGGCATGGGTACCTGAAACAATTTGCGGCCTTACGAGCGCATCTTCCCCGCCAAAAACTTGGGCATATACTTGTTCCAGCACATCCCTTCCCATATCATCGTAGCCGTAACCGGTGGTCGAATGGAAATGGCTGTCACTAACTTTCTGTCCGATAAAAGCATCGAGCACTCGTTTTTGGTTGTTTTCAGCAATTTTTGTAATTTCCTTAAATATCGGCTCGCATTCTCTTTCTGCTTGTTTCACTATTTCTGCAATCATTTTCTCTATCCCCTTTAAAACGTATCATCATTTTGAATTGGTGATCGTGAAAATCCGCGAATAACGTAGGCATTTCTATCCTCGTCAAAATATTTCTCCGTAATCATCGTCCCTTTTTCCAGGGAATATAGCTTATTCATTTCTTCCTGTTTTAAGGTGAGCGCATATTCATGCCATTCCTGCTTCAGCAATTCCTCGATTTTTTTCAATAATTTTTGAATATCATCGTTATCAAAAGCGCTGATAACAATGGCCGGATGCTGATTCGGAATAAAGGTTTCATGAAGCAAATCTTTTTTGTTATAAACGGTTAACATCGGAAGGTGATCCGCTTTTAAATCTTTGAGCAGCTGTAAAACCGTCTCCTGATGCTGCACGTAATCCGGATGGGAACTGTCGACAACGTGAAGCAAAAGATCCGCTTCTTTCGTTTCCTCTAACGTAGAGCGAAAGGCTGCAATTAAAGCAGTCGGCAAGTCTTGCAAAAAACCGACCGTATCGGTCATTAATCCTTGAAATCCGGACGGAAGCTGAACTTTCCTGGTTAAAGGATCTAACGTGGCGAAAAGTTTGTCTTCCTCCAACGTATCGCTTTTTGTCAGCTGATTAAACAATGTTGATTTCCCTGCATTCGTATACCCGACGAGGGCGATTTGCAGCACCTGGTTCGATTTTCTCCGTTTGCGATACAGCTCCCGCTGTTTCACCACAGTTTGAAGTTTTTGCTTTATATCGTGGATGCGATTTCGGAGGTAGCGGCGGTCCATTTCTAATTTTGTTTCCCCAGGCCCCCGTGTCCCGATGCCTCCGCCGAGACGGGACAGACTCGTGCCGTATCCTTGCAGCCTTGGCAGCAAATATTCTAGCTGGGCTAGCTCCACTTGAAGCTTCCCCTCTTTCGTTTTGGCCCGCGCTGCAAATATATCGAGAATTAATTGACTTCGGTCAATAATCCTTGCCGGGATGACGCTGCTTAAATTTCTCAGCTGTACCGGGGATAATTCATCGTTGGAAATAACTAAATCAACTGCCAGTTCTTCTACCTGCGCTCTTATCTCTTCTTTTTTTCCTTCACCGATGTAAGTTGCCGGGTGTATTTTGTTGCGAGTTTGGGTCATCACCTTGACAACTTGTCCCCCTGCAGTATGACATAAAGAAATCAGCTCTTCCACTGAAGAACGAAAACGATCTTCCTTTTGCCCTGCTTTTTTTACTGCAATAATCAATATTTTTTCCTGCATCCTGCACTCCTACTTCCTGCTTAATTAAGATCGATAAATAAGCCAATATTCATCATAGCAAAATTAGAAAAATAAATCATACCTTCAAGCATAGCTGAAGGTATGATTGGCGTTACAATAGCCCGCGAATCCGGTCCAGTTCCTCGGCTTTAATGTCTTCCGCTTTAATCTCCATTAAAGCGTCAGGATGAAAAGCGTTTTCCGTAACAATCCGGATAGACTGCATCCGAATCGCATGTTCGATTAAATTTCTTACGTATCTCGCATTGGAGAAATTTATGCGGTTTTGAAACTTAATTGTGTTCAAATGATTTCTTAATTCCCATTCCGCTTCCTTTGTCAGCCGGTATTCCCTCTCGGCCAGCATCAGCTTCGCAATTTCCATTAGCTCGGAAACGGTATAATCGTCAAAATTCAATATAAAAGGAAATCGGGATCTGAGGCCGGGATTTAATTGTAAGAAACGTTCCATCTCATAAGGATAGCCGGCGAGGATAAGAACAAAATCATTATGATAGTCTTCCATATGTTTTACGAGGGTATCGATCGCTTCCTTGCCAAAATCCTTTTCCCCGCCCCGAGCCAGGGAGTAGGCCTCATCGATAAAAAGCACTCCCCCCATTGCCTTTTGAATAATATTTCTCGTTTTTTGTGCCGTCTGTCCGATATATTCTCCGACCAAATCGGCTCGTTCCACTTCTATAAAATGACCTTTTGATAATAAGTTCAAATCAAAATATAATTTTGCCAAATTCCTTGCAACGGTTGTTTTGCCCGTGCCTGGATTACCTTTAAAGAGCATATGCAATACTTGATTATTGCCTTTTAACCCTATTTCTTTCCGCTTTTCATTAATAATAATCGTCGCGTATATTTCCTTTAGCGTTTTCCTTAGCTTTTCCAGACCGATAATCTGCGAAAAATAGTCATCAATTTCTTTAAAAGAATGATGCTTTAAATAATGTACATTTTTCCTGCCATGGGGTTTCTTTTGAACATCATTTAATACAATATTAATTTGGTGATTTTTGTTTCGTTTGTTTTGTAATTCCATGCAATCACTCCTTCTCGTCACCCACAGTATACGCAAGCCGAGAAGAAGTTGTGACAAACGCCCAGTTGACTGCAATATAAAGCACTAACTTCTTTGAAAAATTTTCTGCTTGTAAAAATTGAAAAGCTGCCGCTAAACATCGGTTTAGAGACAGCTCCAAATTGCTATTCCTTCTCTAACGTTACATTTTTTACTGGCGCAAAAGTAGAAATTGCATGTTTAAAAATAAGCTGCTGTTTTCCGTCGGACTCTAATAAAACAGTAAAATTATCGAAAGCTTTCACTATTCCTCTCAATTGGAATCCATTGGTTAAAAATACCGTAACGGATATATGATTCTTTCTTAACTGATTCAAATACTGGTCCTGAACGTTCACTGTTTGTGCCATCTTGCTTCCTCCTCTTTTCTATCTATACTATTACATTCTATTTATTTTCTAAAAATCCTTCTACATCTTGGAAAATTATCGGAAAGGTTTTCCCTTCTGCATTCTCCTCAATTACGTACCACTTCACTTCCATTTTATTTTTAAACCAAGTAAACTGGCGTTTCGCAAATCTTCTCGAGTTCCGTTTTAGTAAATCAATGGATTCCGCAAGTGAAAGTTCCCCTTTAAAATAAGGAATAAATTCTTTATACCCGATGGCTTGCATAGACTGGCAATGCTCATAGCCCTTGTCATACAATCGTTTTACTTCTTCAACAAGACCTTTTTCGACCATTCGGTCCACCCGTTTTTCAATACGCGCATACAATTGGGTTCTTTCCATCTCTAACCCTATAATATGTAATCGGTAAGGGGATGTTAACGTTTGTTGTTCATGATATTCGGACATCGTTCTGCCTGTTGTTTCATAGATTTCTAACGCCCGAATAATGCGCCTTATATTATTCGGATGTACTTTCTTCGCGTACTCCGGATCAATTTTTTTCAGACGCTCGTACAAATACATATTTCCTTTTTTCAAAGCGGTTTGCTTTAATTTGTCCGTCAGTAGTGCATTCCGCTTACTGCTGGAAAAACGATAGTCATATAATGCTGCTTGTATGTATAAACCGCTGCCCCCTACAAGGATGGGCAGGCGGTTTCTTGAACTGATTTCTTCAATATGCTGTCTTGCCAACCGCTGAAATTCGTGTACAGAATATTCCTCATCCGGGTTCTTAATATCAATTAAATGATGCGGTATGCCTTCCATTTCTTCTTTCGTCACTTTTGCGGTGCCAATATCCATGCCGCGGTATACTTGCATGGAATCACCGCTAATGACTTCTCCGTTATATGCTTTGGCAAGCTGAATACTTAAATTTGTTTTTCCTACTGCGGTAGGACCGACTATGGCAATAACACTCTTTTTCATCTTAGTATTCCCCAATTACACAATATTATTCATAGGCTTGGTAACTTTTTAACATCCAAATTTCTTTTTCCAGTTTTCCTTGCAGGCCGATTAACAAATCGGCGGATGGCTCGTCTTCGTTTTCTTCCGCCAGGGAGAGCCCTTCCTCTTTGATTTCCTTCACAATTTGCTGGAAATCATGCACCAATTGGGAAACAATTTCACTTTCTTTATCGTCGGCATTTGCTTCCGTTAACGTCGTTTCTTTCAAATATTTTACCATTGTCGCTAACGGTTTGCCATTGATAGCCAGTATTCGTTCCGCAATCTCATCCAAATCTTCCGCAAACATTTCATACAGCTGTTCAAATTTTTCATGGAGCGTAAAGAAATGCCTCCCCTGGACAAACCAATGATAACGGTGCAATTTTACATACATCACAAAATAATTGGACAAAAGCTGGTTCAAAAATTGGACGAGCTGCTTGTTTTCCTGAACCAAATTTTCCACCTCCTCATCCCTTTTAGGATGTCCAGCGAGGCGGAAAATTAATCTTTACATAATTCTCTTAAACATTTTTTCTATTTCATAAGTGGAAAAATGAATGATAATCGGCCGTCCGTGGGGGCAGGTAAACGGATCTTTCGTATGGCGCAAATCTTCTATTAGCCGGACCATTTCCTCTTCCTTTAAATAATGATTCGCTTTAATCGAACGTTTGCATGACATCATAATTGCCGATTCTTCCCTAATTCTCTCCACGTCAATTCGTTCTTCTTCCATAATTTGCTCCACCATTTCCCGAATGATCTCCTCTTCAAAGCCTTTCGGAAACCAGTTCGGGTGGGAACGAATAATATACGTTTGCTGTCCGAAAGGTTCAAAAAATAAACCGAACCGTTCCAACTGTTCCCGATGTTCTTCGATAAAAATAGCTTCTTTTTTGGAAAAATCAAAGGTTAAAGGTATGAGCAACTGTTGGGATTGCTGAACCGGACGGCCAAGTTTTTCTTTGAAAAATTCGTATTTGATCCGCTCCTGGGCCGCATGCTGGTCAATCATATACAATCCGTTTTCGTTTTGGGCCAATATATACGTTCCGTGCAGTTGGCCGATCGGATACATCATCGGAACGCGGGGCGTCTTTTCCTGCTGAACCGTTTCCTCGGATTGGACCCGTATCTCTTCATCGGCTATTGGTACATCGCTTTCGCGCACTTTTTCCGCAAAAATCCTTTCCTCTGTCACATCTTGAGCAGGGACTTTCTTTTCCTCCAAAATGGGTTTTTCCGGAGGAACAATATCCTTCTCTTCCCGCGGCGGTTTTGGCGTCTCATCAAAGGTCCATCCTTCCTGATACGTTTTCTTGCGGGCTTCCCGTTTTTGTTCATAATCCGGAATGAGGGAAATTTTCCGGAAAGACTGCTGGATCATCCTTTCGATCAGGTCATTCAGTTCGTTTTCTTTGCTGAAACGAACCTCCAGTTTAGCAGGATGAACGTTAACATCGACGAGAAACGGATCCATCTTAACGGACAGGACGACGATGGGAAACCTGCCAATCGGAAGCAACGTATGGTAGCCGCGAATTACCGCATTTGTCAGTCCGTGATTTTTAATAAATCGGCCATTGATAATCGTAGAGATGTACTGCCGGTTTGCTCTCGTTACTTCTGGTTTTGCGATATAGCCTTCTACGTAAAAATCGACGGTTTCCTCCTTCACAGGAATCATTTTTCTTGCAACGTTCATCCCGTAAATTTGAGCAATTACTTGAAGCATATCCCCGGAACCGGACGTGCGGAATAACATCTTGCCGTTATGATAAGCTTCCAGCCGAATTTCCGGATGGGAAAGGGCGAGCCGGTTTAAGCAATCGGTAATATGGCCCAGTTCGGTATGAATCGTTTTCATATATTTCAGTCTGGCAGGTGTATTGAAAAACAAATCTTCTACTACAATTTCTGTCCCTTTCCGCGCATCGCTCTTTTCCTCATGAATGATTGATCCGCCTTCCAGCTTGAGCAATGTTCCCGCTTGTTCACCTTCCGATGTTTTAATAGTCAGTCTGCTTACCGAAGCAATACTGGCAAGGGCTTCCCCCCGAAAACCAAGGGTTTGAATTCGGAACAGGTCATTTTCTGTCCGGATTTTGCTCGTCGCATGGCGCAAAAATGCCCTTTTACAATCCGCTTCGCTCATGCCGTCACCGTTGTCCGTTATTTTGATTTTCGCCATTCCGGCCTCTTCCACCTCAATTTTAATCCAAGTACTATTGGCATCAATGCTGTTTTCAACTAGTTCTTTCACGACAGAGGCAGGCCGTTCCACAACTTCACCAGCGGCTATTTTATTTGCTAAGTGTTCAGGCATTTGAACAATCTTCATGGAAAAATTCCTTTCTATTTACCGGTATTTTTCAGCCTTTTTTTGCAGGCGATACAATTCATTCATTGCTTCGAGCGGAGTCAGCTCCAATAAATTTATTTTTAACAATTCCTGAATAACGGGACTATTCTTTGATGGTGCATCCTGTTTTTCCTCATCTTTAAAGAAGGACAATTGTTCCGCTTCTTCCGGACTGCCTTCTTCTCCCGGATCTTTTTTGCCGTCATTCGTCTGCTCCAGTTTTTCCAAAATTTCATTTGCCCGTTCGATTAAGGACGCTGGCATGTTTGCCAATTTGGCAACGTGGATGCCGTAACTTTTATCTGCTGCCCCTTCTTTCACCTGATGAAGAAAAATAACGTTTCCTTCATATTCTTCCGCACGGACGTGGACATTTTTCAGCCGCGGCAAAGTATTTTCCAGTACGGTCAGTTCATGGTAATGGGTAGAAAATAATGTTTTTGCCCGGATATGGTCATGGATATATTCCACTACTGCTTGGGCGAGCGCCATTCCGTCATAAGTGCTTGTCCCGCGGCCGATTTCGTCTAACAAAATTAAACTTCGTTCGGTAGCATTGGTGAGAGCATGGTTCGTTTCCAGCATTTCCACCATAAACGTGCTCTGTCCAGAAACTAAATCATCGGCAGCACCAATCCGGGTAAAAATTTGATCAAAAATGGTCAGTTCGGCTTTTTCACACGGGACGAAACAGCCGATTTGCCCCATAATGACCGTCAATGCCAGCTGGCGCATATACGTGCTTTTCCCGGACATATTCGGACCGGTAATAAGCAAAATATTTTTTTCTTCGTCCAACGTAATGTCATTCGGAACAAAGTTTCCGTTTTCCATCACCTTTTCGACGACAGGATGGCGGCCGTTTTTAATTTCCAGCCGGTTTTCCACAAAACGGGGACGCAAATAATTATTCGCCTCACTTACCGTAGCAAAAGACTGTAAACAATCAATCTTGCTGACCACTTCGGCTAAGTGCTGAAGTTCGGGAATATACCGTTTTACAAATTCCCGGATCTCCGTAAATAGTTCGTATTCCAGGTCGACGCTTTTTTCTTCCGCTTCCAGAATTAATGTTTCTTGTTCCTTCAATTCCGGTGTAATGAAACGCTCCGCATTGGTTAGCGTCTGTTTCCTTACGTAACGCCCTTCCGGAATTAATGGGAGATTTGGTTTTGTCACTTCAATATAATAACCAAACACTTTGTTATATCCGATTTTTAACGATTTAATTCCCGTTTCCTCTTTTTCTTTCCTTTCCAGTTCCTGAATCCACTTCCGGCCATTTTTTAATGCATCCCGGTATTTATCCAGCTGTTCATTAAATCCATCTTTAATAATCCCGCCTTCTGTAATCGATATAGGAGGATCTTCTGCTATGCTTTTTTCCAGAATGTCCACTACTTCTTCCGGGTACGTTAAATCGTCAATAATTTGTTCTAGACTTTGCTTTTCCAGCTGCTGCAATGTGTTCCGCAACTCAGGGATTTTTTTCAGAGAAATTTTAAGCTGGATTAAATCCCGGGCGTTTACATTGCCGAATGCAACCCGCCCGGCCAGCCGCTCTAAATCATAGACAGATTTTAAAGTTTCCCTGATCGCATCCCGTTCCATAAAATGCTCATACAATGCTTCAACAATGTCGAGACGCTGTTCAATTTGTTCCTTATTTAGCAGAGGCCGTTCGATCCATTTTTTCAGCAGCCGCGCTCCCATCGCCGTCACCGTTTCGTCCAGAACCCATAATAAGCTTCCCCGCTTTTTGTTTTTGAGCATCGTTTCTGTCAGTTCCAGATTTCGTTTCGAATACATGTCCAAAGACAGATAATTTTTCAGTTCGATGACTTCGGCTGGCTTTAAATGTTCAAGGGACCGTTTCTGCGTATGCTGGATATAATTCAGCAGCCGGCTGAAGCCGGTAATAAACCGTTTGTCATTCAGCTTCTCCACTAAATGGTGATACTCCCCATGAAAAGCTGCTTCATCCTGATAAGATAAGGTTACGTGCAGCCGGGAACGCAGCTCATGCTGAAAGGATTCCGGCAAGGAGGAAGGAATGACAATTTCTTTAATTGGCTGATTGTACAGTTCATGAATGACTCCTTCGAAACCGTCAGAAATTAATGCCAGCCGGTTTTCTCCAGTCGTTAAATCATTATAGGCAATGCAAAAGGACCCGTCTTCAAAATGGGTAAGACCGGCAATATAATTGTTTTCCCCATCTTTTAGCATGTTTTTGTCCATGACAGTACCGGGAGTAATCAGCTGTATAACTTCTCTTTTTACAACCCCTTTTGCTTTTTTCGGATCTTCTACTTGTTCGCAAATCGCCACTTTATAGCCTTTATCTATTAAAATTTTAATGTAATTATCGGCAGAATGATAGGGAACGCCGCACATAGGAATTGGATCGCTTTTGCCGTTGCTTCTTTTTGTCAGCGTAATTTCCAATTCCCTTGCAGCTTTGATTGCATCTTCATAAAACATTTCATAAAAATCACCGAGCCGAAAAAAGAGAAAAGCATCTTTATAATCTGCTTTAATTTTTAAATATTGCTCGATCATTGGTGTATGCTTCGCCATCGTTCATCCTCCAACATTGGATTTTCATTGTTTCATTATAACATAAAGCGGCCATTCATTCGGCAGGTGAGGACAGACTTTTCCCGCGAAAAAAAATACGAGAGATGGAATCCCTCGTAATGTTAATCTTTTTTATTTAAAAAATCTGGTTCTACTGTCTCTAATTCGTCATCCGTTACTTTAAAATCCCAATGATCGTCATCATCGTCGTCAAAATGAGCTTTCGGGCTGACTTTTACATATACTTTCGTTTCTCCGATGACATGAACGACAAACTCCCGTTCTACTTCCACGACGATTTTATGTCCGTTGTTTGCGATTTTGCATTCCAAGCAATTTGGCTGTTGAATTACTTTTGCAAATACATCAAATTCATCGTTAAGACAATTTTCGTCCTTTACCGAGAGCGGGACAATATCTCGATATGTTACCCTTTCTGTTACTACCTCTGTTTTTGTATTATCATTATACGAATACCAGATATTTATTTCGTAACTTCCGTTTATTTCCACAGTGTCATCGGATTTTTTCTTCGCATTGTACAGATGGTTTATGACCCAGCAGCCTAAAATGCTGGAAGGTCTGTGGGACGGTGAAACGGAATGGGAATCTTGCGTAAATTTCTTTCCCCTGCCACAAACCGCTTTTGTAATAATTTCCCGGTAATCTTTATCTAGAAAAGTCATAACTGCCTTTACCTCCTCTTTTTTCATAGTCATTTTATGCAAGACAAACACCTAAAGTGCATAAGTTTTGGAAAAGCGGAGGAAGGCAATAAAAAAACATTCGCTAAGCCGCCGCTTAGCAAATGTTTTTTATGAATGATGGTCACAGCCAATTTTATTTTTTACTTTCGATCCGGTCTCGCCAGATAATAAATCGCCGCCTGTTGATTCAATCACGTTATTTGTCACTTCCCGGGCAATCGTTCCGCTGACGAGCTGAAGTATATCGTTGACGGTTACTTGGATTTCTTTAAATTCCTCTACAATCGGGATTGCATCCAGTTCATCCTGCAGGCGATTAATTTCTTCATCGGCCCTTTTCAATGCTTCATGTTTGCCGTAAGCCTGAAAATTGACTGCCTGCTTTTGCAGCGTCTTAATTTTTTGGATGAGCTTTTGCACTTTCTGGTTTTCGTTAATTTTGGCCTCTACTTGCTTAAAACGTTCAATTTCTTCCGTATTGGCAAGCATTTGGGCAAGTTTTTTCGCCTCATCGATGATCTCTTTTCTTGTGTATAGTGCCATTTATTTCACCTCTACTTTATTTTCAACGATAACTCCATCCAAGGACCATGTTTTCGCTTTCGTAATTTTCACGTCAACAATTTGGCCAATCGCAGACTTCGGTCCTTTAAAGTTAACGAGCTTGTTCTTTTCCGTGTAACCGGCAAGAACATCCGGGTCTTTCTTGCTTTCTCCTTCGACTAATACTTTAACCACTTTTCCTTCATATCTTTTCATCGATTCCGCCGACTGTTTGTTCACTAATTCATTTAGCCGGTACAGACGCTGTTTTTTCACTTCTTCTGGCACATCATCTTTTTTCTTCGCAGCTGGTGTGCCTTCCCGAGGGGAATAAATAAATGTATATGCAGCTTCAAAACCTACTTCTTCAACAAGCGACATCGTTTCCTCAAACTGTTCATCTGTTTCATTCGGGAATCCGACAATAATGTCTGTCGTCAGTGTCACATTTGGTATTGCTTCTCTTATCTTGCGTACGAGCTCCAAATATTCTTCCCGGGTATACTTCCGGTTCATTTTCTTCAAGATTTCATTGCTTCCTGATTGTACCGGCAGATGAATGTGGTCGAGGAGATTTCCGCCTTTTGCCAACACTTCGATGAGCCGGTCATCGAAATCCCGCGGATGGCTTGTCGTAAAGCGTACCCGTGGAATATCTATTTTACGGATGTCATCCATTAAATCAGCAAAAGTGTAATCGATATCCGTAAAATCCTTTCCGTAGGCATTGACATTTTGTCCGAGCAGGGTAATTTCCTTATATCCTTGGGCTGCCAGCTGTCTCACTTCCTGAATAATATCCTCCGGCCGGCGGCTTCGTTCTTTTCCTCGGGTCATCGGCACGATACAATAGGTGCAAAACTTATCACATCCGTACATAATATTGACCCAGGCTTTAATTTTTCCTTTCCGCGCCTTCGGAAGGTTTTCTATAATGTCCCCTTCCTTCGACCAGACTTCAACTACTTGCGCTTTACTAAACATGGCTTCTTTTACCAATTGCGGCAAACGGTGAATGTTATGGGTTCCGAAAATGAGATCGACATGCTGATGTTTCTCTAAAATCCGGTTGACAACCGATTCCTCCTGTGACATGCAGCCGCAAACGCCGAGAATTAAGTCAGGCTTTTCCACCTTTAGCGGTTTTAAGTGGCCGATTTCACCGAACACTTTATTTTCCGCATTTTCCCGGACGGCGCAAGTATTAAGCAAAATAATATCTGCATCTTGCGTCTCTTCGGTAGATTCATAACCCATTTCCTGCAAAATCCCCGCCATCACTTCGGTATCATGTTCATTCATTTGGCAGCCATATGTACGAATCAAAAATTTCTTTCCTTTGCCGATTTCTCTCATATCTTCCGGTATCGAGAAATCATAATGGAATTTCACTTCTTCACGATAGCGTTTTCTTGCCTTCTTTAAATCTGGTCCTTGATAAGTCGTTTGAAAATATTTTGTGATTAAATCTTCGCTGGAAGTGTTTTTCAGACGTTCCAAATTATCTATATGATTAGGATTTGTTGCTTGCTTAATTTGGGATTGTTCTAAACGCTGCTTTTCATTCATCACAAAACTCCTTTCAATAAAGGTACATAAACATTACAATATACAAGTATATCGCAGATACGGGAATTTAACAAATGAAAGAGGGAAAAATAAAACCTTCCCGGGTAGGAAGGGGAAGGCAAAAAAGTTTATCTTGGTTCGACAATTAATTTTATTGCTGTTCGTTCTTCATTATCAATCATGATATCGGTAAAGGCCGGAATACAAATTAAATCTACTCCGCTTGGTGCAACAAAACCCCTAGCAATTGCTACTGCTTTAACGGCCTGGTTTAATGCACCTGCCCCAATTGCCTGAATCTCCGCCGTACCACGTTCTCTTAACACATTCGCAAGTGCACCCGCTACTGAGTTTGGACTCGATTTCGCTGAAACCTTCAATACTTCCATGACTAGTACCTCCTTCATTTACTAATGTAGTTCTATTGCTACTATATTCCTGGAGATGTTAGCTTATTCTTTATTATGCAACAATTATTCACAACTTTCAATGAATCAGCCAAAAAATGGGCGTTCTTCATTTATTTGGATTCGTTCCAGCTTTTTCGCCTTTCCGTCCTTTTCATCAATCGTTAATAATACGGCACTTAATTGGGCTCTGCCGTTCTTTGGCACTTCAAACCGGACAGGCAATGCGGTAAGGAATCGTCGAATGACAGCATCCCTCTCCATTCCGAGAATGCCGTCATACGGCCCGGTCATCCCAACGTCTGTAATATAGGCGGTTCCCAGCGGCAAAATTCGCTCATCGGCTGTTTGCACGTGGGTGTGGGTTCCGACAACCGCCGTTGCCCTTCCATCCACATACCATCCTAATGCCTGCTTTTCACTCGTGGCCTCGGCATGAAAATCAATGAATATAATATTTGTTCTTTTTTTCGCCTCTGTGATCAACTCATCTGCCTTCTGAAACGGATCATCGATTGCCGGTAAAAACGTTCTTCCTTGGAGGTTAATAATGGCAATTTCTTTTCCGTTCGCCTGAATAAAAACCATTCCTTTTCCAGGAGTGCCCTCCGGAAAATTGGCAGGCCGGATAATATATTTCGCATCATCGATAAACTCAAAGATTTCTTTTTTGTCCCACGTATGGTTTCCCATCGTAACGACATGGGCTCCCCATTCCAAAAATTGTTTATAAATTTTTTCCGTTATTCCCTTGCCTGCTGCAGCATTCTCCCCATTCACAATAATAAAGTGGGGATGGTATTTTTCCTTTAGTTTAGGCAAGTATTCTTTTACCATATCTCTTCCTGGTGAACCGACGACGTCACCGATAAACAATAACTTCATTCTCTCAATCATCCTAATTTTTAATGTACTTCTAGTTTTCCATATCAAACGGAAAAAGTCAAAATTATATTTTATGGTTCTATGTCAAATGTTGGGGTTTAGGCTACCGCGCTTGCGCTTGGTGGCCTCTTCCTTTATTGGTGAAATAAATTTCACCAATAAAGGAAGAGGAGTAAAAGGAAACTGTCTTCCTAACCCACATGAACTCCAATTTCTTTATACTTGTGCGATAGTAATATTCGTGCACGGGAACGTCTAAAGTTTCTAAATCCAAACGCATTCCGTTTCATGACTTTCGTGTGGTTATTAATCCCTTCTAAAAATCCATTTGAATATCCATATACAAAGCTGTTTAATATTTCTGTTTGCCAGTTCTTTAAGGTCTGAATATTTCTTTTAAATTCTGGTATTCCTGATTCTTCCACCAACTCATAAAAGCGATATAAACCTTTTTTTGTTTCTTGGATTTTCTCAAGGCCATTCTGCTTTGCTTGTTGGAACCATTTACAGTACTTTTCTTTTAATTGATAGGCTGCTCTTAATTCTTCCGACATCTGACAATACCTGTTCAAGTACCATCGATCCTTATCAGATAATTT
>NZ_BMEV01000016.1 GCF_014637175.1 Compostibacillus humi | reverse complement strand
TACAAAATCAAATTTACATCGCACTCATCACCTACTGTTTACATGTACTGATTCAATTAGAAACAAAAAGTAAAAAGTCGCTGCTTCGAATTAGCCGCTGGTTAAAGGCAGCACTATGGAAGCCAGCTTACATTTGGCTGCGAAGGTTTGAGAAAAAAGCCGTTCCATAACAAAGGCAAATGTCGTTGTCCCTTTTGGATGAACTGTATATAATTTTCAAAAAATGGATAAAGCCACCTTTAGTTGGACTTTGACTTTTTGGCTTAATTTATGAGAAAATTATTTACTGAATATTCCAACTATATTTATGCAATGCTAGTGATTTTCAATTAGAGGTAAAAAATTGGGATAACCAGTATCTACTAATGTTAAATCGATATATGTAACAATTAGGCTGGGATAATTTTTTTGTTTCTGCCCATTAAATTCAAACTCGATTGGAAGTTCTATAATCTCCATTGCATTATACCCGCTTCTCAAAGTATTCATTTTGTAAAATGCCCATATGCAAGACATCATGCCACTTGCCATCTCTAAATAAACCTTGTCTACTGTTTCCTTCCTGTCTGAAACCGAGCTTTGTATACATACGAATTGCCCTATCATTAAACGAAAATACTCGAAGAGAAACTCGATGGAGGTTCATTTCGTAAAAGGCATAATCCAGCAATAATCTGAGTGCCTCTGAACCAAAGCCATTTCCCCAATATTCCTTTTCTCCAATGTCGATAATACACTCGGCATTTCTATTCTTAAAATCAATATTCGTTAATGATACAACTCCAATTGATCGTTCGTTTTCTTTTTCAACAATGATGTAGCTCTTCGCATTATTTGAACCCAAAATGACTTGCTCAACAAATTCCTTTGTCGTTTCCACCGGATAAACATCTAAAATAGGATTAGTGGAATACATCACTTCCAAGTCATTTCTCCATTTATGATATAGTTCCGCATCTTCCAGTGTCATCTTTCTTAATTTCAATCTCGTTGATTCAAACAACATCAAATCACTCCTTATTTACGGATGTTGGATTTAATAATTTTTCTAAAGAATAAAGTAGAACGGATAGTTGATCTTTTACTTTGGTTTGTTCATGCCCCAACTGATAAGTGTCTAACATTAGTCCATTCAAAAATGACAAGATAAACATTGCAATGGACCGAGAAGATTGCTGAGGTTTGAATTCTCTAGTACGAGTACCTTCATCAATTAACTGTTCTATCGCTTCTGTTGTTCGAGCATAACGTTCAAAAAGATATGAGGAATTATCTATAGATTTTACATAATCAGAGGTCAAGAAGAATTCCGTATTCGCATGGACCAATGTTTGATTAATTTGCTCAATATAGATTTGCCATTCTTCAATCCAATTCTTTAATTGTGCCCATAAAGTTCCTTCACCAGATGGTAAAAAATCATCTATGTTTTTTTGATCTTCATATTTTAGAACTTCAATAAAAACATGGTCAATATTATCGAAATAACTATATAAAGTTCCTCTTGATACTCCAGCTTCATCCATAATATCTTGCATCGAGGTACGGACAAATCCTCGCTCAATGAATACCTTCCTAGCTGCCTGAATCAATTCTCTTTTTTTCTTCCTTTTATACTCTTCACTAACAATCGGTGCCATAAAAATCATCTCCCCAAAAAACCTAACATCAAACTATACACAGTTGTCGTTTTTATTATACATTATAACGACACTGTTGTATAGTTTGAGTTTTCCTGAGTGAAACATTAACAAATCTTATTTGAAAATTTATAACATACAGCCGCAATGAAGATACAATGGAATCTATGAATAAATAGACAAGAAAAAACTCAGGCTCCTGATGAGAAAAACCTGAGAATTTAATGGAATTTATAAATAAATCATATAAATGTTAATTTATTAAGGAATTGATCAAGAAAAGACCCTGGAATGATAAAATTGGTTCTTAACAATTCCGGGCCAAAATAAAAATTTATTTTTTAAAACGATAAATTTATTTTTAAGATTACACCTGTTGTGAATCCAAAATAAACTTCTGCTTTTTCTCCACTCTCAAACCCGCATTCCACCGTTTGAGTAAAAATAAAGTTTTGCTACAGAACCCTGATTTTTAAGGATTTTCGGTTACAAAAACACCGATTTTCGGGCCTTTTTCGGCTGTTTTTTCATGTTTTTTCATATTTATAATAAAGTTTTGCCACATCACAGGTCAAGTATCTGAGATAGAAGAGATGAGAAAATGAGATAAAAGTATTGGATTAGTATTGATTTATTATTGAATTAATATCAGTTGGAAGATGGGATCAACCCAGTGATATCAATAAATTAGGAACATAACTCTACTAAATGGATATTGAAAAAGGTATGAAAAAACTCGGGATCCAAATGAGGAAAACCCGAGATTTGATTGAATCTGTTTGGAAAAAAGCAAAGGTTTATTTTAACTGAAATGGTGTTGGTGGTGGAAAAAGTTTATTTTGATTAGTGTAAAGATGCACATTATTCCAGCCAAAAGCAGCACATTTTGTTCAAATTAGTCCAGATTTTTCACAAAGTATATATGTATAAAGCTCGTATTAAGTGTATAAATATACCCTGAATGGCTTGACATGGAGCCTCTGCGGCCATGCGTTTCAAGCCAAGAAGCCAGCTGTCTAAAGACTTTGGCTTGCCAGGCAGGCTAGCTACCCGCCTCTCCATATCAAGCCGTGTCACGTACCTTATACAGATTATACATCTGAAATAATTTGAAATTCACAATCTGAAATAAAGTGGATATTTACATGATTAGTAAGACTTTATTTTAGTTAGACAATTACTGTGCCCTAAAAATTAACATCACCGAAAACACCCACCTCAAACCCACATTCCACCGTTCGAGTTAAAATAAAGATTACCGACAGAACCCCCATTTTTGATGTTTTTTCTTTCAAAAACACGCACTTTCTTCCCTCTATTATGCCTGTTTTTTCACCTTTTTTTCTGTTTTAAAATAAAGTTCTCCGAGAATGTTGAGTGAGGGAAACACGAGGAAACCGAGACAGAACAAGGGATGGGCATGAAAAAGATCCGGAAATCGGAAATGTTTATTTTCACGAAAACCGGATCTGAATCGGTAATGTTTATTTTTACTGAGAGATGTTTAAATTAGTTAGACACTTTCTGTACAACCATAATAAACCCCTGCTTTTTTCTGCCCCTCCAACCCGCATTCCACCGTTTCAGTCATAATAAAGATTTGCTACGGAACCCCTATTTTGAAGGTTTTTCGGTTCAAAAATGATCGTTTTTCGGGCCTTTTTCGGCTGTTTTTTCATGGTTTTTTCGAAGTTGGAATAAAGTTTTGGGAATGGAATATATGAAATCAACGATACATGGATTACCGATGCGGATGATCGGACGGTAATTGTCCAAAAAGACGAACCTACATTGACACTGACAACCTGTTACCCATTTGACTATATCGGGTATGCACCAGATCGTTATATTGTTCAAGCTACTCTAGTGGAATAAGTATATGCGATTTTCCGGGGATCTATAGAGGGGACAGTTCCCGGGGTGAGAATTTTTTCATTATCTTTTCACAGCCAATTATTTAGTTACATACTAAAAAGCCCCATCCTTTTCGAGCGGAGAATGGGGCAAAAGTTAACAGTATACTATCATGGTAATTGAATTTTTGACGTTAATACATTATTTCCCGAACCTAAACGCAAGCGAATATTCGCTTCTTTGGCTGTCGTTGAAGGATCGATTCGCATCATTACTTCTCCTGTTGCAATGCCGTCATTGTTGGCTGTTACTGTGCCTACATGACCATAACCATACCGGGATGGCCATGTGCCATCGGCATTTTGTATTTGCGAGATGCTTTTTCCGCCATGTATTTGGGCATTATTTATCGTCGTTCCTGGCTCTAATCCTGTAATTTCTACTTGAACCGGAAAGGCTTCCCCGTTCTCCGGCAAGGTCTTTGGCAAGATTAGTTTGTAATTGCCGTTTTCAATGACTTGCGTTTCGCCATCAGCTGGTGGTTCTTCTTCAGAAGGAGGGTCCTCCGTTTCAGAACCTTCCCCAATGACTACCGATTCGGTGATGACATTATCCCCGCTGCTGTTTTTCACGCGAATAAATCCTTCTGTTGCAGTCGTTGAACGATTTAATCGCATGGTTACTGTTTTTTCAGCAATCCCCTCACTGTTCGCCGTGAAGGAACCAATGTCAAAATAACCATAATGATTTGGCCATGAACCATCACTGTTTTGTACTTGTGATATCGATCTACCGCCTTCTACATACACTTGAATCCGATAACCATCGACAGTACTGTTTGGGGCTAGTCCTTCTACACGAACCGTCACCTCAAAAGGTTCCCCATTGTTCGGTAAAACATCTGGTGTAATGATGGAGTGAATCAATGGTGCCGGAGGATCCACATCTGAACCGTACGCCCCATCCGCAAAAGTAGATGTATCGTACCATACATATCCTTCCCTCGGTTCACGCCAAGGTTCTTCTTGTGGTTCCGTAGATTGCAGCGGATCTTCCATCTCCAATCGTGGAGTTGGGTCATCCAGTGTAATCGACGTTTCATCGAAGGAATCATAATTTTCGTCTTCCGCCAGCCAATGAACAATATTCACCAGCAATCTAGCATTGTCGTGTGCAATAAATCCATCATACGTTGTTTTCGGTCTACCGGTTTCTTCGTTAAGATATTTAGGTGTAGCATCTTCAACCGGAGAGGAGTCCCCGATAAACGCAGATTTACCCAATCCCTTTTTGCCAATCGCGACAAATGGACCTTCTTCTACACCACCGCCTGCATAGACACCTTGGTCAACAGCATGCGCCCATTTATTTGCTGATTCGGTCAACCCGTCCGGTAAATAGACAATTCCTTTCGCGATCTCCGGATCCGTAATTGCTAAAGTTGAACCAGCATGAATGGAAACTTCATTTACACCTTCTGTAATACCAAATGATTCGTCCGGGGATACCACTTGATTCGCAACCGTACGATCTATGGCGTTATAGCGGAACTCCACACCAAATTCATCGCTTAGCCACGTCGAATTTTCAACACCTTGAAGTGCTTTTGCTTCATCAGCTGACATTCCTTTGGTCGGATCCTCAAAGGCTCCCCGACGCCAGCCATTCATAATTTCATTGGAATCCCAGCGGTTTAAATTGCGGTCCGCATTATAATGGTCTGCGATGAAAAATACGGCACCGCCTTGCTCAGCATAAGTTGCAATGGCTTCTTGTTCGGATACAGTAAATGGAATATTTGCTTCCGGAATAACAAACACATCATAATCTTTGATATCTTGAATGGTTAGCGGGTCGTCGCTGCGAAATTCTTTGACTGTATACCCTTCTTCCACAAGAGCATCCGCAAAGTCGGAAAATGCTCCATCAATAACCCAATCGGACTGTCCTGATGTTTGACCATGGCTGTTATCAAATAATACGCTTTTTTCGTTTGATTGTTCCGGAATTAATATCGGTGCCGGATCTTGTGCATTCTCAGCAAAGGCTGCTTCATCCGTCATAAATGTAACCATGAACAGACATAAAATAGATAATAAAATAACTTGGATTTTTTTCATGACGACCCTCCGTTATTTATTACATATTTTTTGATCAAACAGTCAGCATAATAGCACAAACAAAAGGAATAGCTTATCCCCTCACCAATTTCGTCCGTATTTTATTGGAAAAGTATTCGACGACTAAAATCAGGATAACAAGCCCAATTAAAATGGAACCTACTTCCGACCAACGATAGGAATTCATTGCAAAAATGAGCGGAGCGCCGATCCCGCCTGCGCCAACCAATCCCAGTACGGCAGCATCACGCAGGTTCATATCAAATCGATAAATGACAATCGATAAAAATAAAGCCGACAGCTGGGGCATGATGCAAAAGCGTATTTTTTCCATCACGTTGCTTCCAATCGATTCCATCGTCTCCAAAATCGATGTGTCCAAGTCCTCGATGACGTCAACATACAATTTAGACAGCATGCCAATACTTGTCAGTGCCATCGTCAGCACACCTGCGAAGGCTCCCGGACCTGTTACACGGATAAACATCAGCCCGTACACAATTGCCGGGATGGTTCGGATAAAAATCAGCAAAAGGCGCACGAGCCAAGCAATCGGCTTCGGCACAATATTCGAAGCAGACAAAAAGGCTAGTGGAATAGCGAGTATTGCGCCGACAATGGTACCTAAAAAGGCAATGGCGATGGTTTCCAGGAGTAAATAGGGTACGCCATTTGTCACATTAAACAGCAATTCGGTATCCGGTTGAACGAGACCTAATAAAATATTTTTAGCAACCGTCCAGCCATTCGACTCCACTTCGTCCAACTGAATGGCCGAAATCGACCAGCCAAAAAAGAGGAGGACGACGAAGACGGTAATGATTCTGGAAAGGCGATAAGATGGCTCAAGCTCCAATTGTTTTACAATATCATTCATTCGAAAATCTCCTACTTTAATTTCTTTCGGTAATATTCACTAATCGTTTCAATGACATAAACGGTAATGACTAATAGAAGCAAAATCATACCGACATTGGCATAATTTCGCCAGCCAAGGTTTTCATTCAGCAACAAGCCAATGCCGCCGGCTCCGACATAGCCTAAAATTGCCGCATACCGCACATTTCCCTCAAAACAAAAGAGGGATGTTGATAAGTAGTTTGGCAAGATTTGCGGCATGATCGCATAACGAAACGATTGAATCGTTGTTAAGCCCATGGAATGCATCGCTTCATACGCCTTCATATCGACATTCTCCATTTGTTCGTATAATAGTTTTCCAACATAGGCAATCGTAAATAAGAAAATGGCTACCGTACCTGCCAACGTCCCCAAGCCAAACACATACGTGGCAATCAGAGCGACAATCAAAGTCGGCAGGGTCCGGAGCAAACTCAGCAAAAACTTAACTGCTGAGGAAATCCACTTTATTTTCGTAATATTATTTGCTGCAAGCATCGCGATCGGCAATGCACAAACAGCTCCTAACCAAGAGCCGAGAATTGACATTTTAATCGTATCTATCAAAGGCTGCCAAATCTGCGGCAAATATTCCCATGTCGGCGGGATCATTTCTTGAATGATGACAAAAAACTCACGGATCCGGTTGATGAACATGCCGAAATCAAACCCGGTCACTTGAATGGAAATATAACTAAATCCAAGCAAAAGCAGCACGATCAAGGGGGTCAGCGACCGTTTTTCAACAACGATTTTTCCATTTGGGAGCGTTAGTTTTTTAGTTGGTAGCAGCTTCGATAACATGTGCTTCACTTCCCCCTTGCTGTTCCGGGGATCCTTTATAAATCCGATGTAAAACAGCATCTGTAACATCTTCCGACTTCCCGTCAAACACGATCTCCCCGTCACGCAGTCCAATCACCCGGTGTGCGTATGCAAGCGCCATTTCCACATGGTGAATATTCATCACAACCGTCATCCCGAGTTCCTGATTAATGCGCCGGAAATCGTCCATCACTTGTTTTGCGGTCACCGGGTCAAGTGACGCTACGGGTTCATCCGCTAAAATAATTTTCGGATGTTGTGCCAGCGTTCTTGCTAAAGCCACCCGCTGCTGCTGCCCGCCGGACAATTGATCCACCCTTGTGTATGCTTTGTCTAAAATGCCAACTTGATCAATAGCCATCAATGCCTGCTTTTTTTCTTCTTCCGTAAACACACCGAGGATCTTTCTCCAGACAGGCATATCGGGTACAAATCCGACCAGTACGTTTTTCAACACCGAAATGCGTGTCACCAAGTTAAACGACTGGAAAATCATCCCGATATTGCGGCGCAGTTTGCGAATCTCTTTCCCTTTTAACGTGCTTATTTCTACCCCGTCTACTGTCAACGAACCGCTTGTAATATTATGCATGCGGTTGATGCAGCGCAATAAGGTGGACTTCCCTGCACCAGAACGCCCAATAACGGCGACAAATTCTCCCTGTTTGATTTCCAGGTCGATATCTTTTAATGCCAGTAATCCATTCGGATATTTTTTTTGAACTTGTTTAAACTCAATCATGCCAATACTCCAATCTAGCAAGAAAAATGAGAGCCGTTTGTGCGGTCTCATTTTTCTATTAGTCTAGTAAAAAATATGCTCTTAATTTCCACCGATTTCCTGAACTAACTCTTGTGCTTTTCGTTCATTATCATAATCGGAATCTGTTGCTTCCTGATATCCATCATGGTTGTAGATGGAAATGACTTCTTTTCCTTCTTCCGATTCTCCAATATTAATGAACGCTTGTTGTAACGCTTCTTTTAAACCTTCATCCATAATTTCAGAGTTTTTGCTGACACTGATCGTATCGTTATAAATAGGCGGTGTTACACCAATTACATCTGTTTCTTCCCAAATGTCCGCTTCACGGCCGTATTCTGACGTCCACGTATCTTCAAAATCACGGCGTGCA
The DNA here is from genome assembly GCF_014637175.1 of Compostibacillus humi. Taxonomy (GTDB): domain Bacteria; phylum Bacillota; class Bacilli; order Bacillales; family Amphibacillaceae; genus Oceanobacillus; species Oceanobacillus humi. Next base: position 44,620 of record NZ_BMEV01000016.1, on the reverse strand, counting down.
TCGGCATACGTAACTAATACATCTGTTTGTCCGGAAGCTAAACGGGCAAACGCACTTCCGTATGAATCCGTTTGGACTGCTTGGGATAAGTCCGTAATCGTTTTATCATAATTCTCTTTTAACCATAAAGCCGGATAAATATATCCTGCCGGAGAAGAGGATGACATCACATTCCAAGTCGCACTGTCTAAATCTTCAAATGTCAATTCTTCGCCATTATTCACTTTCTCTGCCAGCTCTTGTCCTTTTTCAGAAGGACCGGCAATGATTAATGCACGGTAAGACGTCGTTTGTTCATCCGCTGCTTCAATCGGCTCATTTTTATTCCATTCTGCCGGATCATCTGAATCCGTGCTTAAACCTGCACGAGTTGCTGTTAAAATGACTTCCGCTCCGTCGTCATACAATACATATGTACCACCAGGAATAAACCCGACATCCGTCGTTCCTGCTGATAAAGCTTCCCCGACTGCTTCATAATTCGTACCTACTGTAATATCAATTTCTCCTACATCATAGCCTAACTCTGCTAATTCCTCTTTCAGCAAATCTTTTAATGGTTCTGTAGCCGTAATAATCTCTTCCGGCTCACGAGATGGAACAAATCCAATGGATAATTTCTCAATCGACTTATTTTCTGTTGCATCACCGGAGTCCGCGCTCTCTGAACTGCTGTCCGCTGCTTCATTCGTATCCGAGCCCTCCGTTGAAGCACTCTCTGATTCTTCGTTTCCGCAAGCAGCTAAAAATAGACAAAAGAAAATCGCTGCTGCAAAAAGCATCACTTTTTTCATGTAGCTCTCCCCCTTCATTTTATACAGACATATTAGCACAATAGCGTTAATTTTCTGTAAAGGTAGTGTAAAAATATGTAAATTTATGTAAAAAATGTAATGGGGTATTGAAATCAGACCACAAAAGAATGAACCCCACTACCCCTGTTTTTTATTATTTGCTTTTTTACTAGTTGACACGATCGCCTCTTTTCCCTCGGCTGCACGGAACAACCAATTTAAAAAACCCGAACAAGTCTATAATTCTTCGGTAAGAACTAGAACTTGATCAGGTTTTTAAACATATAGATTCCTTTTTTTATTTCATTTCAAAATTACCCCATGGATAAATTCGGTAAGAAAGTAACAATTTCTGGAAAAATGACCAATAACAGGGTAAATAAAATCATTAATCATGCAACAGGAATCAATCCTTTAAATAGGGCCTAGACTGCCAGCAAAAACACACTGCGTCGCAGTATCCAATCAATAAATAGGGCTCCCACAGTTAAGCGGGAGCCCCCTCCTTCATTATTCTACTCGATATACCTTCTTGCACCTGCATACTCGGATGAATAGTAGTCAGATTCAAAAACATCAATAATCTCTACGGTTTTACTGGAATTTGGGGAATGAATCATTTTTCCGTCTCCCATGTACATCCCTACATGATGGACGGCTCCTTTTCCTTCTTCATACGCAAAGAATAGCAGATCTCCTTTTTGAAGGTTTTCCTTCTCCACCGGCTCTCCATGTGTTGCTTGAACAGAAGAATCGCGGGGAATGGTGATGCCGTGAGCCTTAAAAATGGTATACGTAAAGCCGGAACAATCAAATCCAAAGCCCGAAGTTCCCGCCCATAGATAAGGCAAATCCAAAAACTTCTTACCGGTTTCTATTAAATCATCTGCCGTAGGAGCTGGGATCCTATCCTCGGATTCGTAGATGTCAACATCGTCAGCGGATATCCACTTTTTCCCGTCGCTTGGGGTTGCTACTAATAATTCATCTCCCGTATCGGCAATTAGCGGCAATCTGGTATTAAAACTGATCTCCATAAATGGTTTTCGCTGATGTTTGTCTTCATAGAGCCAGACGGTAGGTTTGGTTACAAGTACGAAAGGCTTGTTTTCTTTCAAACTGGCAAAACTCGCTTCATTTGCCAATTGTTTTTTGGGCATCCAGGCTGGATAGCCGATGTCGTGTTTAGGAGTCGGCTGTTCATGCACCGCTACTTTTACCCAATCTCCCTGTTCTTCGAGAATCGTAACCTCATGTCCATACAGCGCTTGGGTTTGCAGTTCGCCAACAAGCCAGAGTTTATCATCCTTAAAATCGGTCGTTTTCCGGGCCTTTTTCGGCTGTTTTTTCATGGTTTTTTCGCAGTTGGGATAAAGTTCTGCTAGAACAGAGGGAAGTAAATAAGAGAGAAAAGAGATAAAGAAATAAGATAAAAGTATTGGATGATTATTGATTTTTTATTGAATTGGTATTGAGTGAGATATTGGACAAACCCAGTAATATCAATGGGTTAGGAACATAACAGTATTGAAAAGATATTGAAAAAGACATGAAAAAACTCGGGCTCCTGATGAGGAAAACCCGAGATTTGATTGAATCTGTTTGGAAAAAAGCAAAGGTTTATTTTAACTGAAATGGTGTAGGTGGTGGAAAAAGTTTATTTTGATTAGTAAGACTTTATTTTAGTTAGACACCTGTAACTCTAATTTCACCACAGCTTCAACGTGCATGCTTTGCGGGAACATATCTACCGGCTGGACTTCCTTTGTTTCATACCCGCCATCTTCCAAAATGCGCAAATCTCTTGCCATAGTGGAAGGATTGCAGGATACATAGACAATCCGCTTCGGTTCCATCTCAATCATTGCCTGCAGGAAAGCTGGATCACAGCCTTTCCGCGGCGGGTCAACGACGATGACATCCGGATCAAGCCCTTGCTCTTTCCATTCCGGCATTACCTTTTCCGCTTCTCCGACAACAAACTCCACATTCTCAATACCGTTTAATGCTGCATTGTTTTTGGCATCACGGATAGCCTCTGGAACTACTTCCACACCATAAACCTTCTTTGCCTTCCGGGCCAAAAATAATGATATCGTTCCAATCCCGCAATAGGCATCAATAACTACATCATCTTTATCTATATTTGCAAACTCCAATGCTTTTTCATAAAGCACTTTCGTTTGCGGCGGATTAACCTGGTAAAACGAATGGGCACTAATGGCAAAACGAATATCGCCGATTGTATCGTAAATATGCTCTTCTCCCCAAATTACCTTTGATTTCCGTCCTAAAATAACATTCGTGCGCCGGTCATTAATATTATGTACAATCGATTTGACATGAGGAAAGGTCTCTGTCAGTTCCCGGACAAGTTCTTCCTCATGGGGCAGATGTTCTGTGCGTGTGACGAGAACAATCATCGTGTCCCCCGTCTCCTGCCCGGTGCGCACCATAATATGGCGCAACACTCCGCGATGGTTCTCTTCATCATAGGCCTCGATGCCAAGTCGATTGGCAATCCGGCGGACCGCATGAACCGCCCGGTCATTCAATTCATCCTGAACAACACAGGTTTCCATATCATCAATAATGTCATGGCTCCGCATCCGGTAAAAACCGGTTATTAATTCCCCATCCTTTTCGCCGACGGGAATTTGCACTTTATTTCGATAACGCCACGGATCCTTCATTCCGAGTACGGGATGAACCGGAACGTGTTCTAGATGGGCAATTTTTTTCATCACATTTCTTACTTGGTTGTGTTTCATCTGGAGCTGCAAATCATAGCTCATATGCTGAATTTGGCAGCCGCCGCATTTGTAAAATACATTGCAAGGAGGCTCCACTCTGTCTTTGCTTTTCTTTTTCACTTCCAAAAGCTTTCCGTAACCAAAGTTTTTATTCACTTTGATGACTTTAACTATTGCTTCTTCTCCGGGCAAACCATAAGGGACAAACAGCGGATAGCCGTTAATTTTTCCGACTCCATTTCCTTCATGGGTTAAATCTTCAAAGGTTAACGTAACGGTTTCATTCTTTTTAACCGGTGCTTGTTGTTTTTTCATATGTCTCTTCCTTTTGCGTACATAGTTATCGATTCTCATCTTACCATAATCCATATCCCGTGCAAAAACCCTCATTTCAAACTTATTTCATCTTCCTTTATTTAAAAACCAGGTCGAAAATTTGAGCATTAGGACGATGCCAAATCGCAAACAGAGCAACAAATATTTGCTTATGCTATACTTTATGTTGATTGTGCAGTTTACGGAAAGGAGATAGACATGGGCTGGCTATACGTTTTCTTCGCAGCTATTGTGGAAGTAGTTTGGGTTTTAGGCTTGCGTTTTTCTAATTCCCCGATTGAATGGCTTGGCACCATTATTGCGATTGTTTTCAGCTTCTATTTCATTATTAAAGCTTGTGAAGTACTGCCATCCGGAACGGTTTATGCGGTGTTTACCGGATCCGGTGCCGCTGCCATCGTACTCATAGATTATTTTTTCTTTCATGCCGATTTTTCGCCTATTCAATTTTTCTTTATCGCACTAATTATTCTCGGCGTTGTCGGCATTAAGCTAGTAACAGATGAATCGGAGACAAAGGAAAAAACGGAAGCAAGGGGCTGATGGAATGGCATGGGTTTATCTTGTAATTGCCAGCTTTGGGGAAATATTTGGCGTCATGAGCATTAATTTTTATATTCAAAAAAAATCATTGCCGCGTTTGCTGTTAGTTGTTGTCACCTTCGGGCTTGGCTTTGTTTTCTTGAGATTGGCGATGGCGGACATTCCCCTCGGTACTGCTTATGCCGTCTGGACCGGATTAGGAGCTGCCGGAGCCGTCATTATGGGTATCCTTTTTTTTAGGGAACCGGCCAGCTGGAAACGAATCCTTTTCTTGCTTTGCATTATTACAGGCGCTGTCGGCCTAAAAATATTGGAGTAATTTTCAGGCTTGTTTCTTAAGAAATAGGCCTGTTTTTTATTTTTGGAGACAATTTGATCTCTTTTCCGGGAAAACAATTCTAAATATTTATAACATCATTTTTGACGTCCTCCGCTCCATTCAATAAGATAAAAAGAAAGAAAATGTAATGTTAGGGTGAATCAAGGATGAATATATTATTGGTCGAAGATGACCGGACGATTGCATCCGGATTGGAATATTCGTTAAAACAGGAAAACTTTGATACGATTCTTTGTTATGACGCAGCCTCTGCAACAACAGTCATCAATAATTCTGTGAAAGACATTGATTTATGCATATTTGACCTGAATTTGCCTGATGGGAGCGGCTATGACTTATGTAAGCTAGTTAAAAGCCATCACGATATCCCAGTAATTTTTTTAACTGCTTATGATGACGAAGTGAATGTTGTCATGGGACTCGATTTAGGAGCAGATGACTATATTACGAAACCTTTTCGCATCCGCGAACTTATCTCCCGTATAAAGTCAGTGCTTCGCCGCTATCACCGCCATTCGAAACCAGCCAATATTATCGAAATCAAAAATATAAAAATAAACACCTTAGAGGGAAAAGTATATAAAGACGGCAAGGAAATTTTATTAACGGCATTGGAATACCGTCTGTTTCTTATCTTTGCCAATCATATCGGACAAGTTTTGACACGGGAACAGCTCTTGGATCGAATTTGGGATGCGGGCGGTGATTTTGTCAATGATAATACCTTAACCGTTTATATTAAGAGGCTTCGGGAAAAATTAGAAGATGATCCGCGGCGGCCAAAGCTAATCAAAACGATTCGGGGCATGGGATATAAGGTTGGTGAGTAAGTTGCTGCGCAATCGGGAAGTACAAATACTTTTGATGTTTCTTTTCTTCATAAGCATTATTGGAATTGCCATATCCGCTATCTTCATTTCTTTTCTTGCAGCCGGAATTGTTTTCACGGTATCTTTTCTGCTGATTAGCTGTACCCTTATTTTTACGAAATGGCGATACAAGGAAATCGAAAAACTTTCAGGATACTTACAGCAAATTGCGAGCGGAGACTTCCACTTAGATGTACGAGATAACAATGAAGGCGAGTTAAGTATTTTAAAAAATAACATCTATAAAGTGACGAAAATGCTTTCATCACATAGTGATGTTTTACAAGAAGATAAAGCAAAATTAACAAATGCCATTTCCGATATTTCCCACCAGCTAAAAACCCCACTCACTTCCATGATGGTGATGGCTGACCTGTTAAGAGATAAACATCTGGATGAAAATAAACGATTGGAATTCACCCGTAACATTCAAATTCAGCTGAAACGAATGGAATGGCTCGTATCTTCCTTGCTTAAACTGTCGAAAATCGATGCCGGAACCATTGTTTTTAAAAAAGAAAAAGTGCTGGTCCGTTCCCTCATCCAAAATGCAGTAGAACCGCTTCTCGTTCCAATGGATATAAAAATGCAGCAATTAGATGTGACAGGCAATCCTGATGCAGTATTTTTAGGGGACTACCATTGGACAACGGAAGCCCTCGTCAACATATTAAAAAACTGTGTAGAGCATACAGGAGAAGGCGGCAAAATTAGCGTTCAATTTTCGGAAAATGCCCTCTACACGGAGATTATTATTTCAGATAACGGGAAAGGAATTGCAAAAGAGGACCTCCCATATATTTTTAAACGGTTTTACAAAGGGAAAAATGCCAGTGAAGAAAGTGTTGGTATTGGGCTGGCAATGGCACATAGCATTATTACAAGCCAGAATGGCGATATCGAGGTAAAAAGCCAGACTGGAGCAGGAACAATCTTTCACATTAAATTTTACAAGCAGGTCGTATGAAAACTGCCTTGCTTGTTTTTTCTTTTTCCAAAGTGAATAAATTGTCACTTACGAGTCACGTTAAAGTCATACTGATGAATTAAACTGACCTCAAGATGAACTTGCGGCATCAATGTCCGGGTTCTACTTTCGCAGAACAGAATTCTGCTAAATTTGGAGGTTGATTCACATGAATATACTAGAAGTTAAAAATCTGTCCAAAGTGTACGGCAAGGGAGAAACTGCCGTTACCGCACTCGATAATATTTCCTTCTCGGTAAAAAAAGGAGAGTTTGTATGTATTATCGGACCATCCGGTTCAGGAAAGTCCACATTGCTTCATTTGCTTGGAGGAGTGGATCGGCCATCAAGCGGAAAAGTCTTCATCGATGAAACAGATATTTATAACTTGAATGAAACACAATTAGCCATTTTTCGAAGAAGACAAATCGGCCTGATTTACCAATTTTATAATTTGATTCCAATCTTAACCGTCGAGGAAAACATTACATTGCCAATGCTTCTCGATGAACACGAAGTAGACGGCAGCCAGTTTAATAAAATTGTTGAAAGTCTAGGATTAAAAGATCGCCTATCCCACTTGCCTAATCAGCTTTCTGGCGGCCAGCAGCAGCGGGTTTCCATCGGACGGGCATTGATCACCAATCCGGCAATTATTCTTGCAGATGAGCCGACTGGGAATCTTGACAGCAAAAATAGTGCAGAAATTATGGAACTGCTGAAAATGTTCAACAAAATTTATAATCAGACATTGATCGTTATCACCCATGATGAACGTATCGCCTTACAAGCAGACCGAATCATCTCCATTAAAGACGGCAAAATTGCCAAAGATGAGGTGATTCGTCCATGAATATTGTCCATAAAGTCACTCTTCGGCTTTTAAAAGAAAACAAACGCAGGACACTTGTAACGATCATCGGAGTCATTATTTCTGTTGCAATGATTACTGCTGTTTCGACCATTAGTGTTTCTTTTCTAGATTTAGTCATTCGGCAGCATATCGCAAATAACGGAGAGTGGCACGTCGAATATAAAGATGTGTCACTGGAACAAATCACTGCAATAAAACAAGATGATAATACAAAAACATTAATGCTTTCCAGCAGCAGTTATGCAGTTCTTGAAGAATCAGAAAATGACTATAAACCTTATTTGTACTTTCAAAATTATAATAAAGAAGGACTGGAAAATTTTCCGATTGAAGTCATTGAAGGAAGAATGCCGGAACGGTCTGATGAAATTGCAATTTCCGAGCCGATGATAAGCAATGCAAAAACGAATTTCAACATCGGAGAGCGAATTTCCATTCCTGTCGGAAAACGAATAAACATGACGGATGGAACTGTCCTAAACCAAACAGACCCAATCGTTTGGGATGAAAATATCATCAATGAAGAAATCCAAGTTGCTGAGACTAGAACGTTAACTGTTGTTGGAATTGTGGAACGTCCGGAATGGGAACCAGCCTGGTCTCCTGGATATACCGTCATTGGCTACGTAGACGAACAGAATCTAAGCAATGCAGTTCCAACCGACGCAATGGTTGTATTAAATGATTTAAATGGTTCTCTGTTTGACGATGCGAAAAATTTAGCTGACGCCCTTGGTATTGAAAAGATTAACTTTAATAGTGAATTGCTTCGTTATTATGGCATCACAGCAAATGATAATCTACGGTCCACTCTTTATTCTTTGGCAAGCATTATTATGGCAGTAATCATCATCGGCTCCGTAGCTTTAATATATAATGCTTTTGCAATAAGTGTATCTGAACGAGCACGACACTTAGGAATGTTGTCAAGTGTAGGAGCAACTAAAAAGCAAAAACGAAACTCCGTCTTTTTTGAAGGGGCTGTAGTTGGTTTCATAAGCATACCTATTGGTATTTTGGCAGGCATCGCCGGGATTGGAATTACTTTTGCTTATATAAATCAATTTTTGCATGGAGCACTTGGGGTTACGGAGAAATTGGAATTAGTTGTCACACCAGCTTCCATTCTCTTGGCTATTGGAATCTCAATCGTAACGATTTTTATTTCAACCTATGTACCGGCACAACGGGCATCTAAAATTTCAGCAATTGATGCCATTCGGCAGACCCACGATATTAAACTATCCGGAAAAAAGGTAAAAACGTCTAAATTCGTTCGAAAAGTCTTTGGGATGGAAGCAGAAATCGGACTAAAAAATGTAAAAAGAAATAAAAAGAGATACTTGGCCACCTTGTTTTCGTTAGTGATTAGTATTGTTTTATTTTTGTCCGTTTCCTTTTTCACTGAAAATCTGAAAAAATCACTGATTCTGTCTCAAGATAACATTCAATACGACTTGCAAATTTACAGTAATGAATTAAATAAGAATGAATTAAATAAATTTGCGAACCTTGATCACGTTACATCTTCTACATTGATAGAGGAAATACAATTAGAAGCACTTATCGAAATGGAAGCACTGCCTGATTTATTGAAGCAGCAAATTACAGAAAACAATATTCCACTTCAGGATGGAAAATATCCTTATTATGTTTCACTTCATAGTTTGGATCAGGAAAGTTTCCGCTCCTTTGCCAAACAAATCGGTGTAAATCCTGAAGATTTTATGCAATCAGGAAATCCGGCTGCCATCGTTATCGACCAAATATCTTATAAAGATTACGATTCCGGCAAAATTATTGAAACGAAAGCAATTGAAACGGAAGTTGGCAATAAACTAGACTTATATGCCATATTTTACGAAGATGCAGAAAGTGAGGAGGCGCATCGACAATTTGTGACGAGCCTTCACGTCGGTGCACTTACAGATCAAGTTCCGCCAGGGGTTTATTCAGCATCCCTCGGCGGTGTGAATCTAATTGTTCCAGACACCATATTTGCCCAGCTTCCTATTGAACAAGAATACGTAAACACTTATTTGTATCTCAATAGTACAGACCCGATGGCTACTCAAGCAGCAATCGAAAAATGGCAAGAGCCGAGCCTTCACATTTATAATGTGGAACAGCATCGTCAGCGGGGAGAGCAAATGATTATGCTCATGTCCGTATTTGCCTATGGGTTTATTACACTTATTACCTTAATTTCGATTGCCAACATCTTTAACACAATCTCGACAAGCATTTCATTGCGAAAACGGGAATTTGCCATGCTGCGTTCTGTCGGTATGACACCAAAAGGTTTTCATAAAATGATTCGTTATGAAAGTCTTTTTTACGGAATAAAGGCTTTGGCCTATGGACTCCCTATTAGCATCTTAGTTATGTTTCTCATTTATCGCGCCATTGGCCATACGTTTGAATACCAGTTTCAACTTCCATGGTTAAGTATCCTAACCGTTATTGTTATGATTTTCTTTATCGTAGGAACTGCCATGCTGTATTCCATCGCAAAAATTAAAAACGAAAATATTGTCGATGCATTAAGGCAGGAAAATATTTAACATAAATGCGTTTAGTCATACGGCTAAACGCATTTTATTATCCAGCAAAGCTATGACAAAATTCACCTTCCGCAATAATCGGGTATATAATACAATGCCTATATTTTTTTGCGAAGGGAAGGAATTTCATGGCTTCTGATATAGATTTTACATCTCCAGCGGCTCAATTTTCTTTTGATTTAAATAAAAGTCCGGTGTTTAAAAAAGATAATCAAAATTTCATTAACATATTGAGTATCCAGCAACTTAATACGTTAGACAATTTATCACTTTTGGATATTTTCTTAAGCAAAGACAATGTAGTAGAACCGCATTACCACCAAAATGCAGCAGAACTTGTATACTGTATATCCGGTTCTGCAGTCGTATCTATACTCAATCCTTTTACTAAGAAAATGCTAAATTACACGCTCACTCCTGGTAAAGTGGCAAACGTTCCGCAAGGATGGTGGCATTATGAAGTGGCGTTAGAAGATAACACCCATCTTCTGGCAATCTTTAATGCCCCTACCCCAGATATCATTTTAGGGTCGGATATTTTGAAGCTAACTCCTGCAAACATCATGGCCCACACCTATTGCATGGATGAAAATCAATGGAAACAGGCAATTGCTCCCGTAAAACCTTCCACAAATATCGGTCCGCCGAAAGACTGTGACAGATGGAAGCAAGATTTATCTTCGCAAAATCAGCAATCGACCTATACCGGATACCATCCGCAAACTCCATATACGTACCCGTATCCGACGTATTGGGGTTAATACATTTCTGGCAAAATGGTAAAAATTCCAATGTTATTTCGTCCAGCTATATTCGTTCCCTGCAGATTAATGTAAATGACCGTCCTTTATCAAAAAAATTACTCATCGGTCTCACCAAGCAAAATCAATTCTATTGTACTGTTTCGCGTATGACTATTCAGCCCAGTGTCAGCACAAGGTGCCTGGAATGAGCACAAAAATCAGAAACAGCAAATCAATTTAAAATAATTTGATTTGCTGTTTCTTTCAATTTTCCTTTTCTTTAAATGACTTTGGCACGATAAATTCGATATGCTGTTTCAGATTGATAAATTCTCCAGGAAGCTGTCCGCCGTATTCGCCATCAATGTTTAACTGCATTTGTTCCACCGGCGTTACTTTAATATGCTTTGCCTGCACATGGATTACTTTATCATCTTCCAAGTGGGCCCCCCGCAACGCTAAAGTGACAATCCGGATAAACTCCGCTAAGTTTGTTTTTCGCAAAATTAACAGGTCAAAATATCCGTCGTCTAATTTGGCATTTGGAGCCAATTTTTCAAATCCGCCTACCGAATTGGAGTTCGAGACGAGAAAAATCATAATATCTTCATCGATGATGTTTCCGTCATATTCAATTTTTACCCGTGCCGGTTTCAAAGATGGAAGCATTTCAATTCCTTTTACGTAATAGGCCAGTTGCCCGATCATCGTTTTTAATTTTATCGGAACATCATAGGTTAACTCAGTCAGCTTGCCGCCGCCGGCAATATTGATAAAATAATGTTCGTTTACCTTCCCGATATCTAGAGACATGGAATCGCCCTCAGTTATAATATCCACTGCCTTTGAAATATCCCGAGGAATTTGCAGCGCCCGGGCAAAGTCATTTGTCGTACCCGTCGGAATGATGGCAAGCTTTGGCCGATATTCCTTTTCTGCCAATCCATGAATGACTTCATTGATTGTTCCATCCCCTCCCGCAGCAACGAGCAAGTCGTACTTCCGTTCAACGGCAATTTTCGCCGCTTCTGTTGCATCTCCTTCGCCTTTCGTTGCATGGGCAGACGCTTCATAGCCAGCATCTTCTAATTTTTGCAGGACGTTTGGGAGCTCCTTTTTAAATGCTTCTCTTCCGGACGTCGGGTTATAAATTATACGTGCCCTTTTCATTTATATCCTCCCCGTGTTAACATGGTTCCTATTTCCTTTGTCTTCACCTATCATATGCCGAAAAAAGTATTTTGAAAAGCTTAGACTACTATCGCAGCAAACGATAGTAGTCTAAAGTTTAAGCAATGGAAAGTGTTTATGGCCGCTTTTCAATTTCCTCTTTCAAAATCTTATTTACTAGCGGCGGGTTTGCCTGCCCTTTCGTTGCTTTCATAATTTGTCCGACTAAGTAGCCTAAAGCTCTGCCTTTTCCATTTTTATAATCAATGATAGACTGTTCATTTTCATCCAATACTTGGTTCACAATTTCCTTCAGTTTTTCTGGATCGGAAATTTGTACAAGTCCTTTTTCTTTAACGATTTTCTCCGGATCGCCGCCCTTTTCAACTAACTCGGCAAAAACCTTCTTCGCAATTTTTGAAGAAATCGTTCCAGCTTCAAGGAGCTTGATCATCTTTGCCAGCGCTTCCGGTGTAATCGCTAATTCAGGCAGCTCTTTTAAGTGCTTGTTCATGTAGGCGGAAACTTCACCCATGAGCCAGTTGGCTGCTTGTTTAACATCTGCACCGTGACTTATTGTCTCTTCAAAGAAGTCGGACATTTCTTTAGAACTCGTCAGGACACCGGCATCATATTCGGAAAGTCCCAATTCTTCCACATACCGTTTTCTCCGGGCATCCGGAAGCTCCGGAATTTCTTTGCGGATCCGCTCTTTCCACTCCTCGTCAATATATAAAGGTACTAAATCCGGTTCCGGGAAGTAACGGTAATCTTCAGACCCTTCTTTTACCCGCATAAGAATGGTTTCCTTTGTTTTTTCGTCATATCGGCGGGTTTCTTGCTGGATAACACCGCCGGAGAGAAGGATTTTTTCCTGACGTTTTTCTTCAAACTCTAATCCTTTTTGGACAAAGTTAAAAGAGTTTAAGTTTTTTAATTCTGTCTTAGTACCAAATTCCTTCTGTCCGATTGGACGCAATGAAATATTCGCATCACATCTTAAGGAACCTTCTTGCATTTTCACATCGGAAACACCAGTGTATTGGATAATATTTTTTAGTTTCTCCAAATAGGCATAGGCTTCCTCAGGGGAACGCATATCAGGTTCTGACACAATTTCAATTAACGGAGTACCTTGACGGTTAAAATCAACGTAAGAATATCCATCATCCCCATGGGTCAGTTTTCCTGCATCTTCTTCTAAATGGACCCGGTTTATGCCGATCCGTTTTTTCTGTCCGTTTACCTCAATTTCAATCCAGCCATTCTTGCCAAGCGGCTGCTCATCCTGGGAAATTTGATAGGCTTTCGGGTTATCAGGATAAAAATAGTTTTTCCGGTCAAACTTCGTATAGGTGGCAATCTCACAATTCAGTGCCATAGCCGCTTTCATGGCAAAGTTCACCGCTTCTTCATTCAAAATCGGAAGGGTTCCCGGGTAGCCAAGGTCAATCGGGTTCACGTTCGTGTTCGGTTCGGAACCAAAGGCGTTGACACTTGGGCTGAAGATTTTTGATTTTGTTTTTAATTCTACGTGTACTTCGAGACCGATTACTGTTTCAAAGTTCATTTGTTGGCACCCCCTAATTGAGGACGTTTCGTATGATAGTCCGTCGCTTGTTCAAAAGCATGGGCAGTACGGTAAACCGTGCTCTCGTCAAAATGTTTGCCGATGATCTGCAAGCCGATTGGAAGACCGTTCTCGGAAAATCCGCATGGTACGGTAATGGCAGGAGCACCAGCCAAGTTAACCGGAATGGTCGTAATATCGTTGACATACATCAACAATGGATCATTAATTTTCTCTCCAACTTTGTAAGCTGTTGTCGGAGTTGTCGGGCCGATAATAACATCATAGTTTTCAAAGATTTTTTCAAAATCATTCTTAATTAATGTACGCACCTTTTGCGCTTTTTTATAATAAGCATCATAGTAGCCGGAGCTTAGAGCAAAAGTTCCGAGCATAATGCGGCGTTTTACTTCTTCTCCGAAACCTTCGCTGCGGGATTTCTTAAACATGTCAATCATATTATCCGCATTCTTCGTTCGGACTCCGTAGCGCACCCCGTCAAATCGGGCAAGGTTCGCTGAAGCTTCCGAGGAGGAGAGCAGATAATAAGCTGCTACCGCATACTTTGCGTGCGGAATGGAAACTTCTTCCCACGTGGCACCTAAAGATTCGTATACTTTCAATGCCTGCATTACGGATTCCTTCACTTCCGGGTCTACCCCTTCACCGAGATACTCCTTCGGAACCCCAATTTTTAGTCCTTTCACATCCCCGGTTAATGCATCGGTAAATTTAGGCACGTCCAAGTTAACACTTGTCGCATCCATCGGATCCAAGCCGGAGATCACTTCCAGCACTCGGGCATTGTCCTCTACGGTACGAGTAATTGGTCCGATTTGATCTAATGAAGAAGCAAAGGCTACAAGACCAAAACGGGACACTCGGCCATAGGTCGGTTTCATTCCTACGACGCCACAAAATGCTGCCGGCTGGCGAATGGAACCGCCTGTATCAGAACCTAGGGAAAATAACACTTCTCCTGCTGCTACTGCAGCTGCAGAACCCCCGCTGGAACCTCCAGGAACATGATCCGTATTCCAAGGATTACGGACCGGGGTATAGCTGGAGTTTTCGTTGGTGGAGCCCATGGCAAATTCATCCATATTTAGTTTTCCAATTGTAATCCCATTTTCATTCTGCAATTTTTGGACTACTGTCGCGTCATATAGCGGGTCATGAAAATTGTCTAAAATTTGGCTGGCACACGTCGTTCTTAACCCTTTCGTTACAATGTTATCTTTCAAGCCTAAAGGCATGCCGAATAGTTTGCCGGATTTTTCTTCCGATTCATCTAATTCTTTTGCCTTTTGGCGGGCATTTTCTTCATTTAATGTAAGAAAAGCATGGATTTCCCCATCAACTTCTCGGATACGATTAAAGGATGCATCCACTAAATCTTGAACGGAGATTTCTTTATTATGTATCTTTTCTTCTAATTCCTTGATTGTGTGGTCAAATAAAGGCATCGATTTTCCTCCCTATTCTAGAATAGCTGGTACACGGAACAGACCGTCTTTATGATCCGGAGCATTTTTTAATGCTTCTTCTTGTGTAATCCACTCTTTTGGCTCGTCTTTGCGCATGACGTTTTTCATGTCGATTACATGGGTCGTAGGCTCGATATTCTCTGTATCCAATTCATTTAATTGCTCTGCATATTGGATAATCGCCGCTAAATCCTTCGTCAGCTGTTCTGCTTCTTCATCTGTTAAAGCGAGACGGGCAAGATGGGCCACATGTTTTACTTGCTCGATCGTTATATTTGCCAATGGTTTACCCTCCAAACTTCAATTTTTCCTATATTATAACAAAAAAATATTTGTCAACTACCAATATCGATAATAGCAAAGTTAAATCCCCAAGCGCAACTGTCGCAATGAAAGGGAAACAGGAAATTTGCCATCCTATTTTTTGAAGATGGCAAATTTCCGATGTACTAATGCAAAATATGCACATTCACTTCGTCTTCCCCGGCATCTCTCGTAAGAAGACTTTCGATTTTTTCGCTGGATGTCACTCTTACCTCTAAATCATAATAATTGGGGAACATATCTTGAATGAGACCATAAACATATTGCGTAAATCCGACAATCTCCGCACTCCCATTAAATTCAATCGGTATTTCGATGGTTAAAGTTTGCAGTTCTTCGTCAATGTAGAATCCTTCTCCGACAACTCCAACGTAATTCGGAAAAAAGGAAGCAATTTCACTGCCAAAACTTGTAATAATTTCATGGTCCTCTAAATACTTTTCTTTTCCTTCGTCTGATGGAAATAAAACATATTCCTCGTTAATCGATTCCCAATCTTTAATGGAAAAATCGCCGGCAGGCACGAGTGTTTTTGCAACGTAATTGCCTGGCACCGGAGACGCCTGGCTTTCTTCCCGGTATAGAGCGATAAAGAGGGGAACGTTTGTCAGTCCTTCAATACTCCGCAATTGCTCCAATACTTTCTGGGCGATTTCCTTTCCTTGCTCCATCATTTCCTGGAAGGGAATCTCCTCTTCAAAATATGGACTGCCGATTTGCGGCTGAAAACGATAAACCGACTTTAAGGCGATGCCAATGGAAACTCCGGCCAATTCCACTACATTATCTTCCCCTGGCTTTAAATAATTTTGTTCCAAAATATGGGAGAGGTAGCGCGGGTTATCCCGGAATACATCTGCCGCTTCCTCCAGATCCATATCTTCGGTCTTATCCCGATCGATTTTCGGGTTCATTTCCGTAATCATATCAAAGACCATATCTTCGGTTAAATATTGTCCTTCTTGGAAGTATAGTTCATCCGGATTAAACACTTCCTTGGAGTGGCGTCTTAATCCTTCTTCCATTTCATAAATATCGACCCGGTTAGCTACTTGATTGACAATAACTCCTCTTGCCTTGCTCGTTTCGTAAGGAAGGACAATTCGATACTCTTCCTCAGACAATCGATGACTTGGAACAATCGATGTCTTCGTCTCTGTTTCATCATTTTGCAATACTTCATCATCATTTCGGTTCGGTATGCAGCTCGTCAGCAACAGGAGTGTACAGAGCAAAACAATGCTTATTTTCTTCACGGTTACCCACTCCTTAATTATTTAGCGCTTCCGTTAATTTGTTTTCATCCCAAATCGTAATCCCCAGCTGAGTGGCTTTGTCATATTTTGAACCAGCATCTTCCCCTGCAATGACTAAATCTGTTTTTTTGCTTACACTGCCTGTTACTTTGCCGCCCATGGATTCAATGAGCTGTTTTAATTCATTTCGGGAGAAGCTTTCCAATTTACCGGTTAATACAATCGTTTTCCCGGCAAAAACACTGTCCGTATCCTGGTCATGCTTCCTTGGCCCTGTATATTCCATATTTAGCCCGAGGTCTTTCAGTTCCCGCAGCAGCTGCTTTACCTTTTCTTCAGAAAAATAATGGACGATTGAATCTGCCATTTTTTCTCCAATTTCGTCTATTGCCAGCAGCTCTTCCTTCGTCGCATGCTCGAGACGGTCCATTGTTTCAAATTCCATTGCTAAAATTTGAGCAGCTTTCGCGCCGATAAAGCGAATGCCGAGCCCAAATAATAACCGTTCTAGAGAATTATTTTTTGATTTTTCGATGGCTGTAAGCAAATTATCGACGGATTTTTCTCCCATCCGTTCCAGCTTCAGCAACTCTTTTCTTTCCAGACGATATAAATCGGCTATAGTACGAATAAGGTCGGCTTTAAATAGTTGCTGAATAACTTTTTCCCCTAGCCCTTCAATGTTCATCGCATTCCGCGAAACAAAGTGAATTAGCCCTTCTGTCAATTGGGCAGGGCAATTCGGATTAATGCAGCGGAGCGCTACTTCTCCCTCGATCCGGACCAGCTCATTGCCGCATGTCGGACACTCTTTTGGCATCTGGAAAGGCTTCTCATTTCCTGTCCGTTTATCGTAAACGACACGCACCACTTTCGGAATAATATCTCCTGCTTTTTTAATGACGACTGTATCGCCAATGCGAATATCCAGTTCCTGTATTAAATCTTCATTATGCAAAGATGCCCGCTGTACCGTCGTTCCCGCAATGCGGACGGGTTCCAGTATCGCCGTCGGGGTAACGACACCCGTTCGGCCGACACTAAGCTCAATATCTTTCAGGACGGTCATCGCCTCTTCGGCAGGGAATTTATAAGCGATGGCCCAACGGGGGCTTTTCGCTGTAAAGCCTAATTTCTCCTGCTGGCGCAAATCATCAACCTTGATGACTATTCCATCAATTTCATATGGGAGATTTGGCCGTTCCTTTGACCAATATTCAACGAAATCGATGACTTCCTCAATCGTAGAACATTTTCGCCATTCCGGATTCGTTTTAAATCCGAGTTCTTTCAATTTTTCCAGACGGGCACTATGGCTCGTAAGCTGGCTATTTTCCCATTCGCCCACCGCATAGAGGAAAATATCCAAGTGGCGTTCTGCAGCAATTTTCGGATCTAATTGGCGAAGCGAGCCGGCTGCCGCGTTTCTCGGGTTTGCAAAAGGCTCTTCCCCATTTTTTACCCGTTCTTCGTTTAATTTTAAAAAGGAGGAATGGGGCATAAATGCTTCTCCGCGGACTTCCAGTGTTTCCTTATCTTTAATCGTAAGGGGAATGCTGCGGATAGTCCGTAGATTCATCGTAATGTCTTCACCGACGTTTCCATCTCCCCTAGTTGCACCTCGCACAAACTTCCCGTTTTCATAAGTTAAAGAAACCGCCAATCCGTCAATTTTCAGTTCACAAACATAACTTACTTCTTCATTTAAACCTTGGGTTACCCGGCGGTGAAAATCCTTAAGCTCCTGTTCATTAAACGCGTTGCTCAAGCTGAGCATCGGCACTTTATGCTCTACTTTTTGAAAAAAGTCGAGCGGTTTATCCCCAACACGCTGGGTCGGGGAATCATCGGCAATAAATTCAGGATATTGCTCTTCCAATTGTTCTAATTCCCGGTATAATTGGTCGTATTCGGAGTCTGGAATTGTCGGCTGATCGAGAACATAATATTCATAGCTATATTGATTAAGCAAATTCTTTAGTTTTTCGATTTTTTTCTGTGCCTGTTCTCTATTCATCCAATGGACACCTCCTATTTCCTTGTAATGGGAGCAAATTTGGCAAGCAGCCGTTTCACGCCAACGGGAGCCGGAAAAGCCACATCTAGTTCCATGTTGTCCCCTTCTCCTTGGACTTTGACAACGGTACCCATGCCCCATTTTTTATGCTCTGCTTTATCGCCCGGCTTCCATTCTTCCTTTTCTGCTCCTAGGGATTTCCGTTTTTGAGCAGCTCTCCGTTTCGGCGGGAACGGATCATCCCCAGCAGAATCGAAGGAGAAGCCGAATTTGTTATTGCGCATTTGTTCGGCCCCTTCAATTAACTCTTCCGGAATTTCCTGAATGAAACGGCTAATCGGGTTAAAATTCGTCCGGCCATAAAGCGTCCGCATTCTTGCATTCGTCAAATACAATTCCTCTTCTGCCCGGGTAATTCCGACATAGGCTAAGCGGCGTTCTTCTTCCATTTCGTTCTCATCAAACATAGCCCGGCTATGGGGAAAGACATTTTCCTCCATCCCGATGAGAAAGACGACCGGAAATTCCAGCCCTTTCGCTGAGTGAAGCGTCATGAGGGTAATTTTATCGCCTTGTTCCGCTCCATCATCTACCCGGTCAATATCCGCAATCAATGCCAAATCGGTTAAAAAGGCAACGAGAGTCTTATCCTCACTCGTTTCTTCAAAGTTTTTCGTAACGGTCAAGAATTCTTCCAAGTTTTCCAGACGGGATTGAGATTCGAGCGTATTTTCGTTTTTCAGCATTTGTTCATAGCCTGTCCGTTCCATCACTTGTTCAACCATATCGGTTGCTGTTAAATATTCTTGCTGCTTTGCCAGCGTTTCAATCAGGAGGACAAATTCTTTCAACGCATTCGCTGCCTTCTTGGAAACTCCAATCAATTCTGCTTCTGCCGCTGCCTGGAATAATGAAATATCGTGGTCAACACTGTAGGCCCGCAGTTTTTCCAGTGTCGTTTTGCCGATTCCCCGCTTCGGCTCATTCACGACCCGCTCAAAGCTTATATCATCATCCGGATTCGTAATTAAGCGCAAGTAGGAAAGCATGTCTTTAATTTCTTTCCGTTCATAGAACTTCATGCCGCCGACCATCTGGTATGCAATCCCCGCTTTAACAAGCTTATCCTCCACGGCACGGGACTGGGCGTTTGTCCGATATAAAACGGCGATATCGCTTCGTTTATAATCCTTTGTTGTCGTTAATTCCAATATTTTTTCCGTCACAAACAGTGCTTCCTCTTGCTCTGTGGCTCCTTGGAAAAAATGGATTTTTTTCCCTTCCGGGTTTTCCGTCCAAAGATTTTTCGGCTTTCGGCTCGTATTATGCTGGATGACATGGTTTGCGGCAGCGAGGATGGATTTTGTAGAACGGTAGTTTTGCTCCAACAGTACGGTCTTCGCATCCGGATAATCCTGTTCAAAGGAAAGAATATTCGTTATGTCCGCCCCTCGCCATGCATAAATCGATTGGTCCGAATCCCCGACAACACATAGATTTTTATATTTCTTCGCCAACTGCTGCACAAGAAAGTACTGGGCATGGTTCGTATCCTGGTATTCATCGACATGAATGTATTGGAACCGGTACTGATAATATTCCAGCACTTCCGGTACCCGTTTGAATAAATGAATCGTCTGCATGATTAGATCATCAAAATCCATCGACTGATTTTTCCGCAGCATATTTTGGTAGTTCTCATACACCTTCGCCAATTGCTGTTCAAAAAAATTGCCCGCCTTTTTTTGAAATTCCTCCGGTGTGACAAGCTCATTTTTTAGGGAACTGATTTGGGCGAGCATTCCCCGTGGTTCAAACCTTTTCGGATCCATATTTAAATTTTTCAATACTTGTTTCACAACGGATAGCTGGTCACCGCTATCTAAAATCGTAAAGTTGCGATTGTAACCTATCCGGTCCACGTCACGGCGCAAAATACGGACACACATGGAATGAAACGTGGAAACCCACATATCTTCGCTTTCTTTCCCGACGAGAGCCTCGACCCGCTCTTTCATTTCCCTTGCCGCCTTATTCGTAAACGTGATCGCCAAAATATTTCTCGGGGAGACGCCTTTTTCCTTAATTAAATAGGCAATGCGATGGGTGAGTACCCTCGTTTTTCCGCTTCCTGCCCCCGCCATAATTAATAGCGGCCCTTCCGTATGGCGAACGGCTTCCCGCTGTTTCTCGTTTAACCCTTTTAATAAGTCATCCATCGTCTGACTCATTATCACACCGTCCTTTCTTCATTTATCTTTGCAGTTTCCAATGCTTGTTCAAAACAGGTATATATACTGTTGCCGACGATAATGCAATCTGCATATTGTTTCATTTCTTTTGCCTGTTCAAGCGTTTCAATTCCGCCGCCGTAAAACAATTTCGTATCAGTCAGTTCCTCTTTTACCCGTTTTACCAGTTCCTTATCTCCATATTTCCCGCTATATTCCATATAAAACACCGGCAGATGAAAAACATGTTCTGCCATATATGCATAGGCAAGAACATCTTCTTCATCGGGCATCACACAATTTGTATGTTGAAATGCCTTCGCATCCTTATTTAATATACAATAACCTTCAAAAAGAATCTCCACATATTTTATCAATGACTGAAATTGTTTAATTCCTTGATGCTGCACATCCATCATCCATTTTTTATCTCGGGAATTTAACACCATCGGAACAAAGTAACCGTCAAATCCCGGAATAATGGAATCCATCGTCGAAACTTCCAGCACACAAGGAATAGGATGTTTCCCTTTAATTCGCCCCAATAAATCTTCTACACCGGATAAAGTAATATTATCGGTGCCTCCGACAACTAGCGCATCAGTTCCAGAAGTGCAAATTAAATCAAGGTGCTCGTCTGAAATGGATTTTGCCGGATCTAGTTTAAAAATATGTTTCCAGTCCTCAATTTTCATATCCAATAGTGCATCCCCCAAACTTTTCTCCCTAAGTCATGCATTCATTATACCAAAAATCAAAGTTAGGATTGAGGATAATGGCGGGGATTTTTCTATCCCTTTTACCAGGCTGCCTTTTTCAATAAATAGAAAAAGGCTGACCAAATGTCAGCCTCTTACCGATATTAAAAATTGCTTAGCCAGACACCTATTGCTGTTCCGGCATAGTTTCCAATAACGTATCCTAATGTACCGACGAGCAAGATTGGACCAACCAGTTTTGTCCATCCCTTTGAAATTGCCATTGCCGCAGCAGTTGTCGGTCCGCCAATGTTTGCATTACTGGAAAGAATAATTTCTTCCAGGGAGAATTTGAACAGTTTGCCAAATAGAAAGGACGCAAACATGTTAATTAGAACCATAATCGTTACAAAGATAAATATTAGCGGCGCATTTTGTAAGATTAGCGGCAAGGATGCAGGTACCCCGATAACGACGAAGAAAATGTAAATTAAGTAAGTACCAATTTCCTGCGCACCATTAATGCTTTCAAAGTAACGCGGAAAGATCGTTACTGCTGCCATCGTTAAAGTAGTTAACATTAAATAGTTATCGCCTAATATGCCATTTAATAGGTTCAGGAAGAAATTAACATCTTCCCCGGAAGGAATAAGGCCGTCGAAAAATCCGGCAATTTTAAAGGAAACTGCTACAATGACAAAGGCTGTACCAACGGCAAGACCGATATCTTTTAAAGCCATCTCCTTTTTCTTCCAATAGGAGGAAGCTAAATTGTCATTGCTAGTGGTGTTTTTTTCCAGTTCGTCGATGTAAGGAGTTTTATATTTTTTTCTAAAGAAAGAAAGGGTTGGAATGAGAATTAATACAAGGAAATAGATAGCCATTAACATATTATCTGCTACGACCGTTGCAGAAACAATTTCTCCAGGTGTTTCAAATTTTGCAGACATAGCAGCAAAATTGACACCTCCGCCGATATAAGAACCTGTCATCATTGCTGCAATTTTATCCAATACCGGAATATGATCCCTCAGCAGGAAGAATCCAACAATGGCGCCTGTCACGGTACCGATAGAACTTAACAAGAAAATAAGCAAGAGCCGCCCGCTTTCATTCCATATCTTTAAAATATTGGAACGGAATAATAGCAGCGGGATAGACAACGGAACGACATAAGACCAGACTGTGTCGTATACCGGAGATTCGGTCGGTATAATATTAAAGTTTGCTAGAAGCATTGCACCGACAAGCGCAATGATTGCCCCAGAAATTTTAGATGCCCACTTGTACTTCTGCTCTAAATAAATACTTACTGCTGCCCATCCAGCCAAAAACGCCCATAAAATCCATGTATCATCCAGTTGTATAATCGAATAGATCATCGTTCATCCCCCTTGTAATATAAATAATAAGTAATCGTTTTCATTTTCCCTCGTTAGTCAGATTGAACAGTCTATCAAATTGAATGGCAAAGACTTGACGCGGCCTTCCCCTATGGACCGGTTGCTCTTCCCCTGTAATCGCTACCAAATTTACCTTTTCCAGTTTATTAATAATTCTCCTTGCACTTCTCGGTGTTATACCTAACCCATTGGCAAGTTCATTGGTAGTTATCGTATCTTTCCCATGTACTTTAAAAAACGAAAGCAAGCGGTTAATCGTAGAGCTGCTTAAGCGAGCTTGTTTTGCCAATTCCAGCAATTCCTGATTTTGATTTCGGATGGAATAGCTTAACGGTACCGAATTACCTATCGGTCCATAAACTGTTCCATCGGCATCCAATATAAACCAGCCCGAGTTATTCAATTCGGCTTTTTTTAACGCTTCCCTTGCCCGATTTTCAGCCTCGCTTGCGGTATGTCCCAGACCGATTCCAAGATTTGGCCGGAGCTCCGTTTTATAATAGATTTCATGCAATAATTTATTTTCTGCCGTCTTTCCATTATCTAGATGCAGTGCTCCACGAGTGGTTATAAATTTTAGTTCTCGATCTGACCATTTGATGATTGACTGAGACTTTTCGCCATAATCGATTAAAATATGCTGTAAAGCTAATATTCTTCGCTGTATTTGATATTCTGTCAATTGGTTATCATCTCTCAGACTTCTTAAATCAATAATCCCTACAGCAATTTGAGCATCTTGCTGCCGTTTCTTCTGCCCTGCGAGCAGCATATGCTCTAGAGTATTTCGCACCGCGGATCGGGTCGGAATAATTCTGGAGGCGTGAACCCCCAATTCTGTTAATTTTTCATATACTAACCCGACACATGTAATAGCGATGTCGATTCGGTTGTTTTTCCATAGATTATAGTGGAATTGTACTGTATTCTCGATATCATAATCGATGTCATTTTCATAAAAATAAAGATTTTGTACATCGATATTCAGTTCCTCAAAGCATTCCTCTGCTTCATATTTTTGCAGATTATCAATGCTGACATTAATGGGACGATCTAACAAATGAAATTCCCTATCCATCGCTAATTGAAAGAGAACGCGATAAAGGGCAGTACCTTCAAAAGCGATATAAAACATTGGCTTATTCAACTGTACTTGGTTTTTCACCATATGATAAGGCAAAGAACCTGCAAATAAAATTAGCTCATAATCAGAATGCAGCCGGGTAACGATGTGTACAACTTCTTCCTCGTTATGGTATGTGTCATACCGAATATCGAATTCGGGATATTCCTTTCCAACTTCCAGTATAATGCCTTCCATGTCACTTGGACCGATAGCAAGTATACGAATCTGCAATTAGTACACCACCAATTGAATAATCCCCTCAAGTTCTAAGAGACAGATGGGCGTAAATTATTTATCGTGCTCTATTTCCAATATTCCTCCGTAGATGGCAATGTTGCCAGTTGCTTTCCCCCAATTTTGATTTCCATAATCAAAATGCCACCATTCTTCCGGATAGTTTGTAAACCCGGCCTTTTCCATCACTTCTTTTAAGTATCTGCGATTATCTCGAATCGTTTGTTCTTCTTTTGTAAGATTGGATAATTTTTCATAATAGTCGGTGGCAGATTTTTCCGAGAAATCATCAAATCCGGTACCCATATTTAGGATTCCTTCCCCGGAACAGGCAATCGTCAAATCAATAGCCCCTCCCGTTAAATGATTCGCAGGCTTCATCGGATCCTTAGAAGGCACATCGACATAATTCCTCAATACCTTTTTTAACTGGTGCTCCGGGATTCCTTTTTTCTTTAGTTCCTGTTCGAATTGTTGATACAATGCCAGCTGTACTTTATAAGGCCTCCAAGCATCATAAACAATAAAATAATGGTTATCTTTTAATAATTTTGCCGCTTGCAATAGAAGTTCAGCAGCACTTTCTCTTAAATAACAATCATCAATCGAACCAGGGATATTCTTTTTGTAATAATATGGATCCACTATAATTTTCTCGGAAATTCCTTTGAGGGAAACTAACTTTTCCTCATTTTCCCTAATGGGTATTTTTTCTTTTGTTACAATAATTGTTGTTTGCTCCCTTCTTGATGAGTACTCTTGATAGCGGCGACTATTTTACATTTTGCATTGCACATAAGTAAATTATACTGACACCAAATATTCTAACCATTTCTACAAAAATAAACTGATAAAGGAGAATGAAGTAATATTTGAAATAATAAAATAATAATTTTATTCTTCTTTTTTGCTTTTAGAAAAGTCGAACTCCTTCCTTGATTCTGTCTGCAGGCGAGTGGACGGGTTTGGATAAGCTTTGCGCCGGACTTTTCAGCCATCATCCGATGAAAGAAAATTTCTGCCAACGCGATAACAATTGCTGAACTAAGTGCTGCCATGGACCAATTTATGCTGTCTGTGAAAAAATAGGCACCAATCATCCAGATTAATAACAGGGCAAGAGCTAAATCGTTGATACCACCGAGAATCGTACCTATCCGCGGAAGGATGTAAACATCCCCGAAGAAGGAAAGGAGTGTCAAAATTTAAACCTCCCTGACTTTATCCCCCTTTAAATGTTTGTTTTTACAATTATTAGAATAGACTAGCAGTTAATTAACGTCAATGTCCTTAAATAGACCTAAAATAAAAAATAATAAAAAAATCCTTGAACAATCTCCATTGCTCAAGGATTTTATCATTTTCAAAATTATTCTTTGTCTTTAATCCGTTCCAGCACCATTTTGTACCCGTCGCTGCCAAAATTAATACATCTTCTCACGCGGGAAATCGTCGCGGTGGAAGCGTTTGTCTCTTTTTCAATGTTATTGTACGTATGGCCTTCCATTAACATTTTTGCAACTTGCAATCGTTGAGATAATGCATGCACTTCGGACATTGTTGCTAAATCATCGAAAAAACGGTAGCATTCCTCCCGGTTTTGCAAGGAAAGTATGGCATCAAACAATTGATCTAATTGTTTTCCTCTTAGTTTATCAATTTGCACTATTATCCCTCCTGCCGTAAATATCCTAATTGTTGTGTAACGTGACAGATTGCTCTAATCCCGGATCTGTCGGAACAACATTAACCCATGTCTTACCAGGTACAAAACCAATAATTTCTCCGTTTTCTACAGGTAGGATTCTGCCGTTCTCATTCTTCCACTCTATTTGCTTCACTTTTCCCTTTTGCAATAAAAGAGCAGCACCTCCGGACTCCAAGTCTACAGCCCTTCTCCCTGCATCGTCAATTATTTGATGCTCTGCTTCTACAATAAAAATGTTATCAAGCTGAATTGGAGCCTCTGTATTTAATTCCACGGTCTGTTCGCCGTCATTCCATCTTGAATACTTCTCCGTATCCTCATTATATTCGTATTCTACGGTGACTTTTGGATTGTTGGCATATACAATCTCCACCCGGTCTGTCATTTCCCCGGAAAGCTGTTCTACTTCCTCTTCTTTAAGAAATGGCAATGGTTCATAATCTGTTTTCATTTCATAGCCTTTTTCCGTCGCCTCATCATTTACCCCGCTGACGAGCAAATAGGAATTGTGAGGCGCTTTCCTGGATAAATCTCTTCTAAATAATTTACCATCATTATCATGGTAATATCCATCCAAATGTTCTATGCCCCGGCTGTAAATCATGTCATTGATCATCTGGGCCGCACCGTGGTAAATATATAGAGCACCGTAATCTTCTGCCAATTCAAAGTAATATTCCCTTGCACTGCGGACTGGCCCGATTTCTTCTGGCAATTCACTTTGGAATAAAGCTAGAAATCTTGTAATCGGTCCTTCTGCCAAAATTTCAAAAACGATGTCTGCCTGTGACAATCCTGTCTGCGGCCGTGCCTTTGCATGGTTGTTCACCATTACACCGATAATCCGCTGGTCGACGGGATCATTCGTTTTAATACCGGTTAGTGGATATACGTTTTCATACTTCTCTTCCACCTTCGGCTTTTCTTCTATCTCCGATTCTCTCTCTTTATTTTCCTCGGCTTTATTTGTCTCATTATTGGAACAAGCAGCCAAGAACATAAACAGAAAAACGATAAGAACGGTTAATTTTTTCATATTTCCAACACCTTTATCTAAGATTCAGACGATGTTTCCGTTCAAAAAACACCAGCCTTTTCTAATTCATTATATTCTAACACATCGTTGCCGGGAAGAGGATTTCCTTTTTCATAATATCAATGATCCCCTGCTGAGTAATCCGGATGTAAGGTAAATGAGTGGCGGATAAAAATAATAAAGTATAAATCGGATCTCCATACGGATAGCCGAATTTCTGCAAAGAAGCGATAAGCTGCTTTTCCTTTGCAATGACTTCGCTCATGCTGCTTTTCGACATGATCCCCCCTAATTCCAGCGGAATTTCCAGCAATATGTCGCCGCGATGAACGAGCACAATGCCACCGCCTATCTCTTTCAGCCGTTTCCATGCTAAAAGCATATCCTTTTTGCTTTTGCCGATAAAGATGATGTCACCGGAAGAGGAGAAAGAACTGGCAATCGCACCTAATTCTTTCGTAAAACCACGAATCGTCGTATTTACACGCCATTTTCCTTTCCGGTCCATTAATACGAGATAGGCTTCTTTATTTTCATTGGATAAGTGTTCTGCCGTAACATCAAGGTCACAAGTATATGGTTTGACGATAACGTTATTTACCATATCCAGTCCGATTGGCATGGAGAATTGCAAGTCATCTTCCTTCAGTTCCCAATCAAAAGGAATCGGCTTAATCCCGTATTTTTCCCAATCTATAGTAAAGGAAATCTCTTGATTTTCCCCTTCTTTTTTCACCCATTCCCCTTTTGCTATAACACTTGCTGGATTCGGATTATCCTTTTCATCAAGAATGTTTATATGGGCAATTCTTCCAGGTGCAATACTCCCCAGATGTTCGTCCAGGTGGAAGTGTCTTGCCGCATTCAAGCTGCCCATGCAATATGCGTCTTCCAGCGGGACTCCTTTTTGTATTGCAATGGCAATGCATTGATTAATCATTCCCTTTTCCAAAAAGTGTGGAGTTGCGCCATCTGTTGTGAAGGAGAGGTGGTCAAAATTTTTCACCTTTTGTTCCAACAAATCTTCAACAAGTTGCGGCAAGTCTGGGCGAATCGAAGAATATCTTAAACTTACATGATACCCCAGTCTGAGCCGGCGCATTACTTCCTCACCAGTTATCGGCTCATGATCCGCACTGATGCCTAATAATTTTAGTTTTGTCAGCGTTTTTTCCGATGCCCCCGGAAGATGCCCTTCCACCGGCTTTCGTTGCCGTTTCGTTTCCTGAATCCAATATAGCAATCTATCGTTTCCTTCTAACAAACTTGGCCATCCGGTTAATTCTCCCCCTTGAACAACCGATGGATGTTCAATCCATTCCAGCACATCCTCAGAATTAAAAAATTGTTCTTCGTCTGCTAAAGCAGTTTGGGAGTCGTAACGCGCCCACCAATACATGGAAACAGGATGGCGGTGAAATTCTTCAATTAAAGAAAACGCTTTCTTTTTATCCAATAAAAAATGCCACATTAAATTATCATTAATCAATGCCGTTGTTCCAAAGCGAGCTGCATGGGATGCGAGCACTTCAGGATTTGCTATTAGAAAAGGATGGGAATGGGGTTCAACGTATCCAGGAACAATATATTTGCCCTTGCAGTCATAAATTTGCGTCCCGTCTGTACGTATCGGCAAATTCTCACCGACATAAACAACCCGGTCCTTATAAATCCAGATGTTTGCCTGCAGCCATTCTTTCGTAAAGACATTCAAGTACGTTGCATTCGTTAAAATCAGTGTTGGTTGTTCAATGCCGTCAATCACTCTGACATGCTGCCTAATCTCCCGGTTTCTCCAACTGCTTCCTTGTAAATGCATTTTACTCAACTCTCCACTTATATAATTTTCTTCTCCGCTCGTTTCAACACAGATTCATAACTTTATACACATAGTATCATATTTTCGCGCTTTAATGTTGTAAAGTTATTTGTTAGAAGCAATTTTTTTCAGCTCTTTAAGAGCCGGTATTTTTGCTATTAAATATGACCCTTTACGTCGGCAATAGTCTTGCCAAAACAAAATGAAACGGAGGAAAACCTCCGCTTCATTTTTATTACGAATTTACGCCGATGTCTTTGCGGAAAAAGAAATTCCGGGAATTTTTCAAAGGCGCCAGCGTTTCATAAACTTTGGCCCTTGCAGCTTTTAAAGTGTCTGCTTTTGCTCCTACGAGAAGAACGCGGCCGCCGTCCGACACAAAATTCTTCTCCTGTAACTGTACTCCCGCATAAATGAGAAAGGCGTCATTTTGCAGCGGAAGGGCGGGAATTGGATGGCCTTTTTCATAGGCATTCGGATAACCGCGGCTAGCGACGACCGTTCCTAAACAATGCTGGTCTTCCCATTGCAGTTGAGGGTTTTGGCCATCTAAAATATCTGTAATTACCTGCACTAAGTCGTTCTTTAACAGCGGTAAGACAACTTCGGTTTCCGGATCACCAAATCGGGCATTAAATTCAATTACTTTCGGACCTTCGGCAGTAAGAATCAGACCGCCGTACAATATGCCGGTAAAGGTACGGTTTTCTATCATCATCCCGTCGGCAGTCTTCTGCAATATTTCCTGTACGGAAAAGTCGATATGTTCCTTAGAAATTTCCGCTGGAGCGAAGGCACCCATCCCGCCGGTGTTTGGCCCTTCATCCCCGTCAAAAACCCGCTTGTGATCCCGGGCAGGTATCATTGGATATACTTTATTTTCATGGACAAAAGCCATGAGGGAGAATTCCTCACCTTCCAAAAATTCTTCAATGACAATGGAAGAACAGGCATCGGAAAAGGCTTTCCCAACTAACATATCTTCTGCCGCTTTGATTGCTTCACTCTTCGTTTGCGCCACAACGACTCCTTTTCCCGCTGCTAACCCATCTGCTTTTATGACAATTGGAGCACCCTTTTCTTCGATATATGCCTTTGCCTTTTCCACTTCGGTGAAAGTTTCATATTCGGCAGTCGGAATCTCATATTTTTTCATAAATTGTTTAGCGAAACTTTTACTTCCTTCGATGATTGCTGCATTCTTTCTCGGAGCAAATATCCGCAATCCTTCCGCAGAAAAAGCATCAGCGATTCCTGCATTTAGCGGAGCTTCCGGCCCTACAATCGTTAAATCGATTGCCGCTTCCTTCGCAAAACGGACAAGCTCGTCGATGTTCATTTCGTCAATGGGTACACATTCGGCATCTTTTGCAATGCCCCCATTTCCTGGAGCAACGTAAAGTTTTGCTAATCGTTTGCTTTCCAGCAGTTTCTTCACAATGCTATGTTCTCTTCCGCCACGACCAACAACTAAAATATTCATCGAAATACCCCTCTAATTTAGTATCATTCCGCTAATTCTAATGTTTAAAATGACGAATTCCTGTATAAACCATGCAAATGCCATGCTTGTTGCAAACATCGATGGAATCCTGGTCCCGCTTGGAACCGCCAGGCTGAATAATCGCTTTTATTCCGGCCTTTGCTGCTTCCTCAACCGTATCCGGCATCGGGAAAAAGGCATCCGAAGCCATGACCGCGCCATTCGCCTTGTCTCCTGCCTGTTCAATGGCAATCTTTGCGGATCCTACCCGGTTCATCTGTCCCGCTCCAATACCAATCGTCATATTATCCTTTGCCAGGACGATCGCATTGGATTTGACGTGTTTCACTGCTTTCCAGGCAAACAATAAATCAGCAATCTCCTGTTCCGATGGTTTCCGGTCCGTTGCCACTATCCAGTCTTCCGGGAGTGTGATCGTCTGATCCTTTGTTTGGACAAGAACACCGCCATTGACAGCCGTAAGTTTTAAACTTTCCTTTTCTGCTTTCGAGAATGCCAGCTGAAGAAGCCGGATATTTTTCTTCTGAGTCAATATTTCCAGTGCTTCTTCGGTAAAATTCGGGGCGATGACAATTTCTAAAAAGATTTTGCTTAATTTTTCTGCCGTCTCTTGATTGACTTCCCGGTTCAGGGCAACGATTCCACCAAAAATGGACACCGGGTCCGCATTATAAGCCCGCTGAAAAGCGTCCTCAATCGTCTCCGCCACGCCAATTCCGCACGGATTCATATGTTTGACCGCTACCGCTGCCGGCTCTTCATATTCGGCCAATATTTCTAGCGCAGCATTCGCATCTTGAATGTTATTGTAGGATAGTTCTTTTCCGTGCAGCTGCTTCGCTCTGGCAATGCTCATCCCGCTCACAACCGGGTCTTTGTAAAATGCCGCCTGCTGGTGAGGGTTTTCTCCGTACCGCAGATTTTGGACTTTTTCGTAAGTAACGGTATACGTTTCCGGAAAAGTTTCCTTCGTTTCTTCCATGAAATACTGGGCGATTAATGCATCATAATGAGCGGTATGACGGAAAACCTTTGCCGCTAATTTTTCACGAAAAGCTACATCTAAGCGATTTTCTTCTATTGCAGCAAGAACACTGTCATAATCCTTCGGGTCCACTACAACAGTTACGTCAGCAAAGTTTTTCGCTGCCGACCGGAGCATCGTCGGTCCGCCGATATCGATATTTTCAATAATTTCTTCTTTTGTAACATTTGCTTTTTCCAGCGTTTCTTTAAAAGGGTACAGATTAACTACAACCATATCAATCGGAGCAATGTGATGTTCTTCCATCTGTTTGACATGATCCGGATTGGAACGCCTTCCTAATAGTCCGCCGTGAATGAACGGATGCAATGTTTTTACACGCCCATCCAACATTTCGGGAAATCCGGTTACTTCATCAACAGAGATAGCCGGAATTCCAGCTTCCTGCAAAACTTTTAATGTTCCGCCGGTAGAGACAATCTCATAGCCAAATTCGGCAATGCCTTTCGCAAAATCTACTATTTTTTCTTTATTGGAAACGCTGATTAATGCTCTTTTTTTCATCGTTACCCCTCACTTTGTAACAACAATTGATTTATCACTCTCGGATACAATTGGTGCTCTGATTCCTGAATACGATGCTGCAAAATCTCTTTTGTATCTTCTTCTAATACCGGAACCGGTTCCTGGGCAATAATCGGACCGGTATCCACCCCTTCATCAATGTAATGTACAGTTACTCCCGTCCATTTTACGCCTGCTTCCAGCGCTTGGCCCACCGCATCTTTCCCAGGAAAACTCGGCAATAAGGACGGATGGATATTGACGATTTTCCCCCGATAAGGATTTAATAAAGTTGGACCGACGATGCGCATGTAACCTGCAAGGAAAATCCAGGAAACATTCTTTTTCTTCAATTCCCGGAGAATTTCAGATTCATATTCTTCTTTATTAGCGTAAGATTTCGGCTGAAAAACGAAGGCGGGAATTCCTAACTTTTCCGCTTTTGCGATGACCGGGGCTTCCGGGTTATCGCAAACAAGGAGAACAATTTCTGCAGCCAAGTCATTTCTATGAGCGGCAATGGCCTGAAAATTGCTCCCTGTGCCGGACGCAAATATTGCTATATTCGGCTTTGTCATCAGATGAAATGCACTCCTTCTTTTGGAACAATCGTCCCGATCTCGTAAGCGGCTTCCCCTGCATCTTTTAGGAGCTGGAGAACACCGTCTGCATCCTGTGGCGAAACAACAAGCGCCATGCCAATCCCCATATTAAATACCCCATACATTTCTCCGTCAGCAATATTTCCTTTCTTCTGCAAAAAGGAGAAAATTGCCGGAATTTGCCAGCTTCCTTTTTTAATTTGCACACCCATTCCTTCAGGCATCATTCGAGGAAAATTTTCGTAGAAACCTCCGCCAGTAATGTGAGAAATACCTTTAATTTCGAATTTTTGGACGACTCGTTTTACAGCTTTCGCATAAATCCGTGTCGGTTTTAGTAATTCTTCCCCTAACGGTGCATCTAATGGTTCATATGTTTTCGTAAGATCCAAGCCTTCGACTAATTTTCTGACGAGGGAATAGCCGTTGGAATGAATCCCGCTCGATGCAATACCAATGACAATATCGCCATATTCAATATGTTCTCCGGTAATCAGTTTTGACTTATCGGCAATCCCGACAGCAAAACCTGCCAAATCGTATTCTTCATCATCGTACATACCCGGCATTTCTGCCGTTTCCCCGCCAATTAATGCAGTATTGGCATGGACACAGCCTTGCGCAACACCGGAAACGATTTGTTCAATTTTTTCCGGATCATTTTTTCCGCAGGCAATGTAATCGAGGAAAAATAACGGTTCTGCCCCTTGGGCGACAATATCATTGACGCACATGGCAACGAGATCAATTCCTACTGTATCATGTTTGTTCAGCTGGAATGCGAGCTTTAATTTTGTTCCGACTCCGTCCGTACCGCTGACAAGTACCGGCTCTTTTAAAGTGTGGGAACTTAAGTCAAACAGGCCGGCAAAAGAGCCGATGCCCCCCATTACTTCCGGGCGCAGCGTCTTTTTTACATGCTTTTTCATCCGTTCAACTGCTTGATACCCTTTTTCCACATCTACTCCTGCTTGTTTATAGACGTCAGACATTGCCTTCACTCCTTCCGCTGGCACTTGTCTCCTCCCGCACTTTATCAAATGCGTCATCAGGGAGAGGCACCGGGTATTCTCCGGTCATACAAGCCGTGCATATTCCTTGGTGAATCGTTTTGCTTTTTACAATTGCTTTTTCCAATCCTTCTTCTGAAAGATAGGCTACACTGTCTGCCCCGATGATGTCGCATATTTCATCTAAAGTATGGTTGGCAGCAATTAATTCCTTTCTTGTAGACATATCAATTCCGTAAAAACAAGGGTAAAGAATTGGCGGGGAGGCAATTCGCACATGCACTTCTTCCGCCCCGGCATCTTTTAATAAGTTTACAATCCGCTTGCTCGTCGTTCCGCGGACAATGGAATCATCGATCATTACAACCCGTTTCCCTTCAATAATTCCGCGGACCGGGGATAATTTCATTTTTACCCCTTGTTCCCGCAGCTGCTGCGATGGTTTAATAAAAGTTCTCCCGACGTATCGGTTTTTAATTATTCCCATTTCATAGGGAAGTCCAATCTCTTCTGCATACCCGATGGCAGCGGATATGCTCGAGTCTGGCACGCCAATGACTATGTCGGCGTCGGCAGGAGCTTCTCTAGCCAATTCTTTTCCCATTTCTTTGCGGGAAGTATGAACATTAACGTGATTCAAATTACTGTCCGGCCGCGATAAATATACATATTCCATGGCACACAGTTTCCGCTGCTTACGGAAGGCAAATCTTTCTGTTTGAATTCCTTCATCGCTGATCGTCACTAATTCTCCAGGAAGTACTTCCCTTAAAAAAGCGGCGCCGATTTGGTCAAAAGCGCACGTTTCCGATGCAACGACGTACGCATCCTTCAGTCTGCCGATGGATAACGGATGTATCCCTGACGGGTCAAGGGCAGCATACATTTTCTTCTCCGTCAGAATAAGGAAGGTGTAGGCACCTTCGATTTTATTTAATGCATCGGCAATGGACGACGCAGACACTTCTCTTCCGCCCTTTTTAATTAAATGGGCTAACACTTCTGTATCCGAAGAGGTTTGCATAATACTTCCCTGCTCTTCCAGCTCACCCCGTAGCTGGTAGGCATTCATGATGCTTCCGTTTTGGGCAAGGGCCATCCCGCCTTTTTGCGAATGAAAAAGCAGCGGCTGGACATTTTCGATTACTTTTCCGCCTTGGGTGGAATAACGGACATGGCCAATAGCGACTTCCCCAGGAAAATCACAAAAATCCATCTGTTTAAATACATCGTTCACTAAGCCGAGCCCTTTATGGCCTTTCAGACGCTTGCCGTCATTGACAACGACGCCCGCTCCTTCCTGGCCCCGATGCTGCATGGCGTGTAATCCGTAATATGTCAGTTCTGCAGCCTTTTCATGACCCCAAATACCAAAAATGCCGCATTCTTCATTTATTCCTTTGATTTCAGCCTGCATGGGATGGCTCCCTTCCACAATGCTTGCAACTGTTCTGCAGATTGGTTCACTACCTCTTCTCCGTCCACGTGAATGACAAGCTCGCCGCTTGCAGTCACCGTACCAATTTGTTTTGCATCATCAACGATTGCTTCAAAGGCATCTTTATTTTCCGGTTTAACCGATACAATGAAACGGGATTGGGTTTCACTAAACAGTTCAACCGTAGGATTTCCGGCAAGTTCGACTTCCGCTCCTAAATTCTTGCCGGAAAAAAGCTTCTCAGCAAGTGCAACAGCCAGACCGCCTTCTGCAATATCATGGGCAGACACAACGATACCAGACCTGATCGCCTTTAATAATTGGGATTGCCTTTTTGCTTCTTTATCTAAATCAAGGGCAGGTGCTTTGCCCTCATATTTTCCATTGACAACGTTCTGTAATTCACTGCCGCCAAATTCTGCTTCTGCATCTCCGATTACGTAAATCAAATCCCCTGCCTCTTGGAAAAAGCTCGGCGTGACATGTTCGAGGGATTCAATTAGCCCGACCATACCGACAATAGGCGTAGGGAAAATTGCTTTCCCTTTCGACTGGTTATAAAGGGAGACATTGCCGCCAATGACCGGAGTTTGCAGCTTCTCACAAGCCGCACTCATTCCATCAACCGTCTTTTCCATTTGCCAGTAAATTTCCGGATTTGTCGGATTGCCAAAGTTTAGTCCGTCCGTAATTGCGAGCGGGGTTGCTCCCGAACAAACGATATTCCGGGCTGCTTCTGCTACGGCAATTTTCCCGCCTGTCTCCGGGTCTAAATAGATGTATCGTGAATTCCCGTCGGTCGTAATGGCAATCGCTTTATCTCTGCCTTTTATCCGAACGACCGCTGCATCGGAACCTGGACCTGCAACCGTATTGGTTTGAACCATCGAATCATACTTTTCGTAAACCCATTCTTTGCTTGCAATCGTCGGCTGCTGAAGCAAAGTCCTAAGCATTTTCTCGTGATTCTCGACTTCCGGAATT
Organism: Compostibacillus humi; assembly: GCF_014637175.1. Lineage (GTDB taxonomy): Bacteria > Bacillota > Bacilli > Bacillales > Amphibacillaceae > Oceanobacillus > Oceanobacillus humi. The sequence continues at coordinate 8,671 of NZ_BMEV01000016.1, read as the reverse complement.
GCATTTTCCATCTTCTGAAACTCCCGGAAATAGGCAGGCTCTTCTGACGGCAAGTAATAAACAGGTGCATCTTCTGCTAACGCATCTACCGGGATGTCTGCCACCACTTCTCCATGATGTTTAATGCGGAAAACTTTTTCCTCGATAACTTCTCCAATTGCAACTGCCTTTAGTCCGTATTTCGTAAACACATCGATAATTTCCTGCTCTCTTCCCTTTTTCACAACGAGGAGCATCCGCTCTTGGGACTCGGAAAGCATCATTTCATAGGCAGTCATATTTTCTTCCCGTTGAGGGACTAAATCTAAATTCATCTCAATTCCGGTACCTGCTTTGCTGGCCATTTCACTGGCGGAAGAAGTAAGGCCGGCTGCACCCATATCTTGTATTCCGACAAGGGCATCAGATTTTATCACTTCTAAGCAAGCTTCGATTTGCAGTTTGCCCATGAAAGGATCCCCGACTTGTACAGAAGGACGATCTTTATCTGCATCTTCTGCTAGATCATCGGATGCAAAAGTGGCACCGTGGATTCCGTCCCTTCCAGTAGGCGGTCCGGCATAGATTACCGTATTCCCTACCCCTTTTGCCTGACCTTTTTGAATTTCGTCGTGGCGAATCAGACCAACGGACATGGCATTTACAAGCGGGTTTTCTTCGTAGCAATCATCAAACTGAACTTCGCCGCCTACCGTCGGAACTCCGACACAGTTCCCATATCCGGCAATGCCGCTCACTACTTCGGAAAATAAATATTTCGTTCTTTCTGTATTTAAATTGCCAAATCGCAAAGAGTTTAATGAAGCGATTGGGCGGGCACCCATGGAAAAAATATCCCGCAATATCCCTCCAACGCCGGTGGCTGCCCCTTGATATGGCTCTACTGCCGACGGATGGTTGTGACTCTCGATTTTGAAAACAACGGCTTCATTGTCGCCAATATCAACAACTCCAGCACCTTCTCCCGGACCCTGCAGCACATGGGGACCTTTTGTCGGAAATTTTTTCAATAACGGTTTGGACGTTTTATAGCTGCAATGTTCCGACCACATAACCGAGAAAATCCCTGTTTCCGTAAAATTAGGACGTCTTCCTAAAATTTTCTTCACATTTTCATATTCCTCATCGGAAAGCCCCATTTCCCGGTACACTTTCCGCTCTTCAATTTGTTCCGGACTAATCTCAGTTTGCAACATAGGTCTTCCTCCAATTTTCCAGTATCGATTGAAATAAACGAATGCCATCCTCGCTGCCAAGCCATTTATCAACAGCTCGTTCCGGATGGGGCATCATGCCGAGAACATTGCCTTCTTTATTCACAATCCCAGCGATGTTTTCCACTGAACCATTCGGATTTGATTCGTAAGTAAAGACGATTTGATTATTTCTTTTTAATTCTGCTAATGTATCTTCATCACAGAAGTAATTTCCCTCTCCATGAGCAATCGGAAACTGCACAATTTGTCCTTTTCCGTACTGGGATGTAAACATCGTTTCATTATTTTCAACTACGAGACGCTGATTTCGGCAAATAAATGATAAATCTTTATTCCGCATCAGCGCTCCCGGCAGCAGTCCCGCCTCGGTCAAAATTTGGAATCCGTTGCAAACGCCCAACACCGGTTTTCCTTTTTCCGCCTGTTCCTTTACTTGCTCCATAATCTCCGCCGTTGCTGCGATAGCCCCGGACCGCAAATAATCTCCATAGGAAAAGCCGCCAGGAATAAGAATCCCGTCATATTTCTCTAAATCGCACTCATCTTCGTACCAGACAAATTCTGCTTCTGCCCCTAGAACATCTTTTACAGCATAGTGCATATCCCGGTCACAGTTGGAGCCGGGAAAAACGATGACAGCAAACTTCACGGGCGTACAACCTCCTCCACTTCAAACCGGTAGTCTTCCATTACCGGATTTGCCAGCAATTTCTTGCACATATCATGAATCTGATTCTCCAAATCTGCACTTTCAGCAATCTCAAATTCAATGACTTTACCCACTCTCACATTTGCCGCTTCCTTAAAACCTAAAGAATGAAGAGAAGACTCAATCGTTTTGCCTTGCGGATCCAGCACACCTTGTTTTAAAGATACATATACTTTCACTTTCTTTTTCATCGAATTGCCTCCAACCTGTTTAATAGTTCTTGATACACTTCCAATAAATTCCCAGTACCTTTGCGAAACACATCTTTATCCAGCGGTTCCATCGTATCCTTATCCCATAACCGGCATGTATCTGGGGAGATTTCGTCTGCAAGTATAATCGTATTTTTCCGTTTCCCAAATTCCAGCTTGAAATCTACGAGTGTAAGATTTATTCCCGCAAAAAGCTTGCGCAGCTGATCATTAATCTTTAGAGCATTATCCTTTATCTCTTTCAGTTCATGGAGGGAAAGTCCTGTTAAAATGCAGGCATGGTCATCGTTAATAAGAGGATCATCCCATATATCACTTTTATAATAAAATTCTACTAACGGCTTAGGAAAAACGGTCTTTTCTTCGATTGGAAGCCGTCTCGTAATGCTTCCAGCTGCAATATTGCGCACTACGACTTCCAGCGGAATAATTTCAGTTTGATAGACAAGCTGTTCTGTTTCATTCAGCTTTTGGACAAAATGGCTGGAAATGCCTTGATCCTGCAAATATTCAAATATTGCTGCTGATATTTCATTATTTAACTTCCCTTTTCCCGGAAAAACTGATTTTTTTTTGCCGTTAAATGCGGTAGCATCATCTTTGTAAGACAAAATCAGCTTTTCTGAATCCCCTTCGACAAAATAGACCTTTTTCGCCTTGCCTTCATACAATAAGGTTGATTTCAAATTATTCACCTTCCGCTAAACCGATTCGGTCAAAAATGTAATCCACATTTTTCAAATGGTACGTATAATCAAAACAATCCTCGATTTCTTCTTTCGATAGCCATTTGCTGATTGTTTCATCCTGTGCTACTAACTGTTTAAACGATGATTCCGTTTCCCAGGCTTCCATCGCTTTCGGCTGAACGATATCATAGGCCTTTTCCCGGGATAAGCCTTTGTCAATTAATTTCAGCAAGACCCGCTGAGAGAATATCACACCGTGAGTTTTATCGATATTCCGTTTCATATTTTCCGGGAAAACAGTCAAGTTTTTCACGATATTGCCGAAACGGTTTAACATATAATTGATGGCAATCGTTGCATCTGGCAATATGATTCGTTCCGCAGAAGAATGGGAAATATCCCGTTCATGCCAAAGGGAAACATTTTCATAAGCGGTCATCATATAGCCGCGGACGACCCGGGCCATTCCTGTCATGTTTTCCGAACCGATTGGATTCCGCTTATGAGGCATGGCAGACGAACCTTTTTGTCCCTTTGCAAACTGCTCTTCCACTTCCCGGGTTTCCGTTTTTTGCAGCCCGCGAATTTCAGTAGCAAATTTTTCAATAGAAGTAGCAATCAGTGCTAGCGCTGATAAATAGGCAGCATGACGGTCCCGCTGCAGCGTTTGGGTAGAAACAGGAGCAGGAGTAAGGCCTAATTTTTCGCAAACATATTTTTCCACGAACGGGTCGATATTGGCATAGGTTCCTACCGCTCCAGATATTTTTCCATATTCGACATATTTTGCTGCTAATTCGAATCGCTCTAAATTTCTTTTCATTTCTTCATACCAAAGGGCTAGTTTCAGACCAAACGTTGTCGGCTCTGCATGAACCCCATGGGTACGGCCCATCATAACCGTATGTTTATGTTCAATTGCTTTGTTTTTTAAAATCTCAATAAATCGATGCAAGTCCTTGCGAATAATTTCATTTGCCTGTTTCAGCAAATAGGAAAGGGCAGTATCAACGACGTCCGTTGATGTCAGGCCGTAATGGACCCATTTCTTTTCCTCTCCTAACGTTTCGGAAACGGCGCGGGTAAATGCAACGACATCGTGGCGGGTTTCTTTTTCGATTTCATAAATCCGATCAATTTGGAAAGATGCCCGCTCCCGTAAAGTCCGGACGTCTTCTTTCGGAATTACTCCAAGCTCGCTCCAAGCTTCGCAAGCTAAAATTTCTACTTCCAGCCACGCTTTAAATTTATTTTCTTCAGTCCAAATTTTCCCCATTTCTTCCCTTGTATATCGTTCAATCATAATCCTGCCTCCTCCATGAATCTGCCTGTTCCATAATCTTTTCCAATGAAGTTCCTACAATAGTAATATGTCCCATTTTTCTTTTTTCTTTTATTTCTTCTTTGCCGTACAGATGAACAATTCCATCCTTTTCATGAATCATCTTTTCTAAAACGAAGGGCATATCTTCCCCGAGAATATTTTGCATCACCGCCGGCTTAACCATGTCAATTTCCATTAGCGGCAGCTGGCAAATAGCACGAATATGCTGCTTAAACTGGGATACATTGCATGCTTCGATCGTGTAATGTCCGGAATTATGGGGTCTAGGAGCCATTTCATTAATAAAAATATCTCCTTCTTTCACAAACATCTCCACTGCAAAAGTGCCGACCACACCGATTTTCTCAGCAATTAACCGGGCTGCCTCATACGCTTTCTTTTGAACGTCAGTACTAACCCGCGCGGGGGCAATTGTTTGAAACAAAATATGATCTTTATGAATATTTTCCGCCAATGGAAAAAACGTAATTTCTCCCGCTTGAGACCTTGTAAAAACAACAGATACTTCTTTCTCAAAAGGGATCCATTCCTCAACAATGCAATGTTCCGCTTCATCAACAAATTGCTTCACGGCCGGGATATCGTCTTCCGAATCTAATTTCAACTGTCCTTTTCCGTCGTAACCGCCGCGGCATGTTTTAACGACGACAGGATAGGAGAAATCCGCCAGTGCCTTTTCCAGTTCCTCGCCATTATGTACGATGGCAAACATTGGAATAGGAAGCTGCAATTCTTCTAACAGACGTTTCTCTTTTTCCCGGTTTTGCGTAATTTCCAGCGGAAAAGCGCCTTGCGGAAGTTTCCCCTGCTTCTCAATAAAGGAAGCCATTTCTAAATCGACGTTTTCAAATTCATACGTGACAACATCGCTTAATTCCGTCAGCCGCTGAATGCCGTACTCGTCATCATAAGGAGCAACAATTTGTTCATCGGCAACTTGAGCTGTCGGACAATTTGGAGTCGGATCTAAGACGACGATGCGATAACCCATCTCTCTTGCAGCGAATGCCATCATCCTGCCCAATTGACCTCCGCCGATAATTCCGATCGTTTGCGGAGGCAGCACTGCCTTATTTTTTCCCAAGTTCTTCCCTCATTTCTTCCACCATTTCCCGCATTGCTGCACGGTAGTTTTCCAGTCTTTCAGCTGTTTGAGCATCAAATGTCCCGATAATTTGTGCCGCGAGAATTCCGGCATTTTTCGCCCCGGCAGCGCCAATCGCTACAGTTGCTGTTGGAACCCCGCCCGGCATTTGTACAATGGACAGCAGGGAGTCTAACCCGTTTAACGCTTTCGACTGGACTGGTACCCCAATGACGGGCAATGTTGTTTGTGATGCTACCATTCCCGGCAAGTGGGCAGCTCCACCCGCTCCAGCAACAATTACTTTTAAACCCCGCTCGCGGGCAGTTTTTGCATATTGAAACATGTCGTCAGGGGTGCGATGCGCAGAAATCACGTTTTTTTCATACGGTATGCCTAATTCTTCCAGAACCGAACATGTATGCTGCATCGTTTCCCAATCTGAAATACTTCCCATAATGACGCCTACTTGAGCCATTCAATCCCTCTTTCCATAAGATTTATCTATATTTTTCCCAAAATAAAAATCTATTCCCCTTTCCAAAATGAGGAAAGATGAATAGATTCGATAGACAATAGAAAACACGAAACAACATCGACATACCCTTCCGTCTCACACACTAGGAAGGTTAGAACAGGAAATCATCTTCCCTCATAGTCCAGCATTTACGGTGCTAGGTAGAAACTTCTGGCCATATTCCAGAATTATATGAGGTAAAAGGCTATATGCTATTGTTGATTTTAGCATAACAATTGCATCGTTGTATGTCAATTAAAAACGAACATTTAATTCGTTACCAAATTTATTGTTCGGATTTAACGGAAATATTACGATTTTATCTTTAATTGTTTTATGCCAGTGGCTGCCAATTCCTTTTTATTAATTTTTCCAACTTCTGTTTTGGGAAGCTCTTCGAGGTAAATAAAATGCTTCGGAATTTTATAGGAAGCGAGCTTCTTCCGGCAATATTCTTTTAATTCGTCTTGTTCCAATATTCCCTTTGCGACGATAAACGCTGTCACCGCTTCACCCCATAAATCATCCGGCAATCCAATAACCGCTGCTTCTTCAATTGCCTCATGTTCCGATAGCCAAAATTCAATTTCCTGAGGATAGACGTTTTCCCCTCCGGTAATGATCATTTCCTTTTTCCTGCCGACAATATAGACGTAACCGTCCTCATCCTGTTTCGCCAAATCTCCCGTATAAACCCAGCCGTTCTTCAGCGTATCCGCTGTTTCTTCCTGCCGGTTGATCCGGCTGAATTGTATCTAAATAAATTCTTGCTATCCCCTCCAGAGCTACACTGGCAAGGTAGGAATCCTCCGTCCGTTCGAATGCTTTTTCGTAATTTTCCTTTGCATTTTCATACCGGGACCGATACCGCTCAACCTCCCCCTGATAGTAAAAAAGAATGGGGAATTCCTGTTTATATCGTATCGGGATGTTCTGCAGCAAATCATATAATGTCTGCAATCTCCCGGACTCTAACATTTCCTTGCCAAATTTTGAAAGCAGGACCGATGCCTTGCCAAAGTCTTCGATTTTCATAAAATGGTAAATTGCCTGCTCCGTATTTCCCTTCCGTTCATAGTAAAAAGCAACTCGCCGATGAAGTTTTACATATTCAGCTTCATCCCTTTTTAACATATTTACTAAAAATCTTTTAAAAAGGGCATGATAACGGTAATATTCATTGTCTCCTTCAACGATAAACAGATTTTGGTCAATTAAGCCTTTTATAATTTCATTTGATGCGTTAATTTCAAGTATTTCATCACATAATTCAGGAGACAAATAGTCTAAAATGCTCGACTGAATTAGAAATTGCTGGATGATAAAAGACTGCCGGGATAAAACTTCCGTTGCCAAATAGTCAAATAGATCTTTCAATGATTTTTTTTGGTTGTTCAAAACGACGTGGAGGGAATTTCCGGCTTTTATTTGCTGGGCAATCAGGTGAAAGGCAATCGCCCAGCCTTCGGTTATTTGGTATATCTTTGAAATTTCCTGTTTCGTCGGAGGAATTTGGTATATTTCTTCTAAAATGTACGTCATTTCATCTGGAGAAAATACTAAGTCGTATTGGGAAATTTCCAAAACGTCCCCTTGAACCCGCAATTTAGACAAACTTTCCCATTTTGGTTTCCTGCGGGTGGAAAGGACAATATGGAGATTTGTTGGCATATGTTCGATTAAAAATAACAGGAAGTGTTCAATTTCAATGGAGTGGGCGACATGATGGTAGTCATCTAAAACAATAATCGTTTCCTCACGAAAATCCATCATTTCGTTAATAAACGATGCTGCTATGTGGGAAATTTGCTCAAGAGAGAAATATTGGGAAGCGTTTTTTATATTTCCGAGCAACACTTCGCCAAAGGATGGATACGCTGTTTTCAGCGCATATATCAATTTCAGGATGAAAGGGTAATATCATCATCATTTTTGGCAATTGTATACCAAGAGACTGCTGTCTTTGCACGTTGAAAAAACAATGATAAGACCGTACTTTTGCCATACCCGGCCCCGGCATAAACGATCGTCAAAGGGTATTCGGTTACCGTTGTCAACTTTTTATTTACATGGCTTCGCTGAATGAACTTTTGTCTAATTGGCGGTGGAGCAAATTGACTTTGGATAATCGGAAAACTACTTTTCATCCATTACTCCCTCCTTCCAATTAATCAGTTTTATTTTACCATAATTTTTAAAAAGTTTTGAACCTTATTATATTTTATGAAGGGACAGGAAGGATATGTTTTGAAGCGCTGTCTCCAACCGTATGCAGATGATCAATCTTTATTTTTCATTAATTTTCCTTTACGGACTTGTTTCACCCAAAAGCCGCCATGAATCCGCTTCGGCTCATAGGAAATGATAAATGCTTTCGGGTCTATTTCCTGGATCAGTTCGTACAGACGCAATTCGTACTTTCTTGGAGTTAGTATTTCCATCGATAACCGGTCACCATCCATTCCATAGGAAGACCAGCTCGTAACTCCATATCCTTTCTCCCGTATTTTTCTTGTAAACGCAAGATCCGGATTTGTAGATACGACATGAACAGTGATATATCCCAAAGCTAGTTTTTCTTCGATCAAGGACCCGGCTACTACCCCGATCCCATATCCTATAGCATAAGCAATAAGGTTTTGGATCTCATTTAAATTATCCAAGACAAGGCCCAATCCGACGACATAAATTATTACTTCAATCATACTGACGAAAGCTGCAACGTAACGCAATCCTTTTAAAGTAAGAATCATGCGAACGGTAAATAACGTCACGTAAACAATATTAATCCTGAATTATTCATAGAAAACTTTTGATTACTTTTGAATGCTTATTTATCAAGCGTTTCATCTGACTTGATCATGCATCAAATAAATGAAAAAAGAATCCATTTCTGTT
>NZ_BMEV01000015.1 GCF_014637175.1 Compostibacillus humi | reverse complement strand
CTTCCTTCAGACATGACGGTCACCCCCCATGCCCTTGTCTTAAGCTACAGCTACTACTGCCTTCACTGTTCGGGACTTTCACCCTATAGTCTGCACCCATGCCGGGCACACCATGAAAGAACCAGGCAGCTGCTGTCCTGCCTGGTTTTGTCAGAGAATGATAGATTTACTCGTCAATATACAGCTTGTCCTGGGCAATTTCTTCCAAAGCCATGCCAACAAGCTTGTGAGATTTCGGATTTTCCACTTGCAAATCCTTCGTCTCGCTTAGCTGTCTTGCCCGCTTCGCAGCTAAAATGACTAACGAATATTTTGATTTCACTTTTTCTTGCAGCAAATCTATTGATGGTTCTAACATCATGCCTCATTCATCCTCCAATATTCTCTTATATTGCTTGGCAATTCGCTCGCGTTTTAAATGTTCTGCCTGAATAATTGCCTTAATTTTCTCAACCGCCTTATCTACACTGTCATTGACGACAACATAATCGTATGCATCCATCATATCGATTTCTTTTCGAGCTTCCTTCAGCCGGTTGATGACGAGTTCTTCCGATTCGGTACCCCTGTTTACAATTCGATTTTTCAATTCTTCCAAACTTGGGGGGAAAAGGAAAATAAACACGCCTTCAGGAAAATTTTCCTTTACTTGCATTGCACCTTGCACTTCGATTTCCAAAAAAACATCTAACCCTTTTTCTAACGTCTCTTCCACATATTTGCGGGGTGTGCCATAGTAATTATTGACATATTCGGCGTATTCTAAAAGTTCGCCGTTACGAATAAGCTCTTCAAATTCATTCCTCGTTTTATAAAAATAGTCTACCCCATCAACTTCCCCAGGACGTTTTTCCCGGGTTGTTACCGATATGGAATATTGCAAGTTCGTTGATGTTTCAAACAGCCTCTTCCGTACCGTTCCTTTCCCTACCCCGGATGGTCCCGAAAGAATAAATAATATTCCCTTCTCCTTCATGAAGTAAGTTCCTCCTAATTATGTACGTTTATTCTTCGGTGATTTCGTCGTTGCTGATTACCCTTTGACCGACTGTTTCCGGCTGCACAGCGGATAAAACAACATGGTCACTATCTGTGATGATTACTGCTCTCGTTCTTCTGCCATAGGTGGCGTCAATCAGTTTATTGTTCTCCCTTGCCACTGTAATTATTCTCTTAATTGGTGCCGATTCTGGGGAGACAATGGAAATAATCCGGTTTGCGGAAACTACATTTCCAAATCCAATATTAATTAATCGTAAACCCAAAATTTTTCCCCCTTAAATAATTCCTTCCTATGTATGCAGGAACCTCTTTATCTGTATATCGACCTATGGAACATACATCTGGATATCGTTTATACTATAGTATAAATAAAATAATGTGCATAATTCAACTATCTTTTTTCAAACCTGTTTTCCAGACTATTTCCCTCTACTCTTCATCATAACATATCGTAATCGTTATGAAAGACATTTCCCTTATTATCCTGTCAGTGCGGCGAAAAAAAGGAGCTGGCCATTTCCTGGAGGAAACGGCCAGCATCAGATAAGTTACTTTTTGAAGCCGAACAACACGGAAGGAATGGCGCTAATGGCGAGAATAAAGAGCCAGTCCCATATCGGCAAACTTATCGTATGGAAAATCGGCTGCAGCGGCTTCCAGTAGATGACGATGAGCAATAGTAAAATTGAGATGATGACTGCCATCACTAAATAAATATTTTCAAACGGATTCCGGGAAAAGATCCCCTTCTCACTTCGGCAATCAAAAACGTGAATAAGCTGGGCCATGACAAGGGTAGAAAATGCCATCGTTTGGGCATACACTAAATTTTCCGGATTATTCTGATATGCTGCAAGAAAGGCGAATAAGGTGACTAGCCCAATTAAAATACCCCTGGAAATAATCTTGCTCCCGAGACCCCGGGCAAATACTCCTTCCTTCGGATCCCGCGGCGGCCGGTTCATTACATCCCCTTCCGGCTTTTCCAGACCAAGGGCCATTGCTGGAAGGCCATCTGTGACGAGATTTACCCATAATATTTGGACAGGTACGAGCGGCAGAGGAAGGGCAAGTATCATGGCAAAAAGCATGACCAAAATTTCGCCGACATTCGATGCTAAAATATAGCGGATAAATTTTCTTATATTTTCATAGATGTTTCTGCCTTCTTGAATGGCGGCTTTAATTGTGGCAAAATTATCATCCATCAGCACTAAAGAAGATGCTTCCTTCGTTACGTCCGTTCCATTAATCCCCATTCCGATGCCAATATCACTTGCTTTAATGGCAGGAGCATCGTTTACCCCATCCCCGGTCATTGCCACAATATGTCCTTTGCTTTGGAAAGCTTGGACAATTTTTAATTTATGTTCGGGAGTTACCCGGGCAAAAACAAATGTATCGTCAATTGACTTTTCCAATTCATCCTTTGTCATCCGGTCGAGCTGATGCCCTTCCAATACGAGGCCGTCTTCCGGAAGCAAATGGAGCTGTTTTGCGATGGCTCTTGCTGTATGGACATGATCTCCGGTAATCATCACCGTTTTGATGCCGGCCCGCCGGCATTCTTCAATCGCTGCACGGACTTCTTTTCGGGGCGGATCAATCATGCCGTAAAGGCCAATGAAGGTTAAATCTTTTTCCAGAAAGGCATTCTCCAAAGGCTCGTCCTTTTTCAACGGCCGCATACAAATGGCGATAGTCCGGAGCGCCTTTTTCGTCATCGATAGCACCGCTTGTTCCAATTCTTTTCTCTTTCCATCCTGGAGCACCTTTCTGCCGTGTGCGTCGACATAATAATTGCACCGGGGGATTAAAACATCAGGCGCTCCTTTCGTAATGACAAATCTCATTCTGTTCTCATCTTCAACGACGACACTCATCCGTTTCCGTCCCGAATCAAAGGGCAATTCTTTAACAATGCAGAACTTCTCCCGGTCAATTGCTTTTAATCCTAATTTCCTTGCAGCAACTAATATTGCTCCGTCGGTCGGGTCTCCGTCAATAACATATTTTCCTTTTTTGATCATCAAGTTGGCATTGTTGCACAGCATTCCGTATAACAGCATCGATTCTAAATTAGGAAACCGGCGGTCTGTCTTTTTCCCGTCAATAAAAAAGTCCCCGTGGATCTGATAGCCGTCCCCTGTTACATATAAATGCTGACCATTGAGATACAGCTGCTTTACCGTCATTTGATTTTCTGTCATCGTCCCCGTTTTGTCGGAACATATGACGGAAGCAGTCCCTAACGTCTCGACGGCAGACAATTTTCGTACAATCGCCTTTTTCTTAATCATCCGCTGCACTCCGAGGGAAAGGGCTACGGTGACAATTGCCGGAAGTCCTTCCGGGATGGCTGCAACAGCCAAAGAAACCCCTGCTAAAAACATATCGTACAGCGGATTTCCTTGAATGACTCCTAAAACAACGACTAATGCGGTTAAAAGGACGGCAACGACAATTAATATTTTCCCTAACTCAGCTAACTTGCGCTCTAATGGTGTAGTGACTTTTTTCGTCGTCGTCATTAACGAAGCAATTTGACCCATCACCGTATTCATCCCTGTGCCAACGGCGATGCCAACTCCTGTTCCCCGTGTAACGAGCGTCCCCATAAAACCCATATTTACCTGGTCCTGGGCTTGAACCCCGTCCCTTGTAATTGCTCTCGTCTGTTTCATTACAGGAAGGGATTCCCCTGTTAAGGCGGACTCCTCCATCTCCAAACTGTTCGATTGGATAATCCGCATATCCGCCGGTACCCGGTCGCCGCTCTTTACCCGGATAACATCCCCGACAACTACCTCCCGGGATGAGATTTTTTCCCACTTGCCGTCCCTCAGAACGGTTGCCAGCGGGGCAGATAATTCTTTAAGCTTTTCCAACGATTTTTCTGCTTTTTGCTCCTGAAAATATCCGATAAACCCATTGACGAAAACGATAATCATAATAGCAATTGCATCAATATATTCCCCCAACAGTCCGGCAATTAGAGTAGCTGCAAGCAGCACAATCACCATGAAGTCTTGAAACTGTTTCAGGAAAATCAGCCATCTCGGCGTCTGTTTCTGTGCTTCAAGAATATTCCAGCCGAATTTTTTTCGTCGTTCCTGCACTTGTTTTTCCGTTAAGCCTTTGGCAGCGGATACGTGAAGTTTTTGTTCTACTTTTTCAACATCTAACTGATACCATTTCATCCCGATTCCTCCGCGATACTGTAATAATTGCTCTAGTAATACCTATGCATACTTGTCCATAAAAATGCTATAATGGCACAAAGAGGTGACAAACAATGCCATTTGACGGAATTGTAACGAGAGCGGTTACGAATGAATTGCAGGAAAAACTTTTGCCGGGGAAAATTACAAAAATCTATCAGCCGACAAACTACGATCTGCTTTTGACAATCCGCAGCAAGGGAGAAAATCACTCCCTCTTGCTGTCGGTACACCCGAGCTATGCCCGGTTTCATCTGACAGAACAATCCTATCAAAATCCGGCGGAACCTCCGATGTTCTGCATGGTGTTACGAAAACATTTACAGGGAGCAATCCTCGAACATATTGAACAGAAAGATATGGAGCGGATTGTCACCTTTACAATGAAAACGAGAAATGAAATTGGCGACATTAGCGATAAGCTGTTAATTTTCGAACTGATGGGAAAACATAGCAATATCATTTTAGTCGACCGGGAAAAGGAACAGATTGTCGACAGCATCAAACATATATCCTATGCCCAAAACCGCCATCGGGCCATTTTGCCTGGACAACCGTATATTTCGCCGCCATCCCAGAACAAACTCCATCCTTTGCATATCGATGAGGAGCAGTTTATTCGCCGGCTTGACTTTAATCGGGGCAAGCTCCATTTACAAATCGTCGAACAAGTGATGGGATTCTCGCCCTTCCTGGCAAAGGAAATCGTGGAACGGGCAAAACTCGGTTCTCCTGACATTTATGGGGAAAAATTTGCAGAAATCCAGCAGGAAATTGCCAGAAACGAATACGTACCAGCAATTTACCAGAATGGCAAAGAGGATTTCCACGTAATTCCGTTAACTTTCATAACCGGGAACATAAAAACATTTACATGTGTCAATGAGATGTTGGATACGTTTTACGCCAACAAGGCCGACCGGGATTATATCAGGCAGCAGGCAAAAGATTTATATCGCTTTATTGCCAATGAAAGGAAAAAAAATGAGAAGAAATTAATAAAACATCAACAGACGCTTAAAAAAGCGGAGGATGCGGAACATTACCAGAAGCTAGGCGAGTTATTGACTGCCCACCTTCACCTTGTATCCTCCGGAGATAAACAAGTTAAGGTAATAGATTACTATGATCCGGAACAGAAAGAAGTCACAATCGAACTGGATCCGCAAAAATCACCGAGCGAAAATGCCCAGCAATTCTTTAAATCGTACCAAAAACTTAAAAATTCGAAACGGATCGTAAAACAGGAGATAGAGAAGACGGAGAAAGAATTGCTCTATTTCGATCAGCTGCTGCACCAAATCGATGCCGCCGACTTGGATGATCTAGAAGAAATAAGAGAAGAACTGCAAGAGGAAGGCTATTTAAAGAAAAGACAGCGGGATAAAAAAGGCAAGAAAAAAACAGCTTTGCCTAAGCCGGAGACGTATAAGTCAAGCGACGGCACCATCATTTTAGTCGGAAAAAATAATAAGCAAAACGAGTATTTAACGATGAAATTAGCAAGACGGGATGAAATTTGGCTCCATACGAAGGATATTCCCGGCTCCCATGTCATTATCCGTTCCACAGAGCCAAGTGAAAAAACGCTATTGGAAGCTGCCCAGCTGGCAGCATATTTCAGCAAAGCAAAACAATCCTCTTCGGTGCCGGTCGATTACACCAGGGTCAGACATGTCAAGAAACCGAAGGGTGCAAAGCCTGGCTTTGTCATCTACGACCAGCAGAAAACGGTCTTCGTCACGCCATCAAAAGAATTGGCTGATTCCCTAAAAATCAAAGCATCGCAAAAACGATGAAATGAGAGAAGGTTCCAGACCCATGAAGCGGCTGGAACCTTCCAATATTTTATGTTAAAAAGGTTTTGGCTAACATAATGTCAATAAATTTATCCACTTGCGGCAGACGCCTTGCTACTTCCTGGAAACAAATCCAAGTATCCCTCGTTACAGGCACTCCATTTACCTCCAAGGGAAGATGAGGATATTCATCCATCATCGAACCTGAAACACTTTTTGGCAGCACCGCCATACCGATCCCTTGTTTCATAAATTGTTTGCATGTTTCAATCTGATCTACGGTTAACATCTTCAGCGGTTTAATGTGATCCTGATGATGGTATAGCCACTGGTCAACCAATTCATGCATGCTATCGTCACTATTAAAGGAGATAAGCGGTCTTTCTTTTACTCTATCATTTGGAAATGGCTCTGTATCAAAAATATATAAAGGATCGGCAAATAAATGAATACATTTTGTTTCCTTCAATTTTTCACCGCGGATAATACAAACATGATAGTTTTTATGATCCCTTCGAATATCTTCGCTAATCCCGGTTACTAAGTCGATCGTTACTTTCGGGAATTTTTCCGTATATTCGCCAAGGATGACCGGCAAAAAGCGCTGGCTAATAAGGGAGGAACAGGCAATCGACAACGTTCCTTGAATTTCATCCTGATTCATCGCCAGATGATTAAAGAGGCTTTTTTCCACGTCAATAATCTTTTTAGCATAGTTTAAAATGATTTCGCCGCTTGGTGTCGGTATTAGCCGTTTTGGAGTACGAATAAAAATTTCTTCACCAAAATAATCTTCAATATATTTTAATCTTTGGGTTACCGCCGGCTGAGAGATAAGAATCGTTTTTGCTGTACCACGAATCGTTCCGACTTCATTTAGTTTTAAGAGCAGCTCATAATCTTCTATTTTCAATGTAATCACCTATCATCGATAGTATCAGACTTTTTTAATTATAGCGAATCTGCACGTTCTTCATCCATTTAATTGCTCTCGCCATGTAACTAATGCCTTCCATTGCTCCTTACCAATGCTTCCCTTTTCTTTCAGCAGGGAAATGCATTCATCATAATTGGTAATCGCAGTGTAGATTAAATCGGCAGCTTCAAATTGATATTTTGCCCGATCTAGCCCGTAGGAAAAGATAGCAAGCACTCCAGCTACTTCTGCCCCTTCCTTTCTTAGTGCAAGTGCTGTTTCAATGGATGAAGTGCCGGTGGAAATTAAATCTTCAATTACAATAGCTCTTTGCCCTTTTCTGAACGTTCCTTCGATTTGATTTTTTTTGCCGTGCGCTTTTCGTTCTGACCGGACGTAAACAAGGGGAAGGTCCAATTTCTCTGCCAGCCATGCTGCATGAGGAATTCCTGCCGTAGCACAGCCGGCGATGAAATCCGGGCGGACGTCCATTTCCTCAATCATCTGTAAAAATGCGCCAGTTATTTTCCTGCGTATTTCCGGATAAGACATCGTTAGCCGATTATCACAATAGATAGGGGATTTTATTCCCGATGTCCAGGTGAAAAATTCATCCGGATTAATTTGTACCGCCTGAATTTTCAATAAGTCATGAAGGATTTCTTTGGACAGATTTTTCACAATTCCCACTCCTTTATCATCGTCTCGTACATCTGTTTCGGATTCTCCGCCTCTGTAATCGTTCTGCCGACAACGAGGATGTCTGCTCCCTTTTCCTTAGCGATTGCAGGGGTCGCAATCCTTTTCTGATCATGAGTTGCACTTTTTTCCGAGCGAATGCCAGGGGTGACCGTTAAAAATGATTCCCCGCATGCCTTTTTTATTTGTTCTGCTTCATGAACGGAACAGACAACACCGTCCGCCCCATTTTTTTGTGCCAGGCAGGCGAGATGCACGACATTTTCTGCTAAAGAGCCTTTCATGTTCAATTCTCGTGTCATTCGTTCTTCATCCATAGACGTGAGCAGCGTAACCGCAAGCAGCTTCGTATCCATTCCCCCGCTTGAAAGTCCTTCTTTCGCCCGTGCAATCATTTCCCCTCCGCCAAGGGCATGCACATTAACGAAATCTACGCCGAGTCTGGCAATATTTTTCATTGCCCGATAAACCGTTGTTGGAATGTCATATAATTTTAAGTCCAGAAATATCGGACAATCCATTTCCTTCAATTTTTCGATGATCATCGGACCTTCGCGGTAATACAGTTCCATTCCGACTTTCACCGGAATTTTTTCTAGCTCATGCTTTCGCAAAAACTGCTCGGCTTCTGCCCATGTCGGAAAATCGAGTGCAAGAAACAGCTTGTTCATCGGTTCACCGCCTTTCCGATTGCCTCTTCTACTGTATTAAAACCATATTTTTGCAATACTTTAGGCAGTTCTTCGATTATTTCCGGGCAAATGCAGGGATTTTGAAAATTAGCCGTGCCGATGGCTACCGCACTGGCACCTGCCAGCAAAAATTCGACCGCATCTTCCGCACTGGAAATTCCCCCCATCCCGATAATAGGAATGGAAACGTGGGGATACACTTCATAAATCATCCGAATTGCTACAGGTTTTATTGCCGGGCCGGATAAACCGCCCGTATTGTTCGCCAGGAGCGGGCGCTTTGTCGGCAAGTGGATTTGCATCCCTGTAATCGTATTAATCATGGACAGACCGTCAGCACCGGCCTCTTCTGCCGCCTTTGCCATGGAAACAATATCTGCCACATTCGGAGACAGTTTCACAAACACCGGAAGATGGGTGGCTCTTTTTACCCTTTCTGTCACTATCTTTGCCAACTCCGGATCCTGCCCAAATTGAATCCCGCCCTCTTTTACATTGGGGCATGATATATTCAGCTCCAGCGCATCTACTTGGCCTGTAGCGCTAAGTTTCTTTGCCACTTCTTCGTATTCTTCAATCGTCGTTCCTGCCACATTGGCGATAATGACGCTGTTAAACTGGGAGAGAAAGGGAAGCTCATCCCGAATAATGTTATCCACTCCTGGATTTTGCAGTCCGATGGCATTTAACATGCCGGACGGCGTTTCAGCAACTCGGGGCGTAGGATTGCCAAGTCGTTTTTCCAAAGTTGCCGCCTTCATGACAATCGCCCCAAGTTTATTCAAATCAAAAAACTGGCTGTACTCCTTGCCAAATCCAAAGCAGCCGGAAGCAGGCATAATCGGGTTTTTTAATGTTAAACCGGCCATATTCACCTGTAATGAAGTCATAGCAGTACCTCCCCTGCTCTGAAGACTGGACCGTCGGAACAAATTTTTTTGTAACCTTCCTCCGTATTTGCTTCGATGATACAGGCATAACAAGCGCCAATGCCGCAGCCCATCCGTTCTTCCATCGAAATAAATCCGGGCACGTCCTCTAATTGTTTCGTTACCGCCTTTAACATCATTAATGGACCGCATGCAAAATAAGTGTCGTAAAGCTTGAACCGGTGCAAGACATCGGTAACAAATCCCTTTTCTCCGTATGAACCGTCATCCGTTACAATAACCGTCTCCCCCAGTTTCCGGAATTTTTCTTCGTAAAAAACATATTCCCGGGACTGAAAACCAAGAACCGAATATACTTTCACGCCTTGCGCACAGAAATGTTTCCCCAGGCAGTATAGGGGCGGAACGCCAATCCCTCCGCCGATCAATAATACAGCATTGCTGCCATTCTCATCCGCCGGAAAAGGATTTCCGTTTGGACCGATGGCATCTAGTACGGAACCGGGGGGCAATGTTGCCATAAGTTCAGTTCCTTTTCCCGTCACTTTAAAGATAATCGTGACAGTTCCACTTTCTTTATCTATAGCTGCAATGGAAATCGGTCTTCGGAGTGTATGGCCTGGAAGCTGAAAGTACAAAAATTGACCAGGCTTTGCCTTTCTAACTGCATTCTTCGTTTTCAGTACCATCTCTACCGTGTCCTTTGCAAGCGGACTAATAGAGAGAACGGTCATTTTTTCTCTTTTCATTACGCCTTCACTGCCCCTTTTCCTGTTATTGGCTGAACGTGTAACACGTTGGAGTCAATTACTTTCAAAATGGCCTTCGCCGTATCGAGGTTTGTCAGGCATGGAATACCGTGTTCAGCCGCATGTCTTCGGATCAAAAACCCGTCCGAGCGGGGCTTTTTCCCGGAATTTAGCGTATTAATGACAAACTGAACTTTTCCTTCTTTAATAATGGATAAGACATTCGGCTTTTCCGTCCCGACTTTGTCTACTTTTTCCGCCCGGATACCGTGCTTATGCAGTACGTTGGCAGTACCTTCCGTTGCATAAATATCAAAGCCAAGGCGGTAAAAATGTGCTGCAATATCCAGCATTTCTACCTTATCCTTGTCAGCTACCGTAACTAAAACTCCTCCTTCATCCGGCACTTCAATATTTGATGCGATGAGGCCTTTGTACAATGCTTTTTCCAATATCCGGTCATAGCCGATCGCTTCCCCGGTTGATTTCATCTCCGGACCGAGAAACGTATCAACGCTACGCAATTTTGCGAAGGAGAAGACGGGAACTTTTACAGCTACTCCGCCCACTTCGTCCAGCAATCCTGATGAATAGCCCATATCCCTCAACTTCCTGCCTAAAATACATTTCGTAGCAAGATTTGCCATCGGCACTCCCGTAATTTTGCTGAGAAAAGGGATGGTGCGGCTTGCCCGTGGATTTACTTCCAATACATAAACTTCTTCGTTTTCAATAATAAATTGAATGTTAATTAATCCTTTCACTCGCAATGTTTCTGATATTTTCTTTGCGGCTTCAACAATTTTTTGCTGCTGGTGTACATTAATTTGCTGAGGCGGATAGACCGCAATGGAATCTCCTGAATGGACGCCGGAACGTTCAATATGCTCCATTATTCCGGGAATAATTGTCGTTTCACCGTCACTAATCGCATCTACTTCTGCTTCAATCCCCGTAATATACTTATCGATTAAAATTGGATTGCTTTGGACGGTTTCATCCAGTTTATGGAAATAATTCCGCAGTTCTTCCAAGGTATAGACAATTTCCATGTTACTGCCGCCGATAACGTAAGATGGACGGACGAGCACTGGAAAACCAATCGATTCAGCTGCCCTTTCTGCTTCTTCAATTCCGAAGACTCCCTTCCCTTTCGGCCGCAAAATGGAGAGTTCATCGAGCAATGTTTCAAAACGGTCCCGGTTTTCTGCCCGATCGGTGGAATCCAAACTCGTACCGAGGATGCTGACCCCCCGCTTTTCCAGCCCTTCCGCCAGATTAATTGCTGTTTGACCGCCAAACTGGACGATGACTCCTTCTGGCTGTTCCAAATGGACGACGTGCATGACATCCTCTACCGTTAACGGTTCAAAATATAGTTTGTCGGCAACGGAATAATCGGTGGAAACCGTTTCCGGGTTATTGTTGATCATGATTGCTTCATAGCCCATTTCTTTAATTGCCAAAACAGAATGAACGCTGGCATAGTCAAACTCAATTCCTTGGCCGATGCGAATCGGTCCCGATCCGAGGACAAGGACTTTCTTTTTACCGGAATGGATTGGCTTCTTCTCCGCTTCATACGTGCTGTAGCAGCAAGGGACCTGTGATGCTCCGGCCGATGTTTTCGTATCCGCATATTTATATCCTGGTACAATCCCCGCGGACAGCCGTTTTTCATACACTTCATCTTCTGTAATTTCCCAAAGCCGGGCAATTTGCCGGTCGGAGATACCGAGTTTTTTCGCCTGACGTAATATTTTCATCGAATTTTTATTTTCTTTCACTTTTTCTTCAAAACGGACAAGCTCTTCAATATGGGAGAGAAAATAACGGTCTATTTTCGTATGGCGAAAAACTTCATCTATCGTAAATCGTCGCCGAAAGGCCTCTCCGATGACGAAAATGCGTTCATGGTCTGCTTGCTTCAGCCGTTCAACAATTTCTTCCTCGTCCATTTCTTCCAGCGCTTCATTCCATAATTCTGTTGTGCCAATCTCTAACGAACGGATTCCTTTAAGGAAGGATTCGGCGAAAGAATTGCCTATCGCCATCACTTCTCCCGTTGCTTTCATCTGTGTTCCTAATCGTTTATCAGCTTTTGTAAATTTATCAAATGGAAACCGGGGAAATTTCGTCACGATATAATCTAATTCCGGTTCATAATACATATTTTTTTTGTCCGTTACCGTATCGTTTATTTCATCGAGTGTATAGCCGACAGCAATTTTGGCTGTAACTTTCGCAATCGGATATCCGGTTGCTTTTGATGCCAGGGCGGAGGATCGGCTGACCCGCGGGTTGACTTCAATGACATAGTAATTGAGACTTTCCGGATCCAAGGCTAGCTGGACGTTGCAGCCACCTTCAATTTCCAATGCCTGCACGATTTTTAACGATGCGCTTTTTAAAAGCTCTAGTGCTTCACGCTTTAAAGTTTGGGACGGGGCAACGACGATGGAATCGCCGGTATGTATACCGACAGGGTCAATATTTTCCATGTCACAAACAATAATAGCCTGATTTTTTCGATCCCGGATGACTTCAAATTCCACTTCTTTCCAGCCGCTTATATTTCGTTCAATCAGACATTGGTTCACTCGGGAATTGTTCAATCCGCTCTCGGTTACTTCCCGCAATTCCTTTTCATTGCGGCATATTCCGCCGCCCGTCCCTCCTAAAGTGTAGGCAGGACGGACGATAAGCGGGTAACCGATTTCTTCAGCAAATTGTACTGCTTCATCCACCCTATGGACTATTCTGCTCTCTGGCACCGGTTCACCAATTTTCTTCATTAATTCACGGAACTTTTCCCGATCTTCCCCTTTCTCAATGGATTCAAGAGAGGTGCCTAACAGCTTCACATCATATTTATCCAATACTCCTTCTGTTTTCAGCTTTAGAGCCAGATTCAGCCCGGTCTGCCCGCCCAAAGTTGGAAGCAGGGCATCCGGACGCTCCCGGGCGATAATTTTTGTTAAGAACTCGACCGTTAACGGCTCCATGTAAACTTTGTCGGCAACTGCCGGATCCGTCATAATCGTCGCCGGATTGGAATTCACTAAAAGAACCGTATAGCCTTCTTCCTTTAACGCTTGACATGCTTGAGTTCCTGAATAGTCAAATTCGGCTGCCTGACCAATGATGATCGGACCAGAACCGATGACGAGAATACTGCTAATCGATGTGTTTTTCGGCATGGATACCCACCTCTTTTTTCTTAGTTTGAAAGAATACCACTGTTTTCCTGTTTATACACGACTTCTCCGTCAACCATTGTCAACATGACGGATCCGGATACGTTCCAACGGTCAAAAGGTGTATTTTTCCCTTTGGAGAGGAACTTCTCCTTTTCAATAACCCATTCTTTCTCCAAATCGATGATCGTTAAATCGGCCTTTTCTCCGATTGTCAATTTTCCATATGGGAGGCGAAAAACTTCACAAGGTTTTGCTGTCAGCCAATTGACTAGCTGGTTTAAGGAAAAAATATTCTTTTTGACAAAGCAGGTATACAACAAGGGAAATGCTGTTTCCAAGCCGACAATGCCAAATGGAGCTTTGAGCATGCCTTTTTCTTTTTCTCTTTCGGTATGGGGAGCATGGTCCGTTGCAATAAAATCAATCGTTCCGTCTAACAGCCCTTCCAAAAGCGCCTCCTGGTCTTCTTTGGAACGAAGCGGCGGATTCATTTTATAATTGGCATCGTCATTTGGGATATCTTCTTCATTCAGCAGCAGATGATGCGGAGTTACTTCCGCAGTAACCCGTATTCCAGCTCGTTTCGCATCCCGAATAACCCGTACAGATTCCTTTGTACTTACATGGCAGACGTGGTAATGGCATCCAGCTGATTCGGCAAGAAGCACATCCCGGGCAATTTGCACCGATTCACTGATGGAAGGAATTCCTGGCAGTTGCAACCTTTCCTTCACTTCTCCATCATGGACAACCCCGCCGCCTACAACAGTATTATCTTCACAATGGGCAACGATGGACTTGTTGTTTTTCGCAGCCCGTTTCATTGCTTCAAGCATTTGGTCTGTTCGTTGAACCCCAACCCCGTCATCAGTAAAGGCAAATACTCCCATTCGGCTCAAGGTGTCCATATCGGTCAATTCCTCACCTTGTAAGCCCTTCGTTATCGAAGCGTACGGCAGAACCCGTACCGTCGCTTTTTCCTCTATTTTTGCAAAAAGCTCCTGGACCGTTTCTTCGTTATCAGGAACAGGATTCGTATTTGGCATGGTGCAGACGAGGGTAAAACCGCCTCTTGCTGCTGCTTTCGTCCCTGTTAGTATCGTCTCCTTCTCTTCTCCGCCCGGTTCCCTTAAATGGACGTGAACGTCGACGAATCCTGGAAACACCATATTTCCTTCGGCATCAATCACTTTGTCTGCACTTGCTTCGATTTTTTCGCCCATTTGGACAATCCGGCCATTTTCAATTAAAATGTCACAATGTTCCGTTCGGTCAGATGGCAGCAAAATTTTTCCGTTCGTAATTAATGTTTTCATCCTTCTTCCCCCATTCTTCCAATATCGTTAACATAATTGCCATTCGAATTCCTACACCATTTTCCATCTGTTTAAATATTCGGGAGCGCCCGCACTCTACTAAATCACTATCGATTTCAACACCGCGATTGACCGGAGCCGGGTGCATAATGATCGCCTTCTCCTTCATTTTCTTTTCCCGCTCCTTCGTTAAGCCGAATCTGTTTAAATAATTGGACGTTTCCATTTTGTTCATATGCCGTTCGTGCTGAACCCTTAAAAGCATGAGCACATCCGCAATTTCAACTGCTTCGTCCATTGAAACATAAGGAATGTCTAATTCCTCTGCCCGGAATTCAGGTGCAGCACTAAAATAGACCTGAGCCCCCAGCCGTGTTAAAGCCTTTGCATTGGAATGGGCGACACGGCTATGCTTGATGTCACCGGCAATCACAATGTTTAACCCTTGGAAACTGCCAAACTCTTGATATATCGTTAGCAAATCGGACATACATTGGGTCGGGTGCTCCGCTTTTCCGGCACCTGCATTGATAACCGGGATGTTTAACTGCTGTAAATCAGAAAACCAATTATCGGCTTGATGGCGGATAACGAGCAGCTGAACGCCAATTGCTTCCAGCGTTTTTGCCGTATCGTATAACGTTTCCCCCTTTAATAGACTGGAAGAATCAGGGTGAAACTCCACAATATCGAGACCGAGTTTTTTTTGGGCGATAATAAAGCTCATTTTCGTCCTAGTGCTCGGTTCAAAAAACAAATTGGACACAAAGAATTTTTCCTTCATTCTTTCCGGATTCTTTTGCAATTTTTGCGCTTGATGCAGCAGGCGGAAAATTTCTTCCTTCGACAATGAATCTACAGAAATAAAATGTTTCATGGCTCCTCCTTTAGTAGAAATGATGGTTATAAAAAAAACTCCTTGCAAAAAGGCTGCAAGGAGTCAGACGTGCAGTATAATCCATACACGTTTCACCAGTTACAACCTTTTAAATCTCTCTGGATTTAATTAAAAGTTGTGTTTATTTATTTTTCATAAATCGATACTAAGTCCTGATCATCCGTTTCCATCAAATGGACAACGACGATTTCTTTATCGGATGTAGGAATATTTTTGCCGACATAATCAGCGCGAATCGGCAATTCACGATGCCCGCGGTCGACCAATACGCCTAGCTGGATCCGGTCTGGTCTGCCGATATCCATGACCGCATCCATGGCGGCGCGGACGGTTCTTCCGGTATACAATACGTCATCAATCAGGATTACTTTTTTACCTTCCAATTCCACTTCGATCGTTGCGGAATGAATTTCCGGGTCTTTCGAATCGGTAATTTTTTCTAAATCGTCACGGTATAAAGTGATATCAATTTCACCAACGGGAAGATCAATATTCTCAATTTGTTTTATTTTGGCTTGGAGCCGCTTTGCAAGGGGAATACCTCTCGTTTTTATGCCGACGAGCACTAAATCATCCCCGCCTTTGTTTTTTTCCAATATTTCGTGGGCCATTCTTGTCAACGCCCGGTTAATAGCTGCCTGGTCAAGTATTTCTGCTTTTTTCTTCATGACTACTCCCCCTTTTCATCCGTCTGACGAAAAAACCCTTTTCTCCACAGAGGAAAAAAGGGCATATTACCGCAACGATTCCTTTTTAGCCTCACGGGACTAAATTAAAAGCTCTTATTCACTTCTTCGTTCATTATTCCAAAGCTTCCGGCAAAAGTCAATACGTTTTCTTTATTTGCTCCAGCACTTCTGTAAAATACTCCGGGAGCTCTGTTTCGAATTCCATCCATTCTTTCTTGCGCGGATGCAGAAAACCTAACTTTTTAGCATGAAGGATTTGGCCATTTGTATCCCATGTTTTCCGCGGGCCATATTTCGGGTCGCCTAACAGAGGATAACCGATATATTTCATGTGAACACGAATCTGGTGGGTTCTGCCAGTCTCCAATGCACATTCAATATGGGTGTAATCGGGAAACCGTTCAATGACACGAAAATGGGTAATGGCCGGCTTGCCTTTTTCCGTTACCGCCATGCGCTGTCGGTCTTTCGGGTCCCTGCCAATCGGAGCTTCTACCAGTCCCTTTTCATGGGGAATTGCTCCATGAACAATCGCTTCATATTTTCTTTCCACTCGTTTCTCTGAAAGCTGTTTTGACAGATGGATATGGGCATAATCATTTTTCGCTACAACTAAGAGACCGCTAGTGTCTTTATCAATCCGGTGGACAATGCCCGGTCTTTCAATCCCATTGATTCCCGATAAATCGTTACAATGGTGCAATAATGCATTTACTAACGTGCCCGTCTCATGCCCTGCCGACGGATGGACAACCACTCCTCTTGGTTTATTTACTACGAGCACATCCGCATCTTCATAAAGAATATGTAAAGGAATATTTTCTGCCTCCACTTGTAACGGTTCCGTTTCGGGAATCGACCATTGAATGTTATCCCCAGCCTGACATTTATAATTGGCCTTTACTTCTTTACTGTTTACAGTGACGTGTCCTTGTTCAATCCATAGCTGAATTTGGGAACGGGACACCTCTTCCAGCTGTTCAGCTAATAATTTATCGATTCGCTTTTTTGCCTGTTCTTCTGTCACTTCATAATTATAGGTTGACATTTTTTGCCTTTCCTTTCTTCCGTTCATCCAAAATCGTAGCAATAATAAAGAGAATAACGCCAACTGTCAAGGCAGAGTCAGCTACGTTAAAAATAGGAAAGTTGTAATTAAATATATAAAAATCGAGAAAGTCTACTACTTCCTGCCGAAAAAGACGGTCGATAAAATTCCCGATTGCTCCGCCTAAAATTATTCCTAAACTGATGCCGACCCATTTGTCATTTTTCCCGTATTTTTGCAAGTAATAAACGATGGCAACGATGACAACTGTGGTCACAATATAGAAAAAAAGCATTTGTCCCTGTAATATGCCCCATGCTGCCCCTTGATTACGATGGGAAGTTATATGAAAAAAGCCATCGATGACGGGAATACTCTCTCCAATTTCCATCCTCCGGACAATAAGCCATTTGGTCCATTGATCCAATAGGACGATGATCGTTGCAATGATATAGTACCAGTACATTGTACAGCCTCCGTTATGTATATGTCTTTTCTATCTTACCGATATTCTGCTTTATTTTCAATTGCGATGGTGCATTTATACAAAAGAACAAAAAAGATAAAGCAAGAAAAAAACTCCCCTTGTGAAAGGGGAGTGGTTAAAAAAGATTATGCAGAATAATGTTTTTTCACTACATCGGCACAGCGGGAACATAATTCCGGATGTTCCTCATCTTCACCTACAGTGTGGGAAGATACCCAGCAGCGCTCACATTTTTCGCCCGGATGTTTTTCCACTAAAACGTGGGCAAATTTATATTCGTCCTTGCCTGTTGCATCTTCTTCCACAATAGCTTCAGAAACGATTAAATATTGGTGTAAATAGTCGATTCCTTCAAGAACCGTTTTCGTTTCCTCATCCTTCGGCACAATCGTTACTTTTGCTTCCAATGATTTTCCGATTACTTTTTCATTTCTTGCTTCTTCCAACGCTTTCAGGACGTCGTCACGAACTCTCATGAAATGCTCCCATTTTTCTACATCCAGCCCGGCAATTTCCCTCGGTTCCGGCATGTCAGTCAGCTGGACGCTTTCTGCTTCCGTACCTGGGATATATTCCCACACCTCATCAGCCGTATGCGGAATAATTGGCGACAATAGCTGGACAAGGGAAGTCAAAATTTCATAGTAAGCCGTTTGAATGCTGCGGCGGCGCGGATGGTCCGAATGTTCGATATATAAAATATCCTTGGCAAAATCTAAGTAAAACGCACTTAAGTCTACCGCACAAAAATTATGAATCTGATGATAAATTGGCGAATACTCAAACCGATCATAGCTGTCCCGCACGCTTTTAATTAGTTTTTGCAGGCGGTGCAGCATAAATTTATCGACTTCTTCCATTTTCTCTTCCGGTACCCGGTGAATGTTTGGATCGAAATCACTTAAATTGCCGAGCATGAAACGGAACGTATTTCTAATTTTTCGGTAAGCTTCAGAAATTTGTTTTAAAATGTCATCGGAAATGCGGACGTCTCCCTGATAATCGACAGAAGCCACCCATAAACGCAATATGTCCGCCCCATATTGTTTCAGCACTTTCGATGGGAGAACGACATTTCCTAATGATTTACTCATTTTCCTTCCTTCCCCATCAAGGACAAAGCCATGGCTGACAATGTTTTTATAAGGAGCTTTCCCTGTGACGGCCACTGCCGTAGATATAGACGAGTTAAACCAGCCGCGGTATTGGTCGCTGCCTTCCAAATATACATCTGCAGGGCGGCGATGATCCTTCCGTCCTAACAATACAGCTTGATGGGAAGAACCGGAATCAAACCAAACGTCCATAATATCCGTTTCTTTCGTGAATTTGCCGTTTGGACTATGCGGCGAAGTAAATCCTTCCGGCAAGAGATCTTTCGCTTCTCTTTCAAACCAAACATTGGAACCGTATTTGGCGAACAGCTCGGAAACATGATTAATAGTTTCATCTGTAATAATCGGTGTTCCGTCTTCCCCATAAAATACAGGAATCGGCACGCCCCACGTACGCTGGCGGGATATACACCAGTCTTCCCGGTCCCGAACCATGTTGTAAAGTCTCGTTTCACCCCAGCTCGGATACCAGTTAATCTTTTTAATTTCCTCTAAAATTTCATGGCGGAAGTCTTTAATGGACGCAAACCATTGAGACGTTGCCCGGAAAATGGTCGGTTTCTTCGTCCTCCAATCGTGCGGATAAGAGTGGGTAATAAAGCTCAGTTTCAGCAACGCACCATTTGCTTCCAATTTTTCTGTAACAACTTTATTTGCATCATCGTAAAATAATCCTTCAAACCCTGGTGCTTCTTCCGTAAAGCAGCCACGGTCATCCACTGGAGAAAGAGCTTCTAAACCGTATTTCTTCCCGACATAGAAGTCATCTTCCCCGTGTCCAGGAGCTGTATGAACGAGACCGGTACCGGCATCAGTCGTAACATGTTCTCCAAGCATGACGAGGGAATCCCGGTCATAAAACGGATGTTTGGCCACTGCACGTTCAATATCCTGTCCTTTAAAGGTTTTCACCACTTCCCATTGTTCCCAGGAAAGTTCAGATGCAACTGTTTCTAAAAGTTCGTGAGCAACAACGTATTTTCCGCCCTTCACATCAACAACAGTATATTCCAGTTCAGGATGGACGGTAATGCCTAAGTTTGCTGGAATCGTCCACGGAGTTGTCGTCCAGATGATAATTTTATCCCCTTGTTCTAATACTCCTTTCCCATCCTTTACTTCAAAACTGACATAAATGGACGGAGAGCGCTTATCATAATATTCAATTTCCGCTTCTGCCAAGGCGGATTCAGAAGAAGGGGACCAGTAAACCGGTTTTAACCCTCTGTAAATATATCCCTTTTTCGCCATTTCCCCAAACACTTTAATTTGGGCTGCTTCAAAGTCTTTTGTCAAAGTGAGATAAGGATTTTCCCAATCGCCGCGCACACCTAGCTGTTTAAACTGCTGACGCTGACGATCCACTTGAGTAAGGGCGTATTCCGCACATTTTTCCCGGAACTCGGAAACACTCAGTTTTTTCCGGTCCACTTTTTTACTTTTTGTCAATGCCACTTCGATCGGCAACCCGTGGGTATCCCATCCCGGAATATATGGGGCATGGTATCCGGTCATCGATTTATGCCGGATGATAATATCCTTTAAAATTTTATTTAAGGCATGACCAATATGCAAATCTCCGTTTGCATATGGCGGACCATCATGAAGAATGAACGTCGGTCTCCCTTGAGTCCGTTCAAGCACCTTTTCATAGATGCGGTTTTCATCCCACTGTTTTTGTCTTATCGGTTCTTTGTTCGGCAAATTGCCGCGCATTGGAAAATCTGTTTTTGGCATTAGTAATGTATCTTTATAGTTCATCGTAATTTCCTCCTCTTCATCATCATAACCTTTCGTAAATCAAAACATAGCGGTATATAAAAAGTCTTCTCATCCCAAAGAAGGGACGAGAAGACTCGCGGTACCACCCTTATAGATTTAAAATGACTGCCATTTTAAATCCGCTCGACATCCGTAACGGGGATAACCGTCCATTACTACTCACCGTTCATAATGGATACTTCGGAGTGATCTTCTAAAAACACGGCCAGTCCGGGCTTTCACCAATTCCCGGCTCGCTGATACAAGCCCTTTGTTTTTATACTGTCTCCATCATCGTATCTTGCCTTCTTAAGGTTTTGTTAATGAATTATATGTAAATTATTGCATTCCGTCAAGCGTTACGAATCGCTTTTGGAATATTTGACAAGATTTTCTTCCGCTTCCTCTGCTTCCGCCAAGTCGTCCATTTCCATTTCAAACAAATTATCCCAATCATCGGTATTAATCATTTCCAATTGGGCTTCCACAAGCATCTTTAATCTTGTCCGGAAGACTTTTGCCTGTTTTTTCATTTCTTCCACTTCAATGGAAATTTGGCGGGATTTGGTTAACGCTTCGTTAATAATGCGATCGGCGTTCTTTTCCGCTTCCTTGACAATGAGCTTCGATTCTTTCGCTGCATTGCTCTTTAATTCTTCCGCCGTCTCCTGTGCCACTAAAATCGATTTGTTTAACGTCTCTTCTATATTGGTAAAATGGTTGAGCCGTTCATTTAATTGATTTACCTTTTCTTCCAATGCGCGTTTTTCGCGAATGACGATTTCATAATCTTTTACCACCTGATCGAGAAACTCATTTACTTCGTCTTCATCATATCCGCGGAAACTTTTTGTAAATTCTTTATTATGAATATCTAATGGCGTTAATGGCACATTAGGCACCTCCCTATGTATATATAATCATAAATTATTCCCTAATACTAGTTTATTCGACAAAAATCTGTTATTTCCTGCAAAGAATTATTTTAAAATTGCCGTAGTAATCCGCCATTTCTCTTTTTTTGTCAAGCCATGTATGTCAATAATTTTGCTGCGGCCTTTTCCACGGACAGAAAGAATATCTCCTTTCTGCAGCAGGAAATTCGCTTCGTCGACGATTCGGAAGTTTACTTTAACCCGTTCTTGCCGAATAAGGGCCTGTGCCTCGGACCTTGACATTCGGTATATTTCTTTTATTACCGCGTCTAACCGCAATGATGAAACGGTCTGTACCGATTCCAGCCACTTTTCCTGTTTCGCGATTAGGCTGGAAAAGCTTTGCTCCTGAAAATGAATCGCTGCACGTTTGATATAGTTTAAATTTGCCGTGACAAAGGGAGCAATTTCTGCGGCAACGATGATCTGTATTCGTCCGTCAGATATGTATATATCTCCCAGCTTCTTCCGTTTCATCCCGAGGGAAAGAAATGCCCCCAACACATCCCGATGGGAAATGGATACAAATTTTTGATGGTAAGCGGCCTCTAATAAGGTAAGCTGAAACATATCCTCTGTCATCTCTTCATAATACGGTCTTATAATTGCTCTTTTTCTTTCCGTATTCGGTCCTCCGCCGTTAAATTCGAGAACAACATCTGAAGCGTTCGTTCCGATTAAACTAGTCAGAATATCCTGTTCACGCGGGTCCAAAAAATCGGTCAGTTTGGGAACGTAACTTCTTTCCACCTGTTCTTTCCAGCTTAACGCCTGATCAATAAAGGGATGCTCTTCTTTGCGAAAATGCTGATAAATACTCATGTTTTCACCTAGCTACATAAAATATCCGAAAAAGGTTCCTAAACCGATTCGGGCGAAGTGAAGAACAAAAATTGCAACAATTGGCGAAAAATCGATCATGCCAAATGGCGGAATAAATTTCCGGAAAATTTCCAAGTACGGCTCGCAAATTCTCCCGAGCATTTCACCGGCGGAAGATTGCCTTGCCCCAGGAAACCATGACATAAATATATAAATAATAATTAACCAGCTATAAATTTCCATTGCATAGTATAACAAAAGGTATAATGACTGCATTCTTTCTACCATCCTTTATTCAAAACTGAAATCGTTTCCGTTTTCAAATTGACCCGAAATGGAGCCGGATACATCGATGTTTTCTGGGGTGCATAAAAAGGTTTCCATCCCTAATTTTTGAATATCGCCGCGCAACGCATACACTGTTCCGCTGAGAAAATCGATAATTCTCTTAGCCTGATGATGGTCCATCCGCTGCAGATTAATAATGACTGCCCGCCGGTTAATAATATGGTCGGCAATTTCCTGTGCTTCATTATAGGATGTCGGTTCACATAGGACCACTTTGGAAGTGTTTTGGTGCAGACTTTTCAAACTGACAACATTTGAGCTTTTTTCTTGTTGGATGGAATCAGACTCTTCTTCCACGTATTCATATTCATACTCTTCATCGACAAAGAAATTTTTAATTTTATTTTTTAAACTCATCCTGTCACCTCACTTCCATTCATTTCCGACTAATGTCGAACCTAGTCGAATATGGGTAGCGCCTTCTTCAATGGCAATTTCATAATCATTGCTCATCCCCATGGATAAAAACTTACAAGGAGCGTACTGGAACCCCTTCTCCATTATTTCATCCCGCAATTGTCTCAGCTTGCGAAAAACTTGGCGTATTTCCCCTTCATTGTCTGTATGGGGTGCCATTGTCATCAGGCCGATAATGTATACGTTAGGAAACTGTTCCATCTCCTCGATAAACGGTATAACTTCTTCAGGAGCTAGTCCATGTTTTGTTTCTTCTCCGCTTACGTTCACTTGAACAAAGCAAGGAATTGGGCGTTTTGCCCTTTTATTTACTTCTTTTGCCAGCGATTTCCGGTCTAAAGAATGAAGATAATCGACATAATCAATAACGTCTTTCACTTTTCTTGACTGCAATGTTCCAATAAAATGCCATGTTGCGTCCTTTTCTATTTTTTCGTATTTTTGCAAAAATCCATCGCTTCGATTTTCGCCAAGGTTTGTAATTCCCAAATCAACTAATGCTTTTGCTCGTTCTATTGTAACATATTTTGTTACGCCAATTATTGTAATTTCATCTGGATTGCGATTCGTTTTTTCGCAAGCTTGTCTAATTTTTTCTCTAATTCGTTCCAAATTTTGTTGTATATCCATCTTCCTCTTCCCCCCTGGCATGATTATGGCAATAATCCGATAAAACCAAGCATCCTGCCGGTTTTTCCCCGATCTCTCCGATGGGAGAAAAATAAATCTTTTTGCAAAAAGGTGCAATAATTTGTCACTATTATATTATGACGAATTAGCCCAGATTGTAAAAGGATATCCATATTTAACTGTTTTAAATCAAGCAAAAAGCGCCGATTATCAAGGGGAACGACCGCCTTCTCCACATATTGGGAATCAATTTGCCTAATTACTTTCTCATCTACTTCATAGCATGTTTTTGATATACACGGTCCGATTGCTGCCAGTAATTCATCAGGCGGGATTCCTAAATCAGCAAACTTTTCCACCATTTTCCTGGCGATTCCATTTACAGTGCCTCGCCACCCGGCATGGGCGATGCCTGCATATCCGAAAGACGGAGCAAAAAAATATAACGGTACACAGTCGGCAAAAAAGGCGGTACACAAAACTCCTTTTTGACCGGTTATCAGCCCGTCAATTCCTTTTAGACTGCTCTCGTAATTCGTAGCCCCTTTTCCTTGATCGTCATGCTTCACAATTCGTATTTCCGTCTTGTGGACTTGCTCTCCAGACACCCATCGTTCCAAAGGAAAATTGATTTTTTCAGCCAGCAACTTTCGGTTTTCTATGACATGTTCTTTTACATCAGGAACATGCAATCCGCAGTTGAGCCCATCATACGGCTTCTCCGACACGCCGCCGTTCCTCGTTGTAAATCCTGCCGCCAAATCTGGAAATCGATCTGTCCAGCTTTTTATCGTTAAATAGGTTTCGTCTGCTAACACAAAGGGTTCCCCCATCTTATCCCCCCTCCTGACGTTTTCTTCAAGATGTGATTTGTTCTATCATAACATATTTTTGCTATTGCTTCGTCAAAAGTAACGGTCCTTGCTGGTGCCGGACGAGAATGACATCGGAACCGATACGCACAATATGTTCCCACGGAATGATAATTTCCTCCGATTTCCCGAAAAAGCTTCCTTTTTTTTCCCGGGCTAATAAGATAATCCCTTCAATCTTTCCGGTATTCGGATTGATTTCCAAATCGTAAATCTGTCCTAGTCTCCTTCCGTCATCGACAATAATAACTTCCTTTAACTGTAATTCAGATAATCGAACCATTTTTTTCACCTGCCCTTTTGTACAATATATGCGTCTTTCCCGCATTATTTCTCAAGAACAAAAAAAGAAGTGCTGCGGCAGTTGCCGCAAGCACTTCTCTTATCCTTCAAACATTTGCTTCGTCATTTGATTGATTGCTGCTTTTTCCAGCCGGGAAACTTGCGCTTGGGAAATGCCAATTTCTTCTGCAACTTCCATCTGTGTTTTCCCCTGGAAAAACCGTTTATTTAAAATCATTTTTTCCCTCTCGTTCAGTTTATACATCCCTTCTTTTAAAGAGATTTTGTCCACCCAAGTGGAATCTTTATTTTTCTCATCACTGATTTGGTCAACGACATAGATTGGATCCCCGCCATCGTTATAAATCGGTTCAAACAATGAAACCGGATCTTGGATGGCATCCATAGCAAAAACGATTTCCTGGTGAGGTATTCCCATTTCCTCAGCAATTTCTGCAGGTGTCGGTTCTCGCGAAGTTTTATTCATTAATTTTTCTCTCACTTGCAATGCCTTATAAGCAATATCCCGCAAAGACCGAGAAACCCGAATCGGATTATTGTCGCGCAAATATCTTCGGATTTCTCCAATTATCATTGGAACAGCATACGTGGAAAATCTTACGTTATGACTTAAATCAAAATTATCAATCGATTTCATAAGACCGATACAGCCGACCTGAAAGAGATCATCTACATATTCGCCGCGATTGTTGAATCGCTGTATAACGCTTAAGACGAGCCGCAAATTTCCGTTTACAAGCTCTTCTCTTGCAGATAAATCTCCCTCCTCTTGCATTCTAATAAACAATTCCCGCATCTCTTCATTGCTGAGTACTGGCAGCTTTGATGTATCAACACCACATATTTCAACCTTATGTCTCGTCATTATGTTACCCTCCCAGTTGGTGATGCTGTTCATGGACAGTATCTCCTCCCAGAGGGTTTTTTATGCAGTGGCAAAAGTTGCAAAAATTTAGCAACATTGCTTAAAATCCTGTCTACAAGTTAAATCATTTTATTAAATTCCTTCTTTAAGCGGCGGATTATTTTCTTTTCCAGCCGGGAAATATAAGATTGGGATATTCCTAGCATGTCGGCTACATCTTTCTGTGTTTTTTCTTCATCGCCGACTAAACCGAAGCGCAATTCCATAATTTGCTTTTCCCGATCGTTTAATTTGGATAATGCAGACCGTAATAAACTTTTATCCACGTCCGACTCTAAATTTTTTGTAATAATATCATCTTCCGTTCCCAGCACATCGGAAAGAAGCAATTCATTCCCGTCCCAATCAATATTAAGCGGCTCATCAAAAGATACTTCCGCCTTTAGTTTATTATTGCGCCGCAAATACATTAATATTTCATTTTCAATACATCTTGATGCATAAGTCGCTAATTTTATCTTTTTTTCCGGATTAAATGTATTAACCGCTTTAATTAAGCCGATTGTTCCAATACTGATGAGGTCTTCAATATTAATCCCCGTATTTTCAAATTTCCTCGCAATGTAGACGACAAGCCGCAAATTTCTCTCAATCAGAATAGACCTTGCTGCCCGGTCTCCCTTTGGCAAGAGTGTCAGCAGCTCTTTTTCCTCCTGTTTCGACAGCGGCGGAGGCAGGGCCTCACTCCCCCCGATATAATAAATTTCATTCGGTTTGATGCCAATTTTTCTTAAAAACCTATTCCATTTCAACTGAAGGCGCAATTTCCATATTTTCAATTTCATCTCTCCTCTTAAGCCGAATGTATGTCTGCAAATTGCATAATTTGCGGCTGGAGCAGGCAATGATAAGTGCCATCTTTTGCCAGTTCTCCAAAGCGGACTCCGATTAAAAATTTTCGCGTTCGCAATGTCCGGTTCGTTTCATGGATTGTACATGCTTCCGGACGAATCGCCAGCAGTACACCATTTCCATTTACACCTTGATACGGAATAAAATGAATCAAATGTTCCCATTCTTCAGGCAAGAGGTCCATATCGAAACTATCAGCTGCCTTCTTTAGCGATTCCCAATCCTCATTTGAGAACCATTGTTTTAAAAAGGGTTCATCACAGATGACAACAGGTTTTTTGGAAATCGGATCGGTCAAATGATTTCCGCTGTCCACGTATGCAGTTGTTGTATATGCTTCATTTTTGATTTGTATCGTTACCGTATATAACTGTTCATAGCGGATTTTATCAATGATATGCTGGTTCATCCGATGTTTCGTAAACAAATAGCTAAGCGGAAATCCAACGAGGACAAACACCCAGCTGATAGGGTCTCCATGACCTGCTGCTACGAGAAAACCATTACCTGTTATGGAATGGGAAAAAAGATAATGGACTGCAATTAATCCACCTCCTATGGAAAATGTGACAAAATAAAAGATAAAAAATAATTTCAAAAACTGAAATATAGAATGAAAACCAAAGGCACAAAATATAATAATGAATGAATAAATAACTTTAAATAGAACACTTTGGACGAAACTGTCAGGAAATATGATGAGAATCGGCACGATGAAGGAAGCTACCAGCGCACCAATCCAAATCCGCCATGCCGGAGCAGAAAATCTGGCAATCCCTTTCGTTAACATAAGCAGCATCAAATCAAAGATGAAATTTAATAGCCATACTGTATCCAAATAGATGGTCAATGAACTCGTCCTCTCCGCCTCGTGAAAAACTTCTAGTTTTTCAAGGAAGCTGCCAAATAAAAAGAAAAGAAATCATATTAATAGGGTTATAGAGAGTATAGCTAATTTTAAAGGCAAAGTCTGTCATTTTTTGTATGCAAAATGGGGCTAATTTTCAGTTGTTTTGGAGAATAGTGTAGAAGGAAGGTGCTGATCTTCAGAACGGAGATTTATAGGGAGAAAAAGAGTACAAAAAAACTTCAATCCCCGGCATTCGTGGAGATTGAAGTTTTTGCTTACCTTCTATTTCGCTTGCGGTTTCTTAAAAATGCAGGTATATCTAATTCATCCTCTTCCTGCTTTGACTGTACATGGTCCCGAGGTGCCGGCTCCTCTCTTGTTGCCGCATGCTGACTTGCTGCTAGAGGACGGGATTGCCTTTGTTGCGGTTCAGCACTTTTTTTCGCCTCGTCAAAACCGGTAGCAATGACAGTTACAATAATTTCATCGGATAAATTCTCATTGATTACCGAACCAAAAATAACGTTTACTTCTTTATCGGCTGCAGATGTTACTAAATCTGCCGCTTCCTGCACTTCAAACAGGCTTAAATTCGTGCCGCCGGTAATATTCATTAAGATTCCGTGGGCTCCATCAATGGATGTTTCAAGCAAAGGAGAAGAGATCGCTTTTTTCGCTGCTTCTGTTGCTCTCGTTTCACCTGTAGCAATGCCGATTCCCATCAATGCAGACCCTTTATCATGCATGATCGTTTTCACGTCGGCAAAATCCACGTTAATCAACCCTGGTTTTGCAATTAAGTCGGAAATTCCTTGTACCCCTTGGCGAAGAACGTTGTCCGCTTCACGGAATGCTTCAAGCATTGGCGTGTTTTTATCTACAATTTCCAATAGCCTGTCATTCGGTATAACAATTAAAGTATCCACATTTTCCTTTAATGCTTCGATGCCGGAGATGGCTTGGTTCGCTCTTCTTCTTCCTTCGAAGGAGAAAGGTCTTGTTACGACACCGACGGTTAATGCGCCTAAATCTTTGGCAATTCGGGCAATGATCGGTGCTGCGCCAGTACCGGTTCCACCGCCCATTCCCGCCGTAACGAAAACCATATCTGCACCTTGCAGCACTTCTTCTAATTGTTCTTTGCTTTCTTCCGCAGCTTTTTTCCCGACCTCCGGATTCGCTCCCGCACCTAGTCCTCTTGTTAATTTCGTGCCGATTTGTACTTTCATTTCCGCCATCGACAGATTGAGTGCTTGGGCATCTGTATTGACAGCGATAAACTCTACACCTTCTACTCCATGTTCAATCATGCGGTTAACTGCATTATTGCCTCCTCCGCCTACGCCTACAACTTTAATTATCGCTAAATCGTCCATGCTTGTATCAAATTCTAACATAATCGTTCCTCCTAATTTGTATGCAATGTCAACATGTAACTTCCATCCAATTAATCAAAGAAATAGCGAAACAGGTTTGCCATTCTTCTCGGCTCTTTTCTTTGCGCACTTTGGGAATGGCTCTCTTTTTTATTCCTTTTCGGTTTCATGTCATTGGCAGCTTGTCCCATTTTTACTGCCGGGTATAAATCTTTTCCTTGAATTTTAGCATTGCGATAGGCAAATTGTAAAATGCCAACACCAGAAGTAAATTGTGGTTCTCTTACTCCAATGTAATCTGGAATCGCAATCCGGACATTAGCCTGGAACACATCTTCTGCCAATTCGAGCACTCCGGGCATCGACATTGTGCCGCCTGTAAGCACATAGCCTCCAGGCATATCATAATAGCCCATTTTGCGAATCTCTCTTTCGGCATAAGCATAGATTTCTTCCAGTCTTGCTTCAATTATATCTGCGATTTCCAACTGATTATGGGTTTCCCGATGATTGCTGCCAATGATGGATACTTCAAAAGTCTCTTCTTCCTGCGCATCATCGTAAAAGGCATGACCGTAATTTAATTTTACGTCCTCTGCCTCTTCAGTTGATGTTCGAAGTCCGATCGATAAATCTTTTGTAATATGATTTCCGCCTAGATGAATAACGCTTGTTCTTTGCAGATGTTCATTTTCAAAAATGGAAATTGTCGTACAGCCTCCGCCTATATCAATTAAGGCAACTCCCATGTTTTTTTCGTCCTTTGACAGGGCGATCGTTCCCGCTGCCATCGGCTGCAGACAAATATCCGCTACCTCCAGTCCGGCACGCTCGACACATTTTAATAGATTATGTAAAGCGGTTTTTGAACACGTAATAAGCGTACCTTCCATTTCTAAACGAACTCCGATCATTCCCCGGGGATCGGTTATTCCGTCCAGCCCGTCAACGATAAATTGCTGGGGTATGCAATCAATGATTTCTCTTTCCGGCGGAATGGACATGACTTGAGCGCCTTCAATAACCCTTTTCACATCCTCGTCGCCAATTTCCCGATTTTCACTTTGAACGGCTACGACACCATGGCAAGGTTGAAGCCCTATATGATTTCCGTTAATCCCAACGATGACCCGCTCAATTTCCATCCCGACCATATGTTCAGCTTGCTCTACAGCACTTTTTATCGATTGAACAGTCTGATCAATATCCACGATGGCACCTTTTTTCATACCGTTTGATTTTGCCGTTCCGACTCCGATAATATTTAATGAATCATTAAACACTTCACCAATGATTACTTTGATTTTTGTTGTTCCAATATCTAGACTTACAAGTACTTCGCTGTTATTCAAAGAAAGGCACCTCCAAATTTAAAAAAACGATCCGCTTATTCATGATTAGGAACATATATAGTTAGTTCCACAAAAACATGTATATTCCTTTAAAAAAATGGAAAAATCTGTACATTCTGCAATTGTTATTCAGTACTCGTGTTTATTTCCGTATCTTCTGAGCTGCTATTTTCTTCTTCTGTCAACGCTTCAAAGTAAACTCCAACTCCAAGATGAATAATTCCTTCCACTTCCGGGTCCAATTGGGCAACAATTGACGGATAAACTTCCATTTTTTCTGAAAAATCACGGATAGCTGCATCCACAATATATCCGTCAACCATATATAAGAGAATGCGATTTGGGTTATCCTCTTCTGGAAGCCAATAGATTTCCGAAATGAGGGATGTAATTGTTTCTGGCAATTTGTTCAATTCTGCTGCCATTCTATGTAAAACATCTTCATCCGTAAACTGATGGAGCAACGGTGAATTTCCGCTGTACTCCTTTTGGGAAGCATCATCGAGAACGACCCCATTGCCAAGAACAGGGTAGTAGAGGTTGTCCCTTTTCAAGTAGCCGACAACTTTATGCTCTTCAACTTGAATACGGATCGTTGACGGCAAATCCCTCGATACTTCCGCTTTATGTATTACTGGATTTTCCAGCAAATTTCTCTCCGTTAATTCTAAATCTATCATCCATATATTCGTTTTGACGTTTACTTCGCTCCATTTTATAATTTCTTCATCGGTAATATTGTTATTTCCTGTAATTTCAATCGTTCGAACATGGCTCAATGGAGACTGCAAATAAACGATAATAAAAATTAAGAAGAAAAAGATGGATAAATAGAAAATAAGACGTCGATTAGCTTTCTTTTTGCGAGCTTGTTTCAATTTTGGAATCCGGTCCTCAATTGAAACAATCTTTTTCTCACTCATCTCATTTCTTCCTTTTTTTGCAAATTTAAAGAAATAAAACGGCACCAATTGCCGCTTATATCCACTTAATTGAAATTATATCATAAAATAGTCATATTTATATAGTCTACAAGACTAGTTTACCAAGTTTTTTTACCGCCGTTTATTTCATTTTATTTAAAAATCAAAACAATTTTTTCCAGTTCTGTTACATCTTTGAATGAATGCTAATATTTAGCAATATCCCTACTGAACATAAAGTTAGCGTTAATGACGATCCGCCATAACTTAAAAATGGCAGCGTGATTCCTGTTACAGGTATTAAACCGATGACGACACTAATATTAATCATTGCCTGAATGGCCAGCATGGAGACGATACCGATTCCGAGCAATCTTCCGAATAAATCCGGAGCTTCAAGCGATACTTTTATCCCCCGCCAAAGCAATAGTGCAAAAAGCAATATAATTGCCGTTCCGCCAATAAACCCTAATTCTTCGGACAGAATGGCGAAAATAAAATCGTTTTGCGGCTCCGGCAAATAGAAATACTTTTGCAAACTGTTCCCCAGCCCCAACCCCATTAATCCTCCAGGTCCAATCGCATAAAGGGACTGGATAATCTGGAATCCATCCCCTAACGGATCCTCCCACGGGTTTAAAAATGCAGTAATACGGCTAATCCGATAAGGAGCGGACAAAATCAGGAGCACTAAACCGAGAACGCCGAGCAAAGCCAGTCCGGTAAAATGCAAAATACGGGCGCCGGCAACAAAAATCATCACCATGCAGCTTAGTACGAGTACCATGCCTGTTCCAAGGTCCGGCTGGAGCATAATTAATCCGAAGGAAGAGAAAATTAACAAAACACATGGCAAAAAGCCCTTTTGAAATGAAGTAATGTACTTCTGATTCGCCGACAGAATGGACGCTAGAAAAATAATTAAACCTAATTTCATAAATTCCGACGGCTGAATGCTAAAGGCGCCAATCCCTATCCAGCTCCGGGCACCTCCGCGCACCAAGCCAATCCCTGGTATGAGAACGATAAGAAGCAAGAGAAAACAAAGGAGCAGAATCAGTTTCGCATACTTTTTCCACGTATGATAAGGGATGAACGTGACAAAAAGCATGGCAGCTACCCCGGCGGCTGCAAAGAGCAGCTGTCTTTTCAAATAATAGGCGCTGTCGCCGAACTTGTATTCCGCCCAAACAAAGGAAGAACTGTAGACCATGATTACCCCGAAAAGGAGCAATGCTAATATAATCGCCAGTAACAGGAAATCAGGCTGAGAACGATAGTTCCATTTTTTTAGAAACAAAAAAACACCCCTTTACCTGATCGATATAGGGGCAAAATCATTCTTTGAACATGAAACAAGCCCCTACATTAGTCTATGCACGGCTTGTATAAACATGTCACCTCTTTCTTCAAAGGTCCTGTATTGATCCCAGCTGGCACAGGCAGGAGAAAGCAATATGACATCCCCTTCAACTGACATGTGAAAGGCCTGTTCCGCTGCTTGCTCTACATTTTCCGCAAGTATATAAGGGATATGTACCTGTTCAGCAATCTGTTGCAATTTTCCTTTCGTCTGGCCAAATAATACCATTCCTTTTACGTTTTTAAGGTATGGGATTAAATCAGTGAATTCATTTCCCCGATCCAGTCCGCCAGCAAGCAGAATTACCGGCTGGGTAAAGGAAGCTAAAGCTTTTTGCGTTGCTAAAATATTTGTTGCCTTGGAATCATTGTAAAATTTCCTGCCTTCAATCGTTTCCACGTATTGGAGACGGTGTTTTACCCCGGAAAAAGTGGCAAGAACATTGCGGATAGCTTCATTTTCTGCGCCTCTTAATTTTGCTGCAGCAACGGCAGCCAAAATATTTTCCAAGTTATGGTTTCCGACAAGGACGACATCGTCAACATGAATAATCTCTTCCCCGCGGAAATAAATTTTCCCGCTGCTTATGTAAGCACCATCCTCCGTCATGTTTTTCACAGAAAAAGGAACTAGCCTTCCCTTTGCATGAGAAATTTCATTCATAATGATCGGATCATCCGCATTAAATACAACGTAATCCTCTTCGGTTTGATTTTTGAAAATATTGCATTTCGCCGCTGTATAATTTTCAAACGTTTTATGGTAATCCAAATGAGCTTCATAAATATTCAATAGAACGGCAATGTTCGGCCTAAACTTCTCCGTACCCTGCAGCTGAAAAGAAGAAAGTTCCAATACCATCGTCGTATCTTCATCAATCGACAGGGCAACATCCGTTGCTACAATCCCGATGTTGCCTGCTACTTTTACTGGAATGCCGCTTGATTCAATCATTTTCGTAATCAGCGTTGTCGTCGTTGTTTTTCCATTGGACCCTGTAATTCCGATAATCGGTGATTCAGTAAGATAATAAGCTAATTCCACTTCCGTAATCACCGGAATATTTTTGCTGATTGCTTCGCGTACAATCGGATGGTCGTAGGAAATTCCAGGGTTTTTCACAACTATTTCCATATTATTTAATGCTTCAAGAGGATGGTCGCCATAAAAAACCTCGGCCCCCAAATCCTCGAGCTCTTTAATAAGACGGTCTTCCGGCTTTGCACTTTTATCGTTAATCCGTACTTGTTTTCCATGTTGTAGCAGCGCCCTGGCAGCAGCCGTCCCGCTTTTGGCCAGACCGAGGACTAGTATTCGGTAATATGGAAAATCCGCTAATTTACTCAATGTTAGCCCACCTCAATGTAAATTCCTAATATGGCAAATAATAATCCGATGAGCCAAAATGTCGTAACAACACGCCATTCCGACCATCCTAACAGTTCATAATGGTGATGCAAAGGGCTCATTTTAAATACCCGTTTGCCGGTCGTTTTAAAAGAAATAACTTGGATGATTACCGATAATGTTTCAATGACAAAAACTCCGCCAATGATAACAAGGAGAAATTCCGTTTTCGTTAAAATTGCTACCGCCGCAATGGCGCCGCCCAATGCTAATGAGCCGGTGTCACCCATAAAAACTTTTGCCGGATGGGCATTGAAAACCAAAAACCCAAGCAAAGCTCCAACAACGGCTAAAGAGAATATGACGACCTCCACACTTGTACCAAAATACATGCCTAAAATAGCATAAGCACCGAAGGCAATAGCCGCAGTTCCTGCTAATAATCCGTCCAGCCCATCGGTCAAGTTGACTCCGTTAGAAGACCCGACAAGCATAAAAATAATCAGTATTGCATATGCCCAACCTAATTCAAATTGGATGTCTGTTCCCGGAATTTGAATATATGTAGGGAAATCTTGACGGACTAAAATAAAATAAAAAATAAGAGCAATAATAATTTGGCCGAGCATTTTCTGTTTCGACGTCAAGCCTAAATTCCGTTTCATTGCAACTTTAATAAAGTCGTCTAAAAATCCTAACAAACCATATCCTAAAAGGACAAAAAGCAGCAATCCAAATTCGAAGCCGATCGTCCCGGGGGAAATCCGGAGTACCATAATTACTGTCGTTACTACAATGCTTATTACAATCATGATTCCGCCCATTGTTGGTGTCCCCGTTTTTTTCTGGTGGGATTGCGGTCCTTCTTCCCTAATGCTCTGACCAAATTTTAGTCTTCGCAGCAACGGAATAAATAAGGGAGAGATAAGGACGGTAATTAAAAATGCGATGGCAAGCGTTAAAAATATGGCAACTGTATTCACTACTGTAACCTCCTCTTATAAACCGTCCATTATATGATACTTTCAATGAATGTTTCAAACTGCAGTTTTCTTGATGCTTTAAACAATATGACTGCATTTTCATGGAAATAAGCAGGCAATTCATGTAACAAGGCTTCTTTCGTATCAAAGTGCTTGCATAAAATATCCCGTCTATTTTTCTTTACCGATTCTGATATTAGTTTCGCCTTCTCTCCGTATGTCAATACAGCTGTAATCGGTTTTTCTATTACCTCAGCAATGGAAGCGTGCATTTCCTCTGCATGGCTGCCGAGCTCTAATATGTCCCCTAACACGAGAACTCTCTCTTCGTATCCAGCCAATTGTTTCACTGTTTCAATAGCGCCTTTCACCGATGTTGGTGAGGCATTGTAGGCATCGTTAATGATCGATACCCCGTTTTTTCCTTTTAACATTTCAAAGCGCATTCCGGTATTTTCCATGGACGCCAATGAATCTTTTATTTCAGTGGAGGAAATCCCTAATTTTTCGGCAACGGCAATGGCAAAGAGGGCATTTTTTGCATGATGCCTGCCGGCAAGCGGTATTGAAAACTCCCCACCGCGAGACACGGTGAAACGGGTGCCATGGATGGATAGATGAACTTCCCTGATTTGATAATCGCATTCTTTGCCGTAACCGCAAGTCATCTTCTCCAATCCGGTTTGTTCATGTAAAAGGAGCGGTTCGTCTCCGTCCACAATTAGCAGACCGTCCTTCTTCATTCCGGCCGTAATTTCTAATTTTGCTTTGGCGATTCCTTCTCTCGAACCTAAAAATTCAATATGGGATTCGCCAATGTTCGTAATTATTCCGTAATCCGGTTTCGCAATGCGGGAAAGGGCTTCGATTTCTCCAAAATGATTCATGCCCATTTCCACAACAAGTACATCCGTATCCCTAGGCATGGAAAGAATCGTTAACGGCAAACCGATATGGTTGTTGAGATTTCCCTTTGTATAATGACATATATAGGAAGATTTTACGACAGATGCGACCAAATCTTTCGTCGTCGTTTTGCCGTTCGAACCGGTAACCCCAATCACCTTCGGATTAATTTCTTCCCGATATTTCATCGCTAATAATTGCAATGCTTCGGTCGTATCATCGACAAAAAACAGCGAAATGTGATCAGGAAAATGTTCCGGAAGCTCCTTTTTCTTATCCCAAAAAACAGCCTTCGCTCCGTGCTCAAGTGCCTGGTAAACAAATTGGTGCCCG
Source organism: Compostibacillus humi (assembly GCF_014637175.1). Lineage (GTDB taxonomy): Bacteria > Bacillota > Bacilli > Bacillales > Amphibacillaceae > Oceanobacillus > Oceanobacillus humi. The sequence continues at coordinate 18,176 of NZ_BMEV01000015.1, read as the reverse complement.
TCAAACCGCTCGCCAATAATCGGAATAAAGAGGGCGTTTTCTGTTTCCAGCCGGCTGTCGGTAATGACATTATCAATAGGTGCATCACTAATGGGTCCTTTATATTCAGGAAATAGGTTGCTTAACCATTTTATTGTAAAGAGCATGAATCATTTCCCCTTTGCTTGAATTGCCTGTCTGGCCACTTCCCGGTCATCAAAATGGTGTTTTTTATGGCCGATAATTTGATACGTTTCGTGTCCTTTTCCGGCTATGATAATGATATCATCCGGTTTGGCGTAGGCTATCGCTTTTTCAATTGCTTCCTTCCGATCGGCAATCACTTCAAAGGAATGGGATGCATCCAGTCCTTCCACCATATCGTTCAAAATTGCCATCGGATCTTCGGTCCGGGGATTATCCGACGTAAATAATGCATGGGAAGCATGCGTTACGGCAATATTTGCCATAAGCGGCCGTTTGGACCGATCTCTGTCACCGCCGCAGCCGACAACAACATACGTTTTTCCTTTCGCAAATTCATTGGCCGTTTTTAAGACATTTTCCAAGGAATCCGGAGTATGGGCATAGTCAACAATGACCGTATATGGTTCATCTGTCGTCACCACTTCAAATCTTCCGTTTACACCGTTCATCTCTGCCAATGCCTTTTTTACCGTATCCAGAGGAATGCCGTAAGAAACAGCGGCAGCAGCAGCAGCCAGCATATTATATACATTAAATTTGCCGATTAACTTACTTTTAATTTTTGTTGACCCTAAAGGGGTTTGTAATGTAAATTCTGTCCCAGCCGCAGTTAAAACGATGTCATCCGCTTTAAATTGCGCTTCCTTTTCACAGCCGTAAGTAATTACCTTTTGTGCTGTGCTCTTTTTCAGCAACAGGAAGGAGGAATCATCCGCATTTAGGATGGCAAACTTCCCTTTTCCTTCTCCATAGCTGTTTCCCAGCTGGCTAAATAGCAGGCTTTTCGCCCGCAAGTAATCCTCCATATCTTTATGATAATCTAAATGGTCTTGTGAAAGATTCGTAAAGATGGCGATATCATAATCACATCCGTAAACCCTTCCTAAATCAAGAGCATGGGAAGATACTTCCATAATCGCTGTATCTACCTGTTCCCTATTCATATGATGAAACAGCCGCTGCAGTTCCAAAGCATCCGGCGTTGTGTTCACCGCCGGGTAAATATCTTCCCCCACTTTTACTTGAATTGTTCCGATAACCCCTGTTTTTTGCCCGTACGCTCGAAAAATTTTTTCCAATACATACGTAATCGTCGTTTTTCCGTTCGTTCCTGTCACACCGATAAGGGATAGATTCTTCGTCGGATTTTGAAAAAATTGGACTGCTAGGAACGGCAATACCCTGGAAGTGTCCTCCACAATGACGACCGGCACTTCAACGGAAAGCGGTTTTTCGGCAATCACCGCGACTGCTCCTTTACGAACTGCCTCTTGTGCAAAGTCGTGACCGTCTACCGTAAATCCTGGGATGCATATAAACAAATCACCAGAGCGGACTTTCCTTGAATCCGTTTCTATTCCGTTAATTTCGATATGTTCCACATTTCCTTCTGATTTGTAAAATGGGATATTGGCTAGTAATTCACGTAATTTCACGTTCTTAACACCCTTTTTTATGTCATATTCAGTGATTCTTTTAGTCCATTTATATTTCGCTACTCAATTATAGCAGATTTCATTTCCGCACACGATTAATTTTCTGTTACATATATGCGCAAGGTGGAGCCAGGTTCCAGTTTCGTTCCAGGTGCAGGAGACTGGTCGATAATGACATCTCCCTTTCCGCTCGTCTCCACAGACAAAGGAATAAGCATTTCGGAAAGCTCACCAGTCTTTTTGCCGATTAAATTTGGTACTTCGACAGGCGGCTCTTCCGGCCATAAATATTTCTTGTCGAGCCCGCCTTCCCTCTCTTCGACTCCAAGCACCCGCAAACTATCTTCCAAAATATTTCCTACAATCGGGGCAGCCACCGTCCCGCCAAACTGGACCGTATTTTTCGGATTATCTACCGCAACGTAGACGACAATTTCCGGATCATCGGCGGGGGCAAAACCGATAAAAGAAACGATGTAATTATTTTCCATATATCTTCCGTCCGGGCCTACCTTTTGGGCAGTTCCCGTTTTTCCTCCTACCCGATAGCCTTCCACGTATGCAGGTCTGCCGGTACCGTGGGCAACGACACTTTCCAGCGCATGGCGTATTTCCTTCGACGTTTGTTCGGAAATAACCCGTTTCTTCACCTTTGGTTCCCGCTTCTCGACCGTTTTCCCCGTTTTAGGGTCAATCCATGCTTCTGCTATGTATGGCTCATACAAATACCCTCCGTTTACCGCTGCAGCTACCGCCATCACTTGCTGGATCGGTGTAACGGACACCCCTTGGCCGAAGGAAGTAGTCGCCAGCTCAACAGGACCAATCTTATCTTGGGAAAACAAGATGCCGCTTGCTTCCCCCTGCAAGTCGATGCCTGTCTTTTCACCAAAGCCGAAATTTTTAATATAGGAAAAGAGCCGCTCGGTGCCAAGCTTTTGGCCAAGGTTCACAAAACCGGGGTTGCAGGAATTTTGCACTACTTCCAGGTAGCTCTGTTCGCCATGTCCACCCCGTTTCCAGCAATGTATCGTTGCGCCCCCTACTTTAATTGCTCCGTCATCGTGGAAATGATCATCTACCAAATCGATCGTATTTTCCTCCAGCGAGGCTGCCAAAGTAATAATTTTAAAAGTCGAACCAGGTTCATAGGTGCTCCAAATCGGCAAATTCCGGTTAAAGACCGACTGATCCACCTCTTGATAGTTTTCCGGATGGAAATTTGGCCTGGAAGTCATCCCAAGAACTCCTCCAGTTTTTGGATTAACCGCAATGGCCAAGGCAGAATCCGGATTAAATTTGGCTTCCGCGATATCCAGTTCCCTTTCCATAATCGTCTGCACTCTTGAATCAATCGTCGTTTGCATATGCATTCCGTCTGTTGGAGGGTTATATTCATCAGCCAATGTTTCCAGCCTTCTTCCTTTCGCATCGGAATAGAACGAAAGACTGCCTTTTTCGCCTTTTAATTTTTCGTCATAATATAGTTCCAGCCCCATCAAACCTTGATTATCTATTCCAGCAAATCCTAACACATGAGACAAAGCTTTCCCATACGGGTAATGCCGCTTTGAATCCTTCGCCAAATAAACGCCAGGCAAATTTAATTCCCGAATCGCCTGCTCTTCCGCTTCGGTTATTTTAATCCCCTCTGGCCGCAAATTAACACTGGACGTATTTTTTGTAATTGAGGCATACACTTTATTTGCTTCCATACCGAGAATCTGCGCCAATTTTTCCGCTGTATCTTCAGGATTTGTAATTTGCCTCGGGATGATGACGATGGAAGGGGCAGTCACATTTTCAGCAAGTATATCTCCATTTCTATCAAGTATCAGTCCTCTTTCTGGCTCAAAGATGATATCTCTCGTCCATAAATCATTGGCTTGTCCGACCAATTCTTTGCCTAAAAAAAATTGGACATAGCCAAGACGAATGACAATAATGAGGAAAATAAGCAAACCAAAAAGAAAAACAGTAACTATTCGTTTTCTAACGATCACTTGTGATACACGTTTCATTTCTATCCCCTTTTCCATAGGTAGGCTTGTATCAACTATATGACGTTAGAAAACGTAATAGAACACTGTTTCTTTTATTCGAAGGGCTTATCCGGATTCATGGTCAACATTATTTTCTGCTTCATCATTTGTTTCCTTATTCCCTATGTTCGGTTCAGCAAACTCCACCCCTAAGTAGTCGTTTTTCTTCAGAGCAGTGCCTGCCTCAATGCTTTGGGATATCGCGTATCCGCCTCCGAGCACTTCCATTTTGAGCTCCATTAAGTCTGCCAGCTGGACAACATCCCGCACAGACCAGCCGATAATATTTGGCATTTTCGGATTATCTGTAACGAGGAAAACCCGTTTCTGAGACAATACTTCTTCTCCAGCATCCACGCTTGCGGCAATAATTTTATTCCCGTCGCCAATTACAACCGGATTTAGACCTAAATCGCTTAACCGCTGTTTCGCTTCGGAAGGGTTCTGACCCTTTAAGTCAGGAACGGTGACGAGTTCTACATTCTTTTCCTCTTCCATATCCGGCTCGATGTTTAAATAGCGCAAACTATTCCCCATTACTGTTTTAAATATTTTTGCAGCCGGTTCGGAACTAGGCTTATCTCCCAATTCGGGCTGTTTCACGGCCACATACATCATCAGCTCTGGATCTTCCACCGGTGCAACACCAAGAAAGGAAAATACATAATTATTCCGTCCAGTTAAATAGCCGTTTCCATTCGGATCGGGAATTTGGGCGGTACCCGTTTTCCCCCCCACCGTATAACCTTCCAGCTGGTAATTTTTCCCGGTTGCATGTTTGCCGTTAACCGCCGAATCCATTAACTGTAACACTTCTTTCGCCGTTTCCGGGGAAATCGGTTCTTTCACTACGGTCGGTTCCTTTTCTTCAATTACTTTGCCGGTAGATGGGTCAACAATTTTTTGAATTACATACGGCTGCATCATCTTCCCGTCATTGGCAATAGCGGTAGCTGCTTTCATCTGCTGGATTGGCGTTAACGTTGAACCTTGCCCGAAGGCAGTTGTTAATTTCTCACGAGGCCAATTGTATAAAATTTGTCCTTGAATCTCACCCGGAAGGTCAATTCCCGTTTCTTTATCTAAATCAAAGGCCTGCAAATATTCGTGGAAAGTGTCGGTTCCCATTTTTTCCCATACGAGTCTGGCAGCGGCCACGTTGGAAGAGCGGGTAAATCCTTCATCATAGGAAATGACTCCCCATCCCCTGCCTTGGTTATGGTCCCGGATAGGGACAATTTTTTCGTTCACCTGGTACTCTCCGGACATGAAGCCTTCATTTCCGTTGTACACCCCTGCTTCAATCGCCGATGCCCACGTGAAGATTTTCATCGTTGATCCGGGTTCAAACGGAGAAGAAATTGCATCATTATACCAGTTTTCCACGTTTGCTGGATTATTCGGGTTGTAGCTCGGCCGATTTCCCATCGCCAATATTTCCCCTGTCTTCGGATTCATTACGATGGCAGTAATACGTTCCGGATTGTACTCTTCCTGGACATCGGTAAGTACATCTTCCAGCAGGGTCTGAATTTTTTGGTCAATTGTCAAATACACATCATGACCGTCTTTTGGTTTTTTTACAATTTCATCTGCATCCAATAACTTTTTATTGTATCTATCCCGCTGATAGGAGATGTAGCCATCCTCCCCTTTGAGGATGTCATTCATTTCCCTTTCAATGCCCGTTACACCGGCAATTTCTTTTGTAACTTCCCCTTCCTTTTCCACATCCATTTCTCGGGCGAACCCGATAATATGAGTAGCAAAAGTTCCGTTTGGATAATTGCGCAAGGAGTCTTCTTCAAAATAAATTCCGGGCAGGTTTAAAGCGAGGATTTCGTCTCTCTTATTTTGTGAGAGGTTCTTGCCAATCTTGCCAAATTCCACTTGGAATTTGTTGTTTTTCAGTCCATTTTCAATTGGCGTTAATATATCCTTTTCATCGACATCCAGGATAGGGGCAAGCGCCTTTGCAGTTGCGGCTGGATCCACGACATGGAGCGGTTCTTCCATTCCTTTGGAATATTCTTCGCTGATGATGGCATATAACCGGTAAACCGGCATATCATATGCTAAAGTCATGCCATTTTTATCAAAAATTTTTCCCCTTTCTGAACTAAGGGGATAAGAAGTCGTCCGTTTTTCCTTTGCCCATTGTTCCAGCGAAACACCGGCCACCTCTCCAGTTGCCTGAATATACATGAAACGGCCGGCCAATAGCAGAAACAGCAATGAAAAAACAATAATAAATACGCCAGACATGGCATGGGTCGTTCGGTTCTTTTTCATTTGCCATTCCTTCCCCTATTCACGTGTTAATTCCTTCGCCTGTTTCACCTTTGTATCCTGAATCTTCAAGCCGTTTTTCTCAGCAATGGAAATAATTCTTTCTGGTCTGCTTAATTCTTTTTTCTCAAAGGTTAAACCTTCGTTTTTAATTTGTTGTTCCTGAACCTTGCTTTCTATCGTCTGCACTTCCCGGTTCAGCTGATCCAATGATGAAGAATAGGAAACGATAAAAATGCCAAAGCAAATAAAAAGAAGGCATATGAAAGAATAGATTACTTTTTCTCCCTTTGTAATCCATCCGCTCGTTCTGACTTTTACTTTCACTTGCTGGTTAGGTTTTGGTATTTCTTGAGGATACATTTGGCGCCAATTTCTCGCATGATTTACACTCATCTTTCCTCCGTCCTTCCTCTCAAAAAAGTTTCTCTTCTCTTTGAAAACTCCATGCATTTATAACAAATTTTTGCTAATACCGTAGATGGTTAAGGAAAAACTATTGTCCAACAATTATTTTGCAGAAAAAGATTCGTCCCACGGATTGATCTTCTCTGCGATACGAAGCTTGGCAGAACGTGCCCGCCGATTATTTTCCAGTTCCTGTTCCGAAGGAGTAATTGGTTTTTTCGTAACCAGTTTGAAAGGAGCTTCAAATTCCTTCGGCAAAACCGGCAAATTCCGAGGGGTTTCTTTTGGGGTACTCCATTTTTTGAAAGCTTGTTTACAAATTCTGTCTTCTAAAGAATGAAATGTTATAACCGCAATTCTTCCGTGAATCCGCGTCAATTTAGCTGCCTGATTTAATGCGCTTTGAAAAGCATTTAATTCATCGTTGACTGCAATTCGCAAAGCTTGAAAAATCCGCTTTGCCGGGTGTCCTCCCTTTCGTCGTGCAGGGGCCGGAATTGCTTCTTTAACAATATCTACCAATTCCCCTGTCCGCTCTATCTCCTTTTTCTTGCGGTATTCCTCTATTTTTCGGGCTATCTGTTTTGAAAACTTTTCCTCACCGTACTGAAAAAATATCCGGACAAGCTCATGATAGTCCCATTCATTTACAATATGTCTTGCAGTTAATCTTTGGGATTGGTCCATCCGCATATCCAATAAAGCATCCTGATGGTAGCTGAATCCCCTTTCCCCATGATCAAGCTGGGGAGAAGACACTCCTAGATCAAAAAGAACTCCGTCCACTTCCTTGATGTTTCGCTCAAGCAATTCTTCTTCCAAAAATTTAAAATTTGCATGAACATAGATGATTTGCTTTTCATACGGCGCTAGCCGCCTTTTCGCATTTTCCAGTGCGATTTTGTCCTGATCAAAGGCAATAAGGAGCCCGTCCTCATTAAGCCTGGAAGCAATTTGCTCCGAGTGTCCTCCAGCACCTAGGGTACAGTCGACATACGTTCCATCCGGTTTTATTTCCAATCCGGCAATCGTTTCTTCTTTTAATACACTGACATGTTCAAACATGATGATATCACCGCTTTTACGTTAAAAGTTTATATCGAAATCCATTAGATTTTCGGCAATTTCAGCAAACGATTCTTCGGAGGTGTCTACATATTCCTCCCACTTATCATTTGCCCAAATTTCGATTCGATTCGAAACACCGATAATTGCACATTCTTTCTCCAATCCGGCATATTTTCTTAAAGTTAACGGGATATTTATTCTTCCCTGTTTATCTATTTCACATTCTACTGCTCCGGAAAAGAAGAAACGTGTAAAGGCACGGGCATCCTTTTTCGTTAAAGGCAGTTTTTTCAGTTTTTCTTCCAATATTTTCCATTCATGTAGGGGGTAACAAAATAAACATTGGTCCAATCCACGGGTAACAACAAATTTTTCCCCAAGTTCTTCTCTGAACTTGGAAGGCACGATTACTCTTCCTTTTTGATCGATATTGTGCAAATATTCACCCATGAACATTGTAAACACTGCCCCCCACTTTCATATTTTTATATTACCACATCCCCCCACTTTCTACCACCCGATTTCAAGCATTTGGGCAAAATAAGTATTTTTAACTATTGCCAAATAAAAAAATGCTGTCATATCAATAATGACAGCATTTTTATTAAAAGTGGCGGAAAGTGGCGGACCATTTAAAAATAGACGAGATAGTGCCCATGGTCAAAGGTTAAAGAATGATTATTTACGTTCCGAATAAATTCTTTGCCGTATTTATTGAGCAACGGCAGCGGGTTCCAAATCCGTTCCTGCAGCCCTCCATATGGTTTTAGACACATTTGAATAAGATCAAAATGATTCCATTCCTTGGCGTACTTTTCTTCTAACGCTTTCACCATTCTATTTTCAAGAAAATCAATTTCCCGATATAGATAAAGCAAATTTTTTTCTGCTAATTGGTAAATGTCGGAACGGATATTTTGGGCAATATCTCGAAGCGGTTCATGACCTTCTGCAATTATTTTCTTTAAATGGCTGACTGTTTCTGCAATCGGCGGATCTGCTTTTTTATCCAACCAATTTTTGCGGAAATGTTCTACCCCTTTTTCGATTGCATAAGATTCATCCAGTCCGAAACGATGCAGTGCTTTTTCTACTTTTCTATCAATATAGGTGAAGGATAATCGCGGAACTACCGGCGGCATCGTCATATCCATCATCTGAAATGCGCCTTTCAGTGCAGCCCAATATGCAACTTCACCGGGACCGCCAATAAACGCTATCGAAGGAAATAAACATTCCTGCATTAATGGTCTAGTAACGACATTGTTGCTCAATAATTCAGGCCTGTTTTTTGCAATTTCCAATAATTGTTCCGTCGAAAGAGATACTTCATTCTGTTTGCCTACCCATTCCCCGGAAGCATCCCGAGTCAGTAAAACCCGGCTGTTGTTTCCGTGATAGAAAAGATGTCCGCAGTTTTCACCTAAATCCAGGTTTACGTCATACCCGCTTTCCTTAAGCTGCTCTATCGTCTGTTGGATACTATGGTTTATTTTTGGCTGTTTTTCGATCATTTTCACAAAATACGGGGATTCGATTTCCCGGAGCCGCTCGTCATGAGAATCAATAAGCACCAAGCCTTCTTCATCAAACAGCCAAAAGATTAGACGGGCAAAAAAATCTGTAAATGATGTTGCCGACTGCAAACATCGCAAAATCTGCCGGTGTAAGTCCTTCGTGTATTCCGTTTCTTCCAGCTGCTTAAATATTTTATTGATCCAAATTTCCAATTTTTCCTGATCAATTATCATGTCGGATACCGATCGTTTTTCTGTCACCTGTGCGGTGAAAGTGAATTTTTCCATTTTCCTTTCTTTCGGCAAATAGACATGGTTTATTTCTGCAAAATCATGATCTTCCCCAGCAATCCAGAAGACAGGAATAACCGGGATTCCCAGTTCCATTTCCTGCTGCTTCGCAAGCTGCAATATCGAGATAATTTTATTGATTGTATACATTGGACCGGTTAAAAGTCCTGCCTGTTGACCCCCAATAACAACGACACTTTCATCTTTTTTTAGCCGTTTAATATTATGTATTGTCGATTGAGGAGCATCCCATTCCTGATTCATGGCAATCAGCAAATCGGTCAATTCCTCGCGGGGAAATTGACGCATCTGTAATTCTTTCATCCTTTTGTGAAAATCGGAAAATGGATGGTATGAAAAAAACTTTTGAATTTGTTCATTAAAGTTACGATAATCTTCCATGATTTTTGTTTGATTATGTAACGGAATAGGATTTATACGCATCATATCTGCTCCTTTGTTCCATACTTTCCCATTTGTATTGTACATAAAAGGAAAAGCTATTTCATGTTTCCTGCTTGAATCACCTTATACAAAGATTCGAAGCAATATGCTGAGAAATGTCGCACAAACATATAAAATAAAAAAGAACAGAAAACTGCCCCTCCATAGAATTTTAAACGCCTTTCCAATTTTCACTTCCATATGTACCTTCCACTGCAAAGTAACAATAACGGCTAAAATAAGCAATAAAAAAATGAGCGTATAACCAATGGTCGGTCGCTCGAACATCATAAAAAAAATCAGATTGACCGAAATGATATAAAACACCAGAGACCAATTAGCAGCGGTGATAACTGCCTTTCGCCTCCGCCTATGCCAAAAATAGGCAAGAACATAGATTAACCCAGTAACAATAATCGGTACCGTTACAAAAAATGCAAATAAATAAACAAAAATTTGCAGCATCGTTCATTTTTCCTCTCTTCAGCACTGAGCAGCACGTTCGGTAATTGCAGTTTGCCGTTTTTAGCTTTCATGCATCCATTTTTTCTTTTATTTTAAAATTAACACTTTTATATTATAATAAATATAAATAATTATTTCATCTGCTTAACTATTCGAGCAGTTTCATGGGGCAGCAAACGAAGGGGGAGGAAAGTCCATGAAGACGGCAGTAAAAGTGGAAAGATTAAAAATAAATTATAAAACCCTGGAAATGTTTAAACGCTTCAAAGAATACGGCCATCAGGAATTATCCATGCTGGAAGATTTGGAAAATAATTTTGTGGAGAACAACAGCGACTCGCCGTTTTATGGAATATACATCGGGAAAAATTTAATTGCAAGAATGAGCCTTTATGAAATTAAAAAAGAGTATGACGATTATTTCGATCCGCCGCAAGACTATTTAGCCCTTTGGAAGCTGGAAGTGCTTTCCGATTACCAAGGGCAAGGATATGGAAGAGCGTTGGTAGATTATGCAAAAAGTTTTAAATTGCCAATTAAAACAAATCCGCGCATCAATTCCCACGGATTTTGGGAGAAGATGGGATTCCAAAAAGCACATTATGATATGAAGCGGGATTTAGGGGAAAATCCTTACATTTGGCTTCCGGAAGGAGTTAAGGAAAAAAATCCACGCAAAACAAAGACATGAATGATTTTTCCATTCATGTCTTTTTCTTTTATTCCTTATTATTATTTGCCCACTGCCACAATTTCCCTATTTCTGCCCAAGCCTGCTCATATTTTTTTAATTGCTCTTTCAGCTGCATATTTTCTTTTTGGAGCTGTTCCATCTTTTGTTTTTCTGCTTCACTGGCACGTTCCGGCTCTTCCAAAAATTTATCCTTCATTTTTTCCAGCAAGGAAATCGCTGATTCAATCGTGTCCTTTTCCGATTGATTTGTTTTCACCAGCTTCCACATATCTTTTCTCGTTCCTTGTTTTCGTTCTTCTTTTGCCAATTGAATCGCTTCCTGATATTGCTTCCGTATAGTTGCATTCCAGCGGAAACCGCATGCAGCCGGAGTACGTGACAGCTTTTCCGCCACATCTTTAAAGGCCTCCAATTGGGTTTTCCCTTCTCGAATATAACGAAGGACCGTTTCAGCTAAGAGAATATCTTCATCTTTTGTCCAGGCATCTTGCCGTGTCTCGTTCATAACATCCCTCCTTATTCTTTGCTATCAATGTATGCAAAAAATAGGAGTACTAGAATCAATGTTTTACGAAGGACGGGCTAAAAATTTCTCCACGGCACTGATATGTTCCGGACTATCCCATAAACTGGCACTGTTTTTGACTTCCTCTGTCATAGATGCCAAAATCGGCTTCTGCAGAAGGTTCTTTATATATTGTTTTTTTATTAATTTCATTTGTTGCCGTGATCTTTGCATATATGGCTTCAGCAGTTGTTCTTCATCCAGTATGGCGCTTTTTTCTGCAACCCGGTGAATCCACCCCTTTCTTTCCAGTGTTTTTGCATCATACACTTTCCCTTCTATTATCCATTGAAAAGCAAAGTCGGGATGGACTTTTTCATATAATAATGCTCCTCCGCCCCAGCCGGGAACAATGCCTAATTTTGCCTGGATAAAACCGAACTTCGTTTCGCGAGAAGCAATGCGAAGATCGCATGCAGTAGCCAGCTCACAGCCCCCGCCGTAGGCATCCCCGATTAATAAACAAATAACCGGTACGGGAAAATTTACGATTTCCCATAGCACCTCTTTCATTGGAACAAGTCTATTAAACGCCTCTTCTTTACTTAATTGACCGTGCAAATCGTTCAGATCCCCGCCGGCACAAAAAATTTTTTCCCCATTTGCTGTAATTAATAGAAATTTGATTTCTTGAACTCTGAAATAATTGAGAGCGTTTTTCAGTTCTTTTGCCATTTGCAGCGATATAGCATTCCGTTTTTCCGGCCGATTGAGCCGAATCTCTCCATAACCGCCCGCATTTAAGTGATACGTAATCGTCTCCCCCATCTTTTTCCCCCTTCCAGGCTAAAAACTCTAAAATACAAAAAACAGACCACTCGAGTGATCTGTTCTCTTATGCATTATTTGCTGACAACTTCTTTTCCATCATAGTGGCCGCAGGATTTGCATACATGATGCGGTTTTGTCAATTCTCCGCAGTTGGAGCATTCTACCATGCCAGGTACATGTAGTTTTTTATGTGTACGACGTTGATCTCTTACCTTTTTTGAAGTTTTTCTTTTTGGTACTGCCATGACTTCCACCTCCTTCAAAGATGCATCCATTACTTCTCTTCCGGTTTTTTTTCAAGTAAAGTTTCTAATATTTGCAAACGTGGATCTACTGTCTTTTCCTTTTCTTCCTCGGAAATAAAATTCCAGCCTTCTCCACTTGTTAAAACATTTCCGGTTCCTTCCTCCGCATATACCCGGTAAGGAAGCCCTAATAATACGTTCTCCTTTATGTATGGGGTTAAATCAATCACTTCCCCATCCACGGGATGGATTTCTTCTTGTTCATCATCGCTATCAAGTTTTGCGGACGAAGAAAAAATTTCCGTTGCTTCCATACGAAAAGGATATACAACCTCTTCCAAGGTGCGAGCATCAGGCAAAGTCGCTTCACCTTCAATGGTAAAACGGAAATAAAACTGTTCACCCTGAATCGTGCAATTCCCTGCAACTCGTACCGGTTTTATATGCTGAACATCATTATTCATGTGAACAATGTCGGAAATATCGACATAGTCGTCAAATTCATACGGGCCAGTATGCGCCTTTTTCCTGATTTGACTTAACGTAAATTTCATATTTATCACCCCAAGGCAACAAGAGTTATTTTAAAAGAAAAATGGCATTTTGTCAACCGCTATTTAAGCAGGAGACGAACGAGGAACGATATTAGCTTCCACCAAGTATTATTCCCTTTCCCGCTGGCGATAAACACGCGCAAAACTATCGTATTAGGAAAAATAGTATTTTTTTGATAAAATAGAAAAAAACTTTTTAGGAGCGTAGCCGATGAAAGCATGTGGATTAGTCGTCGAATATAATCCTTTTCATAATGGACATGTCTATCATCTTCAGCAAGCAAAAAAAGTAACGAATGCTGATTGTATCGTAGCGGTTATGAGCGGTTCCTTTTTGCAAAGAGGTGAACCGGCCATTAGCGATAAATTCCACCGGGCGAAAGCAGCACTGCAGACGGGAGTGGATCTCGTGCTGGAGCTTCCTTTTGTCTGCGCAGTACAGCATAGTGATTTATTCGCCGACGGGGCCGTTCGAATTTTGCATGAATGTAAAATTTCTGCTCTCTGTTTTGGAAGTGAGTCGGGGGAACTGTCCAGCTTCGTCCATGGTTATCATGCTTGGAAAGAGAACAAGACTAAATTTGATATTTTTTTAAAAGAAAAGCTTCATCTAGGTTATTCTTTTCCTCAAGCTGCAAAATATGCTTATGAAAAATTGGGACTCACTGCCGGCGATTTCGATTTAACCCAGCCGAATAACATATTAGGCTTTGGTTATGTCAGGGCCATTATGGAGAACAATTTTCCGATGGAACCGAAGACAATTCGGCGCATCCAGAGCCATTACCATGATTCCCATCTTCATGGGAATATTGCCAGCGCCACAAGTATCCGGAAAGAATTGCTGGGAAATTCGGAACTTACAACGAAAGCAAGAAACAGTTTGCCGGATTCTACCATTGTCCAATTGGATGCCTATCGGAAGAAAGCGGACCTTTGGCATCATTGGGAGTTGTATTTTCCTCTGTTGCAATACCGCATTAACACGATGACACCGGAAGAGCTGAGGCAAATTTTTGGTGTGGACGAGGGGATGGAATACCGCATTAAAAAAATGGCTTCCAAAGCGATGAATTTTGCCGATCTCGTTCGGCTCGTTAAATCAAAAAGATATACATGGACGCGAATCCAGCGCATGTTCGTCTATATATTAGCGAATATAAAAGACGAGGAAATGAACCGGTTAAAACAAGCAGAAATTCCTTATTTGCGCATTTTAGGATTTACCGAAAGAGGAAAAGCTTTTCTAAACGAAAAGAAAAAGGATATCGCCGTCCCCCTCGTTACGTCCTATCACCGGGATCAGCATCCGATGCTCGCAATCGAAGAAAAAGCAAGCCATGCTTATTATAGTGTATTAAAAGCTGAAAACAAACAGACATTATTTCAGCAGGAAATGCAAGGTCCGGTACAAATTTAATAATTATAAAGAAACTTCCAAGTATGGCTATAATAGCCTATACATTGGAAGTTTCTATTGCAGACTTTTTAAAAAGTTTAACGCGTCATCAAAAGTATCGACGGGAACAATTTTCATGTCTGAGCCGATGGCTTCTGCAGTTTTTACTGCAATCTCATAGTTGGACCCTTCTTTGCCATTTTCATTTGGAGCAAAAAATATGTCAATCCCTTCCTTATCGGCGGCGACGATCTTTTTGTCTATACCGCCAATGCGGTGAACATTGCCTTCATAATCAATCTCCCCCGTCCCGGCGATGTGATACCCCCGAGTTAAATCTTCCTCCGTCAGCTGATCATAAATTTCCAACGAAAACATTAATCCTGCACTTGGGCCGCCAATTTTTCCGCTGGAAAATTCCACTTCCGGATGAACCGTAACTTCCCGGTCCGTCACAAGGGTAATTCCGATCCCAATTTTGCCGTCCGCTTCATCAATAACATCCAGTTCAATCGTATCCGTCATCGTTTTATCCCCGCGAATAAATTCGACTGTGACAATATCCTTCGCTTCTCTCGTTTGAATATAGTTGATCAGATCTTCTGCTTCTTTTATTTCGTTTCCGTCGACGGCAATGATTCTGTCCCCGGATTGCAATATCCCGTCTGCCGGACGGTCCTTCAAAACAGAAACGACATAAACCCCTTTATATTCAATCTCAATATCGGCTCCTGCAGCCGTATAGGCAACGACGGTAGCAGCCTCCTGGGAAGTTTCCATCACCTGAAGCTGGGCTTCCATATATTCTTCCTGGCTGATGCCATCGGGAAAAACATCTTCAATCGGCATAATATCATTATAAGGAGCAATTTTTGCCAGAGCATAAAACAGCGGCGTCGCCTGCATTCCGCTAACTGTCACCAAATGCATATCCCCTTCGCTTTCATAGCCATCGGCCACCTCTACAATCGGATTTAATGCGTCAGCTCCACCGGGTTTTTGGATATAGAACGGCAATTTATACGAGGACAAAAAATATGTGACGATTGCTGCAAATAAGAGGAAAACAATTTTTCCCTTGGAAAACTTCATGTATTCGATATACCCCTTCCAGCCAAATGACTTTTTTAACCAAAGTCTATGGCATAAATGCAATATGTATGAGCGTATATTGGTAAAAGACTTGTACAAATTCAGTTTAAAATTATTCTACTATGTTCCTTACAAGTTGTACAGGAAGACTATGAGCGGAAGTAGGAGGCATCTTTTTGAGACCTGTTATTCAAACATGCATTTATTCAACCATTACCGTATTTATTACTTTCTGTTTGATTAAATTTCCTGATGATGCTTTGGAGGCGAGCATCCGGGGCTTAAGTCTTTGGTGGGAAGTTGTCTTTCCTTCTCTTCTTCCCTTCTTTATCACCGCCGAATTGCTCCTTGCATTCGGGGTTGTCAAATTTATCGGTGTCTTATTTGAGCCAATTATGCGACCGTTATTTAACGTCCCGGGTGTTGGGAGTTTTGGCTGGATGATGGGAATGGCCAGCGGTTATCCGACGGGTGCAAAAATTGCCGCAAGACTAAGGGAAGAAAGTCATCTCTCGCAGATTGAAGCAGAACGGCTCGTTTCATTTACGAATAATTCCAGTCCGCTGTTCATTTTCGGCGCAATTTCCGTCGGATTTTTCCACGATGCCAGATTGGGCATGCTGCTTGCTGCAAGCCATTATATCGGCAATACGGTCGTCGGAATAGTGATGCGATTTCACGGCCAAAGCGCCGGAGCAAGCCTAACGGAGAAAAGGAAAAGGGTATCATTTAAGAGAGCATTTCAAGAAATGCATCAAACGCGAATGAAAGACAGAAGGCCATTTGGGGAAATACTCGGCGATGCTGTATTGAATTCCATTAAAACATTAGTAATGGTAGGTGGATTTATCATTCTCTTTTCCGTGCTGATAAAACTATTGTTTCTTATTGGCATTTCCGAAAAAATCTCCCTGCTGTTTCAATACGCGCTGGCCATATTATCTCTCCCAAAAGAACTGGCCCTTCCTTTCTTTTCCGGATTATTCGAAATAACAATTGGCGGCAATATGATTTCCCAGGTGCAAACCGATACTCTTCTTCAGCAGGCAATCCTTGTCAGTTTCATCCTTGGGTTCAACGGATTTTCTGTTCAGGCTCAAGTAGCAAGTATTCTAGCAAAAACAGACATTCGTTTTTATCCGTATTTTCTTTCCCGCCTGCTTCATGGAACGGTTGCCAGCCTGTTAACGATTTTGCTATATAAGCCTCTTTATTTAGACAGGCAAGTGTATGACTTGGAAGCTATACCAGTGAGCGGCCAGTTTGCCGGGAACCTTTCGTATGCGATATGGGAATACCTTCAGCAGCTGGGGCCGATGATAACGTGGGCAGGACTAGGAATCGGCATCATTTTATTATGGAAAAAAGAAATGATTGCTAAAGGCAGGTGGTGACAGAGAAAAAGGGACCCTTGTGCAGGGTCCCAAGTTTTAATGACGATTTCATAGGAGCGAGGCACTGGTGTTATACCTTATGGTGAAACTTCTTTTTTAATGCATAAATGACCGGTTCGGGGACGAGTCCTGTAATATCCCCGTCATATTTGGCTATTTCCTTTACCATGCTGGAGCTTAAAAAAGAATATTGATTATTTGTCATCATAAATAACGTTTCTACTTCCGGGTTTAATTTCCGGTTCATCGATGTAATCTGCATTTCATATTCAAAATCACTGACCGCTCTTAACCCCCGAACTACAGCTGCTGCCTTTTTCTCCCGCGCATAATCCATCAGCAAACGTTCGGAAGAATCAACGACAATATTCGGCAAATCTTTCGTTGATTCCCGCAGCAAATGCATCCTTTCCTCTACGGTGAACAATGGAGATTTTGATTGGTTGTTAAATACGGCAACAATAACTTCATCAAAGATTTTTGAGGCCCTAGTAATAATATCTACGTGTCCGTTCGTCACCGGATCAAAACTCCCGGGACAAATCGCTAATTTTCCCATCCGTTTCTTCCCCCTTGTACTGATACATCGTTACGCCGATTGCCGAACTGTACTTCACCCTTTTCATTAATTGCAAAGCATCAAAGGAATCAGGCAACATCTCTTTTCCATCATGTTCACAAAATATAATCCCATCTTTTTTGACAATATGTAATGACAATATCTGATTTAATAATTTTTCGAAATCCGCTTTTCCATAAGGTGGATCAAGCAGAATTAAATCAAATGACAAGTTTCTTTTTGCTGCCCCTTTCAATGCCCGGAAAGCTTCTGTACAATAGACTTCTGCCCGGTCATCCAGCTGCAATGCATTAATATTTTCCATAATAATATGCTTCGCTTTCGGGGATTTATCAACAAAAATACAACGGTCCATGCCGCGGCTTAATGCTTCAATACCTAAAGCGCCGCTCCCGGCAAATAAGTCAAGAGCTAGCCCTCCGTCAAAATATGGGCCGATAATTTGAAAGACAGCCTCTTTTACTTTATCTGCCGTTGGTCTTGTCATTTTGCCTGATAATAATTTTAACGGTCTGCCTTTAAACTGTCCGGCAATCACACGCATTACCCTCACTCCCAGGTTCCTTAGTCTACTATCCGTGATTAATCCTAACATAAAATATAGCAAACATCTATCGATAGTAGAGTCTGTCAAGTATTTACGGGAGGTCTCCCTCACCTTTGATTTTTCCTTTGTTTTTTCGTTTCAATAAATTTTTTCTCTGAGAATCTGTGTTAAAAGGGTACAGAACCCCTT
>NZ_BMEV01000014.1 GCF_014637175.1 Compostibacillus humi | reverse complement strand
ATTTGTGTTGGTAAAAATAAACTTTTTCCACACAGAAATATAAATTCAAGTTTCTTCGATTAAAAAATACGAATGGATTGAAGGTATAACAAAGAAAATCGGTAAACTTAAATAGTTTTACTATTTCATTATATAGAAAATTTGATACAATAGAGAAGGTATGAAAAAGTTTACATAGGGAGGAATACCGGATGGAATTTCGTGTAGAAAGAGATACATTAGGGGAAATGAAGGTGCCTGCAGATAAATTTTGGGCAGCTCAGACACAACGAAGCAAAGAAAACTTTCCAATCGGTACGGAAAAAATGCCACGGGAAATTATTTATGCTTTTGCCATTTTAAAGAAAAGCGCTGCCAAGGCAAATAGCGATCTCGGTTTGCTGGATCCGAAGAAAGCTGAAGCAATCGGTTTTGCAGCCGACCAAATTTTAGAAGGAAAATTGGATGAGCATTTTCCGCTTGTAGTATGGCAAACAGGAAGCGGAACCCAATCGAATATGAATGTGAATGAAGTAATCGCCCATGTTGGAAATAAATGGCTCGAAGAACAGGGAGAAGACGTCAGACTGCATCCAAATGATGATGTGAACAAATCCCAAAGCTCCAATGATACATATCCGACAGCAATGCATACTGCTTTTGTCCTGAAGCTGGAGGATCAAGTGCTTCCTGCCATTGGCCAATTAAAAGCAACACTAAAAGAAAAAATGGAAGCCTTTTCGGATATTGTTAAAATCGGACGTACTCATTTGCAAGATGCAACTCCGCTTACTCTAGGACAAGAAATCAGCGGCTGGCATCGGATGCTGGAAAAATCGGAAATGATGGTAAAAGAAAGCGTTCAGCACTTAAAAGAATTAGCAATCGGCGGTACAGCAGTAGGTACCGGTTTGAACGCCCATCCGGAATTTTCAGAACGGGTATGTGCTGCAATCAGCGAATATACCGGAAAAAATTTTGTTCCTGCACCAAATAAATTTCATTCTTTGACAAGCTATGATGAGGCAGTCTATGCCCACGGCGCCTTGAAAGCACTGGCGGCAGACATGATGAAGATTGCCAATGACGTCCGCTGGCTGGCGAGCGGTCCGCGCTGCGGAATTGGGGAAATTACGATTCCTGCCAATGAACCGGGAAGTTCCATCATGCCTGGAAAAGTAAATCCGACTCAAAGCGAAGCCGTTACAATGGTTGCTGCCCAGGTGATGGGAAATGATGCAACGATTGGCTTTGCAGCCAGTCAGGGAAACTTCGAACTGAACGTATTTAAGCCGGTTATCGCTTATAACTTCCTGCAATCTGCCCAATTGCTCGCTGACAGCATCGTATCTTTTGACGAGCGCTGTGCGAAGGGCATCGAGCCAAATCATGAACAAATTAAGAAAAACTTAAATGAATCTTTAATGCTCGTCACTGCATTAAATCCGCATATCGGCTATGAAAATGCAGCGAAAATTGCTAAAAAGGCGTATGCGGACAATTCGACGCTCAAGGAAGCAGCGGTCGAATTAGGCATTCTTACAGCCGAAGAGTTCGATCAATACGTAAAACCGGAAGAAATGACCCATCCAAAATAATACAATTCACAATGAACCCGCTAAATTTGGCGGGTTCATTTTTATTGGAGATATAGCTACAATTTACCAGCGATAATTTGTTATAAGATACAGCCTTCTTGAGGACAATAGGGAGTACAAAAGGAGGTGAATAACATGGCAACAAACAATTCGAACCAATTGTTAGTTCCTGGTGTTCAACAAGCAATCGACCAAATGAAAATGGAAATTGCGCAAGAATTTGGCGTAAATTTAGGTGCTGACACAACTTCCCGTGCAAACGGTTCTGTTGGCGGAGAAATTACGAAACGCCTTGTCCAAACAGCTCAACAGCAGTTAGGTGGAGGAAACTTTTAACAAATTCATATAGATGGAGAGTGGGGGAAAGCATGTCGCTTTCCCCCTTTGCATGCTGGTATAAGACAAAAGATTAATCGTTTCAGTATACTTTACATATTCTGTTTGTTATAGTTAAAAGAAATATTGAAGGAGGAAAATAAGTGACAAATATTCAGGAAAGTGCAGCCCAATTAGAACAAGCAATCCGGGAAAGCGAAGAATTTCAAAATTTAAAGCAGGCATATGAACTTGTCATGACGAATGCAGATGCAAAAGCCATGTTCGAGAATTTTCGCCGCATCCAATTTGAACTGCAGGAAAAACAAATGCAAGGTTTAGACATTACGGAAGAAGAAGTGACGAGAGCAAGGGAAATTGTTGAACAGGTGCAGAAGCATGAAAATATTACCCGGCTCATGGAAGAAGAACAGCGGGTTAATGGCGTCATCCAGCTGATCAGCCAAGTGATTATGAGACCGTTGGATGAACTGTATGGAAATCCAGATAGCATGTAAGGGAAAAAACTTCATTCAGCGGTGAATTCCGCCTGAATGAAGTTTTTTTATGAATGAAAAAGAATTAATTTAGCATCTGGTGATACGCAACGGTACGTTTTTTCCGTATAGCCTTTTTCTTCCAGCTTTTTCTGGCCAATCATTTTAGCTTCCTCGGCATTTTGAGCAGTGAATGTTTCATCGAGCAGCTTTTCTCCTGACTTTTCAAACACGGTTAATGTATATTCCTGCAACTTGCTTCCCCTCCAAAAAAACGAATTATTCTAAATTTATTATAAAATATATGACGGAAAAAGAAAATGATAAGGATAGTTTGTAATCACGGGCTTATCGTTTAGAAGCTGACATTCTTATTGCAATTGGATTTGATCTGCACAATATAGAACGTGCATTCTCATTTTATGTTTGCTACAATAAATCTATTATGAAATAAGAGGAAAGCGGGGGAATGGGGTGGAACAAATAACTTTTATCCACGCTGCTGATCTGCATTTGGACAGCCCATTTCAAGGATTTGGCAAAATGCCGGAGGAACTGTTTCAAGATGTAAAAGAAAGTACGTTTTCAGCCTTGGACAGACTCGTCCAAATTGCCATACAGAAGCAGGTGGATTTTGTCCTGCTTGTCGGGGATTTATTTGATAATGCAAAGCAAAGTTTAAAGGCGCAAATCCGATTGAAGCGGGCCTTTGAACAATTGGAGCAACATCGTATCAACGTCTACCTTTCCTATGGAAATCATGACTATATTCAAGGAAATATTCACCCGGTTACCTATCCGGACAATGTGTTTATTTTTCCCGAAGAAGGCGTATCCCATTTTACTTTTGAAAAAAACGGAAAACGGCTGGCAAATATATATGGCTTTAGTTATGAACAGCAGGCGGTAACAGAGAACAAAACACGGGAGTATTGCGTTCAAGATGAGAACATTCCCTTTCACATTGCTACCTTGCACGGGAGTGTTCAATCCAATACAGAGCATGATACATATGCTCCTTTCACGTTACGGGAACTATTGGAGAAACCTTTCCATTATTGGGCTTTAGGCCATATCCATAAACGGCAGACACTCCATTCGGACCCGCCTGTCGTCTATCCGGGGAATATCCAGGGAAGAAACCGGAAAGAAACTGGAGAAAAGGGCTGTTATTACGTGACCTTATCAGAAACCGGAGCAGAACTGGCGTTTATTCCGCTGCAAGCATTGGAGATTGTTCCTGCAGAAGTTGACGTTTCCCATTGTCGTGAAATTCAAGAATTGGAAAAGGTTGTTTTAAACAAATTACAGGAGAAGCAGCTTTCTTCTCCACAATTAATCGATTTGCAGATAAGAGGGAAACATCCTTTATTGACAGAATGGGAAAACAGTCATCGTTTGGAAGATATGATTGAGCTCGTCAATGAAATTTTAGCTGTACAGGTGCCTTGGCAGTATATTTTCCGTGTAACGACAAAAACAGAGCACGATTTTGAATCCGATTCAAACAATCCGTTTCTAAACGAAATGATGCAACATATGGAAGAGGCTGCCGTTTTACCGTATGTATCCGAATTATACCGACACCGGCATGGTAGAAAATTCCTTGCTACTTTGACCGAAAAAGATGAACAAGAAATTAAAATGAAAGCAAAAAAATTACTGCTCCATGGACTGTTGGAGGAATGACAGATGAAATTTATTAGCGGGAAAGTTATCGGATTTGGGAAGTGGCAGGACGTCACGTTTGATTTTACCGGCCGGTCCCTAATTTGCTTTTATGGGGAAAACGAGTCGGGAAAATCCACATTACGGAATTTCTTTTTATTTATGTTATTTGGTCTTCCGCCAAAACAGCGGGAATTTTACCGGCCGAAAACCGGGGGGAACATGGGCGGGAGGTTAACGATTTGGGAGGAAGAAACCGGCCTCTATACAGTGGAGCGGCTGGACCATGTGCAAAATGGCGCTGCCGTCTGTTATTTGGAAAATGGCATGACGATGTCAGAAGACTGGTTTAAGGAACGGTTGCGGGGAATGACGAGAAAACAATACGAAGCCATCTTCTCTTTTTCCGCAACGGAATTAAATGAATTGGATAAAGTGGATGAAAGGGACCTCGGTGAGATTTTGCTGAGCGTCAGCATTTCCGGCTCCCAACGGATTTATTTCCTCGAAAAAGAACTGGAAAAGAAAATGTCCGATCTTTTCAAGCCTTACGGGAAAAAGCCGGTTATTAATCAGCAATTGGAAAAGTTAGTCCAGCTTCATCATTCCTTAAAAAAAATGCAAAGCGAAGAAGCGGCTTACCGGGAAAAAGTCAATGCTTCCGAACAGACGGAGAAACAAATTCTTAAGCTAAAAGGAGACATTGAACAGAAAAAGCAAAAGCTTTATGAATTGGAAAAAGTAAAACAGTTGCTGCCGGTGTTGGAGGACTATCGTAATGCCGCCCTTCGATTAAAGGCAGACGAATGGCAAATTTCTTTTCCAGAACATGGACTGGAACGGCTGCAACATATCCGCTCTCAGCTTTTGCCGCTCTGCAGCGAATTAACAGTATTAAAGGAAAACGCCAAAAACATAAACAAAAAAATCGAAACGTTGGCAGCAAAAAGGCTGGAGGAAAATATTTACCAGAAAGCGCAGTCCCTCGGTCAGCGGATCCCGCTATTTCAGCAGCAGCAGGAGAAATATGCACAATTAAACGAAAAGGCAAAGGAAATAAAAGTACAGCTCGATACCGAATTGGAACGGTTAAATTTGCCGTTGACGCAAGAACAGCTGCTATCCGTCACCATGCCTTTTCACTTGGAACAGCAATGGAATCAGCTGAAGCAGGAACAAAGTCAGGTGCAGCTGGAAGAAAAACGGCTGCAGGAGGAAGAAATCAGCTGGAAACAGGAAAGGCAAGCTTTATCGGCGAAAATGGATGCGCTGGCAGAAGAAATGCAGTCTGACGAGGAGTACTTATCTTCAAAAAGGAAGCTGGAGGAAGAAAAAGAAAAACATTATATGCAAAAGCTCCAATCGGAGTGGCAGCGTCAGCAGGCAATGTGGAAAAAAAAGACGAAGAAAAAAGAAAAGCTGGCTAGAAATTTTTTATTCCTTAGTATCGTTATATCAGTATCGGCCGCTATTTTCGGCTTCTTCCAGGAAGAAACGGCATTTTATTTATTTAGTATATTTTTCTTTTTGACCGGCTTTATTCCATGGCTATTGCAAAAACAGGCTGCAAAAGAAATGGCAAATGTTTTTCAGCAGCCCCTGAATGCTCAAGGAAGAACCGATTTGAAGGAAGACAAAAGTCTGGCCGAGGAAGTCAGAAAACAGGAAAGCCTCCGGCAGGAATATCAAAAATTAAAGGATATGCTGCTGGAAAATGAATTAAGGCATCGGAGAATTAAGGAACAGCGAAAAGTGGTGCTGATGAAAAAGGAGGCAATAGCGGAACAGCTGCGGAAACAATATGTTGCATACCCTTTTCTCAAAGAAGTGGACGTTACATACTGGCCGGAGCTTTATCATGCGGTGAAACGGCTAATTGCAAAAGGTCAAGAGCTCCAATATGTGGAAGAACAAATAAGCTTCATCCAATCATCTCTCCTTGCATTTGAGAAAGAATTGCAGCAATTTTTCCAGTCGGAGGAAAAGGCATCTTCTCTATTAGAACGGCTCAATACATTATTAACAGCCGAGGAACGGTACGAAAAAGAAATCACCCATTATCGTGAGCTGTTAGCAGAGATTGAGCAAAAGCTGCAACAGCTGCAAAAGAAATTGGAAGTGTATGAAAATGAAAAGGACCAGCTGCTTCTTTCTGCCGGGGCAGAAACGGAAGATGATTTTTATGAGAAGGCGAAAAAGCTGGAAGAAAAGCAGGGCATGGTGAGGGAGATGCGGCAATGCAAGAGGCAATTGAACACGGTATTTCCTGAAGAAATTTGGCAATTATGGCTGAAGAGAAATGTCAATGAAGCATCGATAGAATATGAATTTAATTTGTTGTCCGAGGAAATCGACCGGCTGGAAAAGGAACTGGAACAATTACAGGAAAAAAATGCATTTTATCAGGCAGAGATTCAAAAGATGGAATCGTCAGAAACTTACTCAACCCTTCTCCATCAATTTACATTGGAAAAGGAAGAGCTGGAGCATTTGGCGAAGCAATGGTCCGTATATAAGACTGCGATTGAAACGTTAAACGAAACGAAACGGCAGTATCAGGAAAAGTATTTGGTGAAAGTAATTGAGAAACAATCCGAAATTTTCCGTTCCTTAACCGGCGGCAAATATATAAAAGTATACCCGCCGATGGAAGGGATGCCATTTCAAGTGGAAGATGAACAAGGAACAAGGTTTGTCCTTCCAGAATTATCCCAAGGAACGATACATCAGCTGTACATTGCATTAAGGCTGGCAATCAGCATCATGTTTCAGAAAACCTATCCATTCCCGTTTATTATTGACGATGCATTTCTTCATTTTGACTCTATCCGGCTGCACAGGATGATAACACAAATTCAGAAGCTTTCCGAAACACAGCAAGTATTATTGTTTACGTGCAAGGAAGAAATAGTGGCAAGTTTTAGTGATAATGATAAGATAATTTTGGAAAGCCAATTCGCATAATCAAAAAAATAGTGATAAACTATTTTCATATTACAGTAGGTGGAGGGACTAGCATTGTCAGAACGTATGGATGAAAAAAGCTGGGAAAAACATGAAGAAATCATCGAAAAATTTATCCAAGTCATTGCAAAAAATATGAACCTATATGGAATAACACCTTCTGTAGGGCGCTTATACGGTGTTTTATATTTCGCCAACGAACCGATGACACTGGATGATATGCGGGATGCATTATCGATGAGCAAAACGAGCATGTCTACAGGTGTCAGGGCTTTAGCTGATATGAAAATGGTGGAATCTACTTATAAAAAAGGAATTCGGAAAGACCTCTATCAGTCTGAAGAGGATTGGTATAAATCCTTTACTTCTTTATTTGGAATCCGCTGGAGAAAACAGACAGAAACAAATATAGAAGAGGCGGAAGAGACGATTGAAAAATTAGAAAAATTACGGCAGGCAACGAAAGATGCCCGGCTTATTGAACAGATTGAACAAGATTTAAACAAGCTCCATTACGCGAAAAATTATTATGAGTGGCTAATGAACTTTATTAAAGTAGTAGAATCGGGGGAAATTTTTAAGTTTATACCGAAAAAACAATAGGATTGGCTGTAAATTGTCAATCCTATATTTTTTTAGGAGAGGGGATAACAAGATGAAAAAAGGAATCGGCTATGCTGGTGTCGGCACGTCCTTTGACGATTTTTTGCTGATTAAAGAAGCGCGAAAAGGAATTACGAGTACGGGAAATCCATTTTTGACATTGATTCTCCGGGACCAGACGGGGGAAATCGAGGCAAAACTATGGGATGCGACGAAAGAAGACGAGCTTGCTTATGTAGAAGAAAAAATTGTCAAAGTGACAGGGGAAATTAATCAATTTCGGGGGAAAAACCAGTTGCGCATTTCATCGATAAGACTGGCAGATCCTTCGGATGGCGTTTCTATTTCCCAATTTATCGAAAATGCCCCGGTCGATAAGGATACGTTATGGAAGAAAATAACGGAAGCATTATTTGAAATCCAAAATCCATCCATTCAGCGTATGACAAGGGCCATATTAAAAAAATATCACGAACCGCTGCTCGATTATCCTGCAGCAGCAAAAAACCATCACGAGTACGCATCCGGTCTAGCCCACCATATTGTCAGCATGCTGCAAATTGCAGGCAAACTTTGCGAACTGTATCCGGAATTAAACAAAGATTTGCTGTATGCCGGAATTATGCTTCATGATTTAGGAAAGTTAAGGGAATTATCCGGCGTCGTATCGACAACATATACGCTCGATGGAAAACTGCTTGGCCATATTCCGATGATGGTAGAGGAAATCGGCATGACCGCCAAAGAACTGCAAATTGAAGGAGAAGAAGTGTTGATCCTTCAGCATCTCGTTCTTAGCCATCACGGAAAAGCGGAATGGGGAAGCCCGACTCCGCCGTTAGTCCGGGAAGCTGAAATCCTCCATCTAATCGATTTGTTGGATGCAAAGCTAAATATGCTTAATCGGGCACTGGATAAGGTGAACCCGGGAGAATTCACTGATCGGCTCTTTGCCATGGACAACCGGGCATTTTATAAGCCGACCTTTATGGAGTAATGATAGAAACGTATAATTTCCCCGCCTTGTTCATATAGATTGGATAGTATAACTATACTGGACAAGGGGTGTGATCGGAATTGGACATGCCGTTTTGGGTCGTCATCGTCATTGTACTAATCTTTTTTAGCGGATATATGGCCTTTCGGGCGATGCAGGCAGAACGCAAGCTGGAACAGGAATTTATTGAAAAAGAAGGCATGGTGTATATCCAGCGGATGCAGGAAGAAAGGGAAAAAAGGGAGAAAAGAAAAAGGGAATCTGAATAATTTGCAAAAGAAAAAGCATCAGTTTGCCAATGGGCAACTGATGCTAATATTTAGCCCTGAGCTTGATCCGCTGTAAATAAGTCTTTAAATTCTTTAATCTTAATATTTATGTCTGCTTCTTGGACCATTTGGTCAATTTTTTCCTGCAGTTTTGCCATATCTACTTTTTCCGAAGCCAATTGCCGGCGAAGCTCTTCTTTCACATCTTCAAATTCGCCGATATCTTCCTCTACTTCCCGTTTATCGTTTACTTTAATAATATGGAAGCCAAATTCGCTTTCTACCGGATCGCTAATATCTCCTGGTTCCATGCTGTAGACCGCATCTTCAAATTCTTTAACCATTTTTCCTGCGCTGAAGGTTCCTAAGTCACCGCCGCTCTCCGCTGAGCTGTCAACAGAATATTCTTTTGCCAATTCGGCAAAGTCTTCACCGTCGTCTAATTTTTGCTTCACTTCTTCAGCCGTTTCTAAATCTTCTACGAGGATGTGCTGGGCGTCAAATTCGTATTTGCTGCGCTCATATCTTTCTTTTATTTCTTCATCGGTAATTTCAACATCTTCCAATGCTGCTTGCTCTCTTAGGAGGGAAGTGCGTATTAGCTGGCGCAGAGATTCTTCATCGCCAAAATTTTGCTGGACGATTAAATCGTAGGAATCTCCGTATGTATCTTTCATAAATTCAATTTCGCTTTCCACATCTTCATCTGTTACTTCGTACTTTCCTTCAAGCACTTTGGTCATGACCATTTCTTCCAATACTTGTGCACCGTAGCGATCCTTTAATTCTTCATAAAACTCTTCCTTTGTAATATCGCCCGCATTCGTTTCTACAACTACTTCAGAATTATCGTTGCTGCAGGCAGCCAAGGTGAAAACAGTTGCAAGGGACACTAGTCCAATTGTTAATTTCTTCATTTAAACACTCCTAATCTTTTGCTGAATATTTTCCTTTACTAACTATACCATAAGTAATTGTGAAAAAAATAGTAGGAACGAGCAATTAGGAAAAAATCACTTGTTTCCCTTCGGAAAAAGACGCATTTTATTCTATGTCTTTAAGCCCTGGCAAGCAATCAGGCATGGATGACAAATTGAACAAAGAATAATATTAGTTGAAATCACGAGTACTTTTACACACAATAGAAAAAGTATACAACATCAAGATGCCGGAAAGAGGAATCCGCATCCCTTTGTCGAATATATGTTAATAAGCAAAACGGAGTAAAACAAACCATTTTCGAGAAAAATGATAATATGAAAGGGGTAAAATGATGGGCGAGAGGAACACAACCGATTTCTATGTCAGGCTATTGTCCGAAGTAATCGATATCCATCAATATCCCTTTATAAAACTAATTATTGATCATCGTATAACAGAAGAAGAGTATAACGAATTGTTCCGTTTGCTTGATGATTTGCAGAAGGAATATGAAATACAAAAAGAAGAAGGGTTAATTGATTTTTCTTCCCTGCTCGTTCATTTTGCCGGAATGCTAAATGAAAAGCTGCATCCGACGGAAGTAATTTTCGCATTAAAAAAAGAAGGATATTATCCTTCTTTAATGAATGAATTTATCCGGATTATGAATAAGGAAGGTATTTAATGCAAGTTGTGGTTCTTCATATCCGTATATAAATGCTCGATTTTTTCATGGAATTCGATCATCTCTTTAATGCGGGATTTTATTTCACGGAATTCGGAACGGTCCAAATCCGTTTTCTCTTTTTCCATGGAGGCATAAATTTCTTCCAGCGATGCTTTCTGTTGTTTCGCTGTATTTATCCATCCGCTCAAATAATGGTTCATGAACGTTTTGAACAATGGACTGTTTGCTTCGTATAAGTCCTTCCGCACCCCCTTTTTCCAGACCCGCTGCACAAGGTTTAACTCCAATAACCTGCGTATATTCGTACTAATGCTCGTCTTGCTCTTCCCTAAAGCGTCGCTCATTTCGTCTAATGTTAACGTGTTGTTCGTCATGTAGAGGTAGGCGAATAATCGGGCTTCCATTGTAGATAACCTAAATAACTCAAGCGTTTTGGCAAATTCTCCTATAGCTTTCTTTGTAATATCGTCCATTTCTTTTCGTTCCATTAAAAATACCAGTCCCCTCTGTTTGTTCAGCATATACTATAATTATTAAATTGGAAAATTACAGACTGGGGAGCATTTCCGAGGATATGGGAGGAAATGTTAGCATATGTAATGTATTCTTCGTACAGTTTAAACTGTATAAAAATTTTATTCAAATTTTCCCGTATTTAAAGTTTGTGCAAAACAAATTAAAAGTTTATAGTAGAAAAGTAACTTGATGAAGTCTTTTGGATTAGAAAGAGGTGAATTTTTTGCCGGTAATAGAAGTTAAAAACTTAACCAAAATATTTGGCAAAAATACGAAGCAGGCATTGAAGCTGCTCGAAGAAGGAGCTACAAAGGAAGAAATTTTAAAAAAGACTGGTTGTACCGTTGGGGTAAATCGAGCTGCCTTTTCGGTGGAACAAGGGGAAATTTTCGTTATTATGGGCTTGTCTGGCAGCGGAAAATCTACTCTTGTCCGTTTAATCAATAGACTGATAGAACCGACGGAAGGAGACATTTTGATCGATGGAGAAGATTTGGCAAAGATGGATAAACATCAGCTCCGTCAAGTGCGTCGGGAAAAATTAAGCATGGTTTTTCAGCAGTTTGCTTTATTTCCTCACCGCAGTATCCTCGAAAATGCAGAGTTTGGCTTAGAGATACAAAATATGCCGAAAGAAAAGAGAAAAGAAAAAGCAAAACAGGCATTAGAACTAGTCGGTCTGGGAAATTATCTTCAGCAAAAACCCGGACAACTATCAGGCGGAATGCAGCAGCGGGTAGGATTGGCAAGGGCATTGGCCAATGACCCGAAAATTTTGCTGATGGATGAAGCCTTCTCTGCCTTGGATCCGCTAATTCGCAAAGATATGCAAGACGAACTTATTGATTTGCAATCGTCTATGCAAAAAACCATCCTATTTATTACCCATGACTTAGATGAAGCGCTGCGTCTCGGCGATCGAATCGCCCTTATGAAGGACGGTTCCATCGTGCAAATTGGAACGCCGGAGGAAATATTAGTCAATCCTGCGAATGACTATGTGGAACGTTTCGTTGAAGATGTCGACCGTTCGAAAGTGTTAACTGCCAGCCATATTATGAAGCGCCCGGAAACGGTAAATATTGAAAAACACGGACCGCGGGTTGCATTGGAACGGATGCGGGAAGAAGGGATTTCCAGTATTTTCGTTATTGACGGCAAAAGGAAGTTGAAAGGCTATATTACAGCTGACGATGCATCCGAAGCCAGAAAGAAAAATATTACGTCCCTATCCGAAATACTAAGAACGGATATACCGACAGTAAGCAAAGATACTTCTTTACAGGAAATATTCTCTATCATTTATGATTCACCGATTCCTGTGGCGGTTGTTGATAATGATAGATTAGCCGGAATTATCGTGCGCGGCTCAGTTATTGCTGCGTTGGCCGGGAATGGTGAGGTGAATTTGGACAATGAATGATCCCGTATTAAATATTATTCCAGAAATTCCGATTGCGGAATGGATTGAATGGCTTACGGACAAAATAACGGACGTATTTTCCTTTATTTTTAATCCGATAAATACCCACTTTGGGAATTTTATGGAATTTATGGCAGAAGATATATTAATGAACATTCCGCCCTTTATTTTTATCTTGGCTATTGCCGTATTGGCATTCTTTATTTCAGGCAAAAGGTTTGGCTTAGCAATATTTTCGATTATCGGCTTATGGCTTATTTATAACCAGGGACATTGGGATGATTTAATGAATACCGTGACCCTCGTCTTGCTTGCCAGTCTGTTGTCTGTCTTGATCGGAATACCAATTGGAATTTGGATGTCAAAAAGCAAAGTGGCAAATGCAGCAATTACACCGATTCTCGACTTTATGCAGACGATGCCTGCATTCGTCTACTTGATTCCAGCTGTAGCGTTCTTTGGCATCGGCATGGTGCCTGGTGTGTTTGCGTCGTTAATTTTCGCAACGCCGCCTACGGTCAGATTTACGAATTTAGGAATCCGCCAAGTTTCCAAGGAATTGGTAGAGGCGGCAGATGCCTTTGGAAGTACCGGTGCCCAAAAGCTGTTTAAAGTAGAATTGCCGATGGCGAAACCGACGATTATGGCCGGGATTAACCAAACGGTAATGCTGGCATTATCAATGGTTGTCATCGCCTCGATGATTGGTGCCCGGGGACTCGGAAGGGAAGTGCTTTCCGCATTGCAGCGGGCAGAAGCCGGTACAGGTTTTGTTGCCGGGATTGCCATCGTTATTTTGGCGATTATTATGGACAGGATTACACAAAATTTCAATAAAAAGAAAGATGATTAAGGTTGGTATCTTTTCATACCTATGAAAAGTTTCCATATAAATTTTAAGAAGGGGAGTTTTGTTTTATGTCTTTATTTAATTGGAAGCGTCTTGGAGCAGTTGCAGGACTTTCCTTATCCTTGTTTGCAGCAGGCTGCGGTTCCGGGGAGGACAGTTCAGGATCTGGCAATTCCCAAGAAGGAGATAGTACCGGAGCCGATGGCGGCAAAGTAGAGCTAGTATACGTGGAATGGGATACGGAAATTGCCTCCACCCATGTTGTCGGAAAAGTGTTGGAAGATTTAGGATACGATGTGGAATTGACTCCATTGGATAATGCGGTCATGTGGGAAGCGGTAGCAACGGGTGAAGCAGACGGAATGGTTGCAGCCTGGCTGCCTGGTACCCACGGGGCTCAAATGGAGCAATACGGCGACCAAGTAGTGGATTTAGGCCCAAACCTTGAAGGTGCAAAAATTGGCTTAGTCGTACCAACCTACATGGATGTAAATTCCATTGCCGATCTTTCTGAGGAAGCTGGTCAAGTAATTACCGGTATCGAGCCTGGCGCCGGGGTTGTTGCAGCATCAGAAAGAGCACTGGACGAGTATGAAAATCTTGACGGCTGGGTAGTAGAAACATCCTCCAGCGGAGCGATGGCTACCGCACTGGGACAGGCGATTCAAAATGAAGAAGAGATTATCGTAACCGGCTGGTCCCCACATTGGAAGTTCCAAAAATACGATTTGAAATATTTGGAAGACCCGAATGGAACGTTTGGGGATGAAGAATACATCGGTACGATGGTTCGGGAAGGCCTAGAAGAAGATATGCCGGAAGTATATAAAGTTCTGGATAATTTCTACTGGGATACTGCTGACATGGAAGAAGTCATGCTAGCGATTCAAGACGGTGCCGATCCAGCGGATGCAGCTGCTGAATGGGTAGAAGCAAATCCGGATCTGGTTGCAGAATGGACCGAAGGAGCAGAATAAAAAATAAAGAGAAGCTGATACAAACGTATCAGCTTCTTCTATAAGGCTAATTGGTAGTCTATTTTAAATATTCGAAAGGATAACAAAAAAAGTGGATGGGAGAATTATATTTTAATGCTGAGAAAAACTGGATTTCTGTTGTTTGCAATTTTACTGGCAATGTTAGCAGCCTGTGGAGGAACTGAAGAAGAATTTGGCTCAGAAGGGGATGCGGAGGATTTTACTAATTATAGTGATGCAGTCAACTATACGATTACCGGCATTGAGCCCGGTGCAGGCATTACCGTGACAACAGAAAAGGCGATTGAAGAATATGACAATTTGGCAGGATGGGAATTGGAGCAGGGTTCTACAGGTGCGATGGTTACCGAGCTGGGGAAAGCCATCGATAATGAAGATCCGATCATCGTAACCGGCTGGAACCCGCATTGGAAATTTGCCAAATTTGATAACTTGAAATATTTGGATGATCCGAAGGGAATTTATGGCGGCGAGGAAGTCATTAAAACGATTGTACGGAAAGGTCTGAAACAAGAAAAGCCTAACGCTTACAAACTATTGGATCAATTCCAATGGGAAGTAGAAGATATGGAAAGTATTATGTATGAGTCGGCAGAAAATGATGTAGCGATTGAAGATGCAGCAATACAATGGGTACAAAATAATCCGGATAAAGTGGAGGCATGGACCGAAGGGGTGGAAGACGTAGATGGCGTGACCGTCGAATTAGTGTCCACGCCTTGGGATTCGGAACGGGCATCAGCCAATGTCGTTGCTGAAGTAATGCGGCAAAAAGGGTTTGATGTCACGATTACTGAGGTGGATGTAGCTGTAACCTTTGAAGCGATTGCCACAGGAGAAGGGGATGCTTCTCTTGCCCCGTGGATGCCGATTACCCACCAAAGTTTCTATGAAGCATATGAAGATGGTTTCGAAGATTTAGGAGAAAATTTAACAGGAGCTAAAATTGGGTTAGTCGTCCCGGATTATATGGACATTGATTCCATTGAAGATTTAAAGCCGAAACAGTAACGTAAAAGGAGGTTCCATTTTGGAACCTCCTATATTATTAATGATAAGGCTCCAATTTATCCATAGACATAAAAACTCCCATATTTCCATAATAGGGATTGGGAGTTGAGTGCTGTTGTATGAACGTTAATTGAGGGTTTTTACCTTTTCTTCCAGTTCTTTTAGACTGCTTTCAATTTGCTCTAAATAACTATGAATCGTCTCTTGGTGTGGTTCGATTGTTTCTTTCCATTCTTCGACAGACTTTTTAATATCGTCGGTCAGTTCTTTAATTAATACAGCGCTTTCTTTTGAGGTTTGCCTAATTTGTTTTTTTAGCCGGATGCCGTCCTCAAGCAAATTGGCTAAAACTTCTTTTACATCGGCAGCTTGTTCTCGCATGCGTCCGCGTAAATCTCTCCCGGAAACCGGAGCAGTTAATAAGGTGACAGCTGCAGCAATGCTGGAACCTAAAACAAGACCATATACTAACGATTTTGTTTTTGACATCAGTGGAGCCTCCTTATTCAACAAGTCTTAACCCCATTGTATACTAATTTAGGCAGGATGAAAAATAAAATTTGAAAAACCTCTAGCAGCAAACACTAGAGGTTTATTTTAAAATTTTTTATACGGTAATTGGTTTCATACGCTTTAATATCGCATTGACAATTGGATAGACGACAACCATAATTAACGTATTTACTGCAGCTGCAGGTAATACGGCGGTTAATATTAAAGCAATAAATCCGCCTTCTGGCAGGCTGGCAATGACGGATAACACGGCTACAAAGACAGTTCCGCTTACGAATGTTCCTACAAAAGTAAGGACTGGTGCGTTAATATTGTTGTTTAATTTGTTTTGCAACAGCAAAAATAGTCCTAATACAACAAACGCAGAAACCGGTTTGTCAATCATATTGGCAATTTGTCCTCCCGGAGCGGAAGTCGTTAATGCTGCAATAATTCCAGAGACAATCGATAATAGTAAAACATACTTTGCTTTCGGAAATAGAAAGATCCCCAAAAACATCATCGATAATAGCAAGTCAGGTTTTACTCCAGCAATTGTAAAACCTGGAATGGCAGCATGCAGCACCGTGCCGATTCCTACCAATAGCGATAAAATAATTAGTACGCGAATATTCATTTTTTATCCTCTCCTCTTCTCTGCTCTACTCGTCTTTCTTATTCTCAGCTGTACACTGTTGTCAGCTGCAGAATTTCCTTTATTATATCAGAGGTATGGAAAATTAAAAAGGATTAATTTTCTGATTTAAGAAATAACTAGAAAGAGGATAAATAAAAATAGCGGGAATCAATTCCCGCTATTTTATTTCTTTGGCAATGTCCGCAGCAATGTTTTGTAGATCTTCCGGAGTGTAATCGTCATTATGGGTCGTCCAATTTGGCGTATATCCGTCGCCTTCTCCGTATCTTGGAATTAAATGGATATGCAGATGGAAGACCGATTGTTCTGCTGCTCTTTCGTTATTATTTAACAAATTCATCCCTAAAGGCTGATAAGCGTCGCGAATTGCATTGGCAATAATCGGAACACGGGCAAATAATTCTTTCGCTACTTCCGGAGGCGTTTCAAAAATATTTTTCGTATGGACTTTCGGAATAACGAGCGTATGACCTTTTGTCACTTGGGAAATGTCTAAAAAGGCGTATACATGCTCATCCTCGTACACTTTCGCAGATGGTATTTCCCCGTTAATTATTTTACAAAAGATGCAATCTTCATGGCTCATCGATTTTCCCTCTCTTTCGTAACATTTATTATATTTATTTTATAAGGGAAGGAAGGGGAAAGTAAAGGAAAATGGGACCGCTGTATAGCGAAATTATCGGTGCTGTTTTCTCTCAATTGAAGAGGGTATCCTGTAAGATAGGCAGAAACGTTTAGTGTGTTTATAGACGATTACTATAGACACTTGGCAATTGATTTTCAGCTGAAAGTGCTTATCAGGATGTTCTAAAGCAGCTTTTCGACCGTTTATTCTGCAAAAAGTGTATAGAGAGGTTCTATACACCTTTTTTCATTTAAAAGGCTCCATAACGAAATTCTAAGTTCCAAATTATCTTTGCGTTTTATGCAGAAAGGAGCATATGTCAAAACAAGAAAACAGGCCAGCTCCATTTTCATGGGCCAGCCTGTATGTGAAGAAACAAGGATGCAACTTCTAATGTGTGGGGACTTTGTAATGCTAGTTAAATACATTGATTTAACTTTTTTACAAAAACCTACTTAAGAAGAGGAAGTAGGCGAAGCATTAGAAGGCCAACACAAACACCTCATTTATTGTGTTATTTGCCTAAAATTCAGATCAGTATCGTTTACTAACACCCCATTTGTGTTTATTTAAAACACATTTAAGACTGTAGTTTCCCGATCACTGACACCTCATTTAGCAACACACATTTTTGGCAGTGCTGGTACATCCTCGTTTCTTCACTACTATTTTGAACGGTTTTTGTCCGAATATACATCTTTTTGTCAAAAAATTTTCTGCAGTAATTTTTGGAATTCCATTTCGGAAGTGATAAAATCAAACATAAGAAAAGAGGAGGAAAGTTTGTGGAACCACTACTTGAAATTTCCGATTTATATGGGGGATATACACATAAAAATGTACTTCATGGAATTAGTTTCGACGTCTATCCGAAGGAAATTGTCGGGCTAATCGGGCTGAACGGAGCAGGGAAAAGTACAACAATTAAACATATTATCGGTCTGATGCAGGCGAAGAAGGGGACGATTCGTGTCAACGGCAAAACCTTTCAGGAAAACCCGTCAGAATACCGCAAATTTATGGCTTACATTCCAGAGATGCCAATATTGTATGACGAATTAACGTTATTGGAACATTTGCAGTTAATTGCCCAAGCTTACGGCCTCTCGAAAGATGCATTTGAAAAACGGCTGCCGCCATTACTGAAGGAGTTCCGCATGGAAAAGCGTCTTCATTGGTTCCCTGTCCATTTTTCTAAAGGAATGCGGCAAAAAGTGATGATTATGTGTGCCTTCCTTATCGAACCGCCGTTATATATTGTGGACGAGCCTTTCGTCGGCTTAGATCCTTTAGGGATTCATTCTTATTTGGAATGGATGGATCAAATGAAAGAAAAGGGGTCCGGCGTTTTGATGTCTACTCATATTTTAGCAACGGCAGAAAAATATTGTGACCGGTTTATCATTTTACATGAAGGTAAAATAAGGGCAATGGGAAATCTGGATGAACTGAGGGAACAATTTTCTATGCCAAAAGCTTCTTTAGATGATTTATATGTGCGCTTAACAAAGGAAGATGATCATGTTTAATTCCAGTGATTTTTTTAAAAAACGGTTCTCTTCCCATATGAAAGAACTGAGCCGGTATTTGCGCTACATTTTTAACGGCCATTTAATTATCGTTATGCTGTTTTTGGTTTCCGCCTTGGCCGTTTACTATCAGCAATGGCTGATGCAAATCCCTCAAAATTTCCCTGGTCCTTTTATTATTAGTATCGTTTTCGCATTCGTAATCAGCTACAGTCCGGTGCGCACTTTATTAAAAGAGCCGGATCTTTATTTCCTCATTGTGGCAGAAGATCGAATGAACGCTTACTTTCGCAATACTTTAGTTTATAGCTTTGTTATTCAGCTTTATCTCGTTTTTCTGGCAGCAGCAGTGATGGGACCTCTATATTTTGCTGTTTTTCCTGACCGGACTGGCCGCATCTATCTTTTAACGCTAATCATCATTTTCATCTTAAAGTTTGCCAATTTAATCGCCAATTGGTGGATGCTGAAGGTGAGAGACAGGAGCATTCGCACGGTTGATCTGACTGCCCGGTCGTTTTTAAATCTCGTATTAATGTACTTTCTCGTACGTGGTGAGATGCTGTTTGCTGCACTGGTTACGTTATTATTTGTTTCCATCTTTCTCTATGACTATCGCCTCAGCAAAAGACAACTTGGAATTCAGTGGGAACTTTTGCTGGAAAAGGATCAAAGCCGGATGCAATCTTTTTACAGAGCGGCAAATATGTTTGCTGAAGTTCCCCAAGTGAAATCGAAAGTGAAAGAACGGAAGTGGCTCGTATCATTGCTGACAAAAGGGATTCCATTTCACAATGAAAAAACCTATGATTACTTATACCGCATCACCTTTGTGCGGAGCAGCGATTACATTGGCATGTACTTGCGCTTATTAATTTTAGGTGGAGTCTGTATTCTCTTTGTTCCAAACATGTGGGTAAGGGTAGTATTTTCGGTGCTTTTCGTTTATTTAAGCTGTTTTCAAATGATGAGTTTATACCAGCATCATCGGCTCATTTTATGGATTGACTTATATCCGCTAGAAAGTCATTTCCGAAAAAATGCTTTGGTTAAATTGTTATATCAATTAAGTGTATTGCAAATCATCATTTACGGCGGCATTTTTCTTTTTATGCATGATGTCCGCGGAGCAGTCATTGCCCTTGCTGCCTGTTCCGTATTTATCCTTTTATTTATGAACGGTTATGTAAAACGAAAATTAGCGATGTAAAAAGCGGAAGGACTTTATCCTTCCGCTTTCACTTGCTGATAAGCAAAATAAACTTGAATTAACGTTTTTGCAGCAATCGGCATTGCCTTCTCGTTAAAATCAAATTTCGGATGATGATGCGGATATGGCGGGTCATCTTTCTGTGCACCGGTGAAAAAGAAAGCTCCCCGTTTTTCCAATAAATAATAGGCAAAATCTTCCCCGCCCATGGAAGGCCGAATTTCTTTAATGGTCTTTATTTCTTGTATGTGAC
Organism: Compostibacillus humi; assembly: GCF_014637175.1. Classification (GTDB taxonomy): domain Bacteria; phylum Bacillota; class Bacilli; order Bacillales; family Amphibacillaceae; genus Oceanobacillus; species Oceanobacillus humi. The sequence goes on along the minus strand of NZ_BMEV01000014.1, from coordinate 37,413 downwards.
TGGCAGTGTCCATTACTAGCTGTGCGTCTTCAGGGTGGTTTTTTAATGGAGGATAGCCCTTCTCATAATGGAATTTATATTCTGCCCCATAACTGATACATACTCCTTTTAATATACTTTCCATTTCAGCAATAATTTGTTCCTGTATTGCATTGTTCAAGTAACGGACGGTACCGGAAATTCTGGCTGTATCGGCAATGACATTGAAAGCTTTACCGGCCTGTAGCTGGCCGACCGTTATTACCGCCGTATCGAGCGGATTAATTTTTCGGCTTACGATTTGCTGGAAAAGGGAAACGACGTTCGCAGCAATTACGATCGCATCTTTTGTTTCGTGCGGGTAGGCACCGTGACCTCCTTTTCCTTGAATTGTAACGGAAAACCGATCCGTACCCGCCATTAAAATATCTTTGGAAATTTGCAATTCCCCTAATGGGGCTGTCGCCCATAAATGGGTGCCGAAAACGGCTTCGGCCTCATTTAAAGCACCGGATGCAAGAATCGGCTTTGCACCGCCCGGAACGGTCTCTTCGGCGTGCTGGTGCAAAAATATGATTGTTCCTGGAATCTGCTCCTGAAACTGTTTCATTACTTTGGCAAGAACGAGCAATGTTGCCGTATGGCCATCATGACCGCAGGCGTGCATAACCCCATCGATTTTTGATTTATACGGCACGTCTTTTTCATCTTGAATCGGCAATGCATCAAAATCAGCTCTAAGGGCTACTGTCCTTCCGGGTTTTCCTCCTTCTAACCGGGCAATGACCCCATTTCCGCCAATGTTTGCTTCATACGGAATACCAAGTTTATCATAATAGTTGGCGATAAATTGAGCCGTCTTCGTTTCTTGAAAGGAAAGTTCCGGATATTGGTGCAAATAACGCCGTATATCCACCATTTCCGGAAAAAGTTTGTCAATCTGCATCATAATCTGCTCGTGCATCCATTCCACCTCCTATTTTAAATTATATCATTTTAAAATAATTTGGACTTGTCTAACAATTGCGCATGCCGGGAATTGCCGGCTGATACGTTCCGATTGTGTTTCAGCTATCCCGCTTGTATAATAGGAGAAAAGAAAAATTAGCATCGATTTCTTTTTTATTCCCGTGATATACATGGAGAGGTTGCAAATAATGGATAAAAAATTTGGGGAAAATGCGCTGATTTTAATTTGGACTGTTGCTGTTGCAGCAACGGGAGGAAGTTTGTTTTATTCGGAAGTGATGGGATATATCCCGTGTCAGCTATGCTGGATTCAGCGAATACTCATGTATCCTTTAGTAATCATATACGGTGTGGCGTTATGGAAGAAAAATATCGATATCGCCCTTCCGGGGTTAATTTTGAGCGGAATTGGAATGGCAGTATCTGCCTATCATTATCTCGTGCAAAAGGTGCCATTTTTCCAGGAAGCTGGCGGAGCATGCAGCGGAGATGTTCCATGTAATGTTATTTATGTAAATTATTTTGGTTTTATTACCATTCCGTTTATGGCTGGAACTGCTTTTATCATAATTTTCGCAGCTCATGTCCTGTTGTTAAAATCGAAGAGGAAATAGAAGGAGGAAGAACCGTTGGGTAAAAAAATGCTCATCATCGTTGGTATTATTGCGGTGTTATTCATTGCGCTGATTTTTGTCGTTCAATATAAAAATAACCAGGCGCTGGAAGGTGCCAATAATCCGTATGGAACGAAGGATTTGCATCAGGCGACGATTGATCAGTTGAAGGACCCGAATTATGGCAACCAGATTTTGCCGGAGGAGCTTTCGGAGAAATTGGAAAAGGGAGAAGATGTTACCGTCTATTTTTATAGCCCTACTTGTGTTTATTGTCAGCAAACGACGCCGATTCTCGTTCCGTTGGCAGAGGAAAATAACGTCGATATGAAAAAATTTAATCTGCTGGAATTTGGAGAAGAGGGAACACCTTACGGAATTGAATCTACGCCGACGCTAGTTCATTTTGAAAATGGGGAAGAAGTGGCGCGGATTGTCGGACAGCGGACTGAAGAAGAATTTCAGGCATTTTTTGATAAATACGTGCTGGATGAATAAATAAAAAGATGGTGCCCAGATACGGGTACCATCTTTTTCATTCCATTGGCTGCTTAAAGTTCCCTGTTTTCTTTTTCCTTATACATCCAGTATGCCGTTGCAAAGGGACGTTCGGCAAAATAAGCTGGCTGTTTTACCGCTTGTTTATCATGGGCTTTCTGGAAGGCGCTGGATTTTTTCCAGTTCTCAAAATCGGTTTCTGTTGCCCATTGGGTCATCACAATATAAGTGTTCCCTTTTAATGGCCGAAGGAGACGGAAGGCAAGGAAGCCCGGCATTTGATCGACTTCCTGCCTCCGTTTTTTAAAATTGTCTTCAAATACCGGCTTTGAATCTTCTGCAACAGGAATATGATTCATCACCACATATCCAGCTTTCCTTAAATGGCCGCTTTCGGCGATGATTTCATAGCTTCTTCCCGCCTGAAAAATGCTTCTTTTTTTGTCGTGCTCGTAGTAGGCTAATGCTCCTTGACTGCCTGTCATCAGAAATAAATCAAGGTTCTTATATTTTTCTGCCAGCTTCTTTAAAAACATGATCGTTCCATTCGTCATATGTCCTTTCATCCATGCCACTCCTTTACTGTTCTAATCTTATTTTCATGTTTTTTTTTAATTCCGGCAACTACTTTAACTTAAAATTATTCTTATTTTATATAAAGTACATTTAAGTTTATCTCTTGCAAAATATGTCGTATAATGGAAAAGGATTGTCGATGGCTGCTGAAAAATTTCTTCTTATACATCGCATTACCTTCGATCTGGGGAATAATATCCTACAAAACTCCTAAGCGTATGACTATTTCCCCGGAAATAGTTATTTAGGATGGTTACTATACGATACGAAGAAGCAATCGTTATTATGTTCGAATATATGGCAAATGATCTAAAATGCGACGAAATGGTGACAATCCATTAAATTGCTCCACATTTGTCTTTAAAATCAGTATAGTAAAGATGGTATTGTTATTAGAATGAAAAAGGAATGAAATGAAATGGCAAAAAAAATCAATGATACAATTATTCGGGCATATCAGGGTGAACAAACTGACTATATTCCTGCATGGTATATGCGGCAGGCGGGACGTTCACAGCCGGAGTACCGGGAATTGAAAGAAAAATATTCCTTATTTGACATTACCCATCAGCCAGAATTATGTGCTTACGTGACACGGCTGCCGGTAGAAAATTATAACGTAGATGCAGCAATTCTTTACAAAGATATTATGAGCCCACTGCCTGCAATTGGGGTGGAAGTGGAAATTAAAGCAGGCGTTGGTCCGGTTATTTATAATCCGATCCGCAGTTATCAGGATGTGGAACGTTTAGGAGATATTGACCCGAAAAGGGACGTTCCTTATGTGCTGGACACGATTCGGCTGCTTACCGAAGAACAATTGGAAGTACCGCTCATCGGCTTCAGCGGCGCGCCGTTTACGCTAGCCAGCTATATGATTGAAGGCGGTCCGTCAAAAAATTACAGTAAAACGAAGGCGCTTATGTATCGGGAACCAGACACCTGGTTTTTATTAATGGAAAAGCTGGCTGACATGGTCATAACGTATGTGGAATCCCAAATTGAAGCTGGTGCCAAAGCGATTCAAATTTTTGATTCCTGGGTTGGGTCAATCAATGCATCAGACTATCGGATTTTTATTAAACCGGCGATGACGAGAATTTTTTCCGAATTGCGCAAGCATCAAGTTCCGCTCATTATTTTTGGGGTCGGGGCAAGACATTTGCTGTTAGAGTGGAATGACCTGCCGGTGGATGTAATTGGTTTAGATTGGCGTACTTCTGTCGCTGAAGCGAGGGAAATGGGAGTAACGAAAGTGCTGCAAGGCAATTTAGACCCGGCAATCTTGCTCACAGAATGGGAAACGATTGAGAAAAGGACAAAAGCTATTTTAGATGAAGGAATGAATAGCGGAAAATATGTGTTTAACTTAGGGCATGGGGTTACACCGGACGTCAAGCCTGAAACATTAAAGAAGCTTACCCAGTTTATCCATCAATATACTACAAATCAATAATTAAGAGGTGTTACACATGGAGAAAAAAAGATTAGGACTATTAGTAATGGCATACGGTACTCCGACGAAAGAGGAGGATATCGAACCGTATTACACTCACATTCGCCATGGGAGAAAACCTGCTCCGGAAGAATTGCAGGATTTAAAGGACCGCTATAAAGCGATTGGCGGCGTTTCGCCATTGGCAAAAATTACAGAAGAACAGACAAAAGCGCTGGAAGCAAAAGTTAACGAACTTCAGGACGAGTACGAATTTAAGGCATACATTGGCTTAAAGCATATTTCTCCGTTTATTGAAGATGCCGTTCAACAAATGGCTGAAGATGGAATAAAAGAGGCGGTTTCCATTGTCCTTGCACCCCATTATTCCACGTTCAGCATTAAATCGTATAATGAAAGAGCCCGGAAAGAGGCTGAAAAGCATGGCATTCAAATTACAAGTGTAGAAAGCTGGTATAAAGAGCCTGGATTTATTCAATTTTGGGCAGAAGGCATTCGGAAAATTTACGATGCGATGTCTGAAGAGGAAAGAAGCAAAGCAGTACTTATCGTTTCTGCCCATAGTCTGCCAGAAAAGATTTTGCAGCATGGAGACCCTTATGCAGACCAGCTGCAGGAAACAGCTGACCTAATTGCCGAAAAAGCCGGCATTGTCAACTATGAAGTAGGCTGGCAAAGTGAAGGGAATACTCCAGATCCATGGCTAGGTCCGGATGTACAGGATTTGACGAGGGATTTATACAAGGAGAAAGGGTACCGTTCCTTTGTGTATGCACCTGTTGGTTTCGTAGCTGATCACTTGGAAGTATTGTACGATAATGATTATGAATGTAAAGTCGTTTGTGACGAGTTAGGCGTTCCATATCACCGGCCGGAAATGCCAAATACAAATCCGCAATTTATTCAAACTCTTGCGGAAGTAGTACTGCGCAAAGTAAAGAGTGAAGCTTAATGGACAAGAAGCAAATCGTTGTCGTAGGCGGCGGGATAACAGGTTTATCTGCCGCCTACTACTTGCAGCAGCGAATAAAGAAAGAAAAGCTTCCTTATGAAGTTAAATTGGTCGAAGCAAGCGGCCGCCTCGGAGGAAAAATAAAAACCGTCAAAAAAGACGGCTATACAATTGAGCTTGGTCCCGACTCCTTACTTGCGAGGAAACCGGCTGCAATGAAATTGACGAGAGAACTGGGATTAGAAGAACAGATGGTATACAATGCAACGGGACAATCGTATATATTAGCGAATAATAAGCTCCATAAAATGCCTCTAGGTACGTTTATGGGAATCCCGAAGGATCGAACTGCCATCGTTTCAACGAAATTAATCTCCTTCAAAGGCAAAATAAGAGCACTGGGGGATTTAGTCATTCCGAAAAGTGAGCCGAAAGCAGACCAGTCATTAGGACATTTTATGCGGCGGCGCTTCGGCAATGAAATTGTTGACAATCTTATCTCGCCGCTTCTGTCGGGAATCCATTCCGGTGACATTGATAAGATGAGCTTAATGGCAACTTTTCCAAACTTTTACCATTTGGAACAGAAGTACGGCAGCATCATGAAAGGTTTACAAAAGTCCATGCCCGGGAATAAGAAGCAAAAGGGAAAAAGACCAGGGGGAATGTTTTTTTCCTTTGCCGATGGACTGGAATCCTTCGTTCACCGTTTGGAGGAAAACTTGGATGAAGGATCGGTTCTCATTAATACTGCTGTCGATCATATTGAGAGGAAAGCATCCCATTACCATGTACTGTTAAGCAACGGAAACGTATTAAAATCCGATGCAGTGGTCATTGCCACGCCCCATACGGCAGTGCCGAAAATGTTCAGTCAATACCCGTTTTTCCAGCTCCTTCACGATATTCCGATGACTTCTACTGCCAATGTCGTTCTTGCTTTTGATGAAAAGGCAATGAAGCAAACGGTGGAGGGTACCGGTTTTCAAGTTGCACGAAACAGCAACTATCGGATTACCGCCTGTACTTGGACGAATAAAAAATGGCCGACCACAACACCGGAAGGCAAAGTGCTGCTTCGCTGCTATGTCGGCAGACCGTCGGATCAGGAAATTGTGGAGCTTGGTGACGAAGAAATCGTCCGCATTGTGCTAGAAGATTTACAGAAGCAGATGGAAATTAAAGGTGATCCTGACTTTACGATCGTTACCAGATACATAAAGGAAAGACCCCAGTACAACGTTGGGCATTTGGATTTGGTAAATCGAGTACGTCAGGATGTGGCAGCAAATCTTCCGGGATTGTTTCTTATTGGAAGTTCCTATGATGGAGCAGGAATTCCTGATTGTATCCAGCATGGAGAGAATGTTGTCCAAGAAGTTTTCGATTATCTGCAATAAAGAGGATGAAACCGGCCCGGGGCTTTGCCGCCGGGTCTTTTTTATGCAGAATGCTTGAAACCCGACCTTCCCCCAAAAAAGAAACAGCTGTATAACAGCTGTCCAATAATATATTTTATCCCTATAAAAACTTTTAATAACAGCGAACCACTGTTATAATACAGCTATGGCAAAAAATAATTACCTTGCCGGATGATTACATTCATCGCAAAGATTGCCGTAGCAATCTGCCATTTCCTGAATGTCTTGGCCGCATTGCTGGCATTTTTTCTTCGGTAAGTTCCGGAAAAATTCAATAATGTTGATCATGATTTTCGTCCCCCTTGTATATGAAGTTAGTTATATTGTATTATAACACGATATTTTTTGTCAATACTGTTTTACAACAAAAATATAAGGAGTGAAATGGTAATGAAGGTAACGGTTATCGGGTGTTGGGGCGGCTTTCCGGCGAAAGACGGCGCCACTTCTTCCTATCTGTTCGAAAAAGACGGTTATTCCCTGTTAGTAGATGCAGGCAGCGGTGCATTATCAAAGTTGCAAAAATATACTTCTGTTGCCCAGCTTAATGCGGTGATACTATCCCATTATCATCATGATCATGTTGCCGATGTTGGCGTGTTGCAATATGCAAAAATCATTGAGCATTATGTAAAAGGAACTGACGATGTCCTTCCGATTTACGGACATACATTGGATGAACAGGGGTTTGCAGCTTTGACAGACGAATTTACGAAAGGAATTGCTTACGATCCGGAAAAGGAACTGGAGGCGGGGCCTTTTCGCATTTCATTCCTGAAGACGGAACATCCTGTACCTTGCTTTGGCATGCGGATTACCGATGGGAACGCCGCTGTCGTCTACACCGCTGATACGAGTTTTTCTGAAAGATGGATCCCTTTTAGCAGGGATGCAGATTTATTCATAGCCGACTGCAACTATTATGCGGGAATGGATGGAACAAAATCAGGACATATGAACAGTGAAGAAGCAGCAACGATTGCGGAAGAGGCGCAGGTGAAAAATGTCATGCTAAGCCATCTGCCCCAATACGGAGACATTCATCAGCTTGTGACGGAGGCGAAACGGATTTATAGCGGAAACGTTTTTCTCGCCCAAGAAGGGCTAGTGTGGAACGAAATTCTTTGAAATAACGACATAATTCTTATATCATAGTAATGATAATCAATAATTAGGAGGTCCGTTGCTGCAATGAAGTTTATAGACAATAAAGGCATTACCGATCCAATGATGAACCTTGCCATCGAGGAATATATTTTGGAAAACTTCGGTGAAAAGGATACATATTTGTTATTTTATATCAATAAGCCATCAATTATTATCGGCCGCAATCAAAATACGATTGAAGAAATTAATACAGATTATGTGGAAGAGAAAGGGATTAAAGTTGTCCGCCGACTGTCAGGAGGCGGTGCTGTATACCACGATGAGCAAAACTTGAATTTCAGCTTTATTACAAAGGATGACGGAGAAAGTTTCCAAAACTTTGCCAAATTCCTTCATCCAATTATTAAAGTGCTGAACAAACTCGGTGTTCCGGCGGAAATGCAAGGAAGGAACGATATTGTCGTAGAGGGACGAAAAATTTCCGGGAATGCTATGTTTTCGACGAAGGGGCGCATGTTCAGCCACGGTACGTTAATGCTCGATTCCCAATTGGAGGAACTGACGAAAGCGTTAAAAGTAAAGAAAGAAAAGATTGAATCGAAAGGCATTAAATCCATCCGCAGCCGGGTAGCAAACATATCCGAGTTTTTAGACGAGAAAATTACGATGGAACAGTTTAAAGAAGCCATTTTAAAAAATATTTTTGAAGTGGACGATGTGAAAGATGTTCCGCAATATGTTTTAACGGAAGAAGATTGGAAAAACATCGAGGAAATTTCCAAAAACAGATATCAAAAATGGGAATGGAATTACGGAAAATCTCCTGAATATAACGTAAAAGAAACGAAAAAATTCCCGGCCGGCCTAGTGGACGTCCGCTTGAACGTGCAAAAAGGAATTATTGAAAACTGTAAAATTTATGGCGACTTCTTCGGTATCGGAAATATTGCCGATTTGGAAAAAGCTTTAACTGGCGTGCGCCACGATCGTCAAGCCATTGAAGAGGCATTGAAGGACTTTGATGTGCCGCACTACCTTGGCAAAATCTCTAAAGAAGATTTTATTGATTTGCTCTATTAGACTGGAAAACTTGCGCAGTGCTTCTATCAGGAAGTGCTGCGTTTTTAGTTTCTATCATTACAAATAGGAGGAAGAGTAAAAATTATCAGGAATTTTGTAAAATAATGTATTTTTTATATCTTTTTTCCTAAAAATATGTTATATTTATAGTAAAAATGGGGCTACTTTCTTTCTTTTATTATATGGAAAGGAAGATGAAATTGAAGAAAGAAATGCGTTATCTCCCCTATTATGAAGTAACTCCGTGCACGATGGCAATCATCCACCAATTCGATGAGGAAACACGGGAACCGATTTCCCTTGTATTGGAAGAGGATATCGAATATGTCGTGCCTCTTTCGCCAAATAAAATTGTCGATGATGCTTGCAAGTTTTTTGGCTCAGATTTGAAGGGAAGATTGGATTGGACAAGAGATGTTTGCGGTCTGCACTATAAACTGCCGATAGCCATCAGTCATGAAAATAAAATGTATTTCTTCCCGACAGCCTCTCCTAAAAAGTCCCATTGTTCGTGGATTGCCCATTCCTTTATTAAACGAATAAGCAAGTTTTCGCCTCATCAAACGGAAGTGACGTTTATGAACGGCAGAAGCTATATTTTTGATATATCTTATGGCTCAATGCTCAATCAAATGAAGCGGACAGCCCTTTTGCGCTATTTGCTCGACCACCATTTGAAATCAATTAATGGACGGGAGAAAGTGGAAATGATTGCAGAGCCTTCTCCATCATTTCCTTTACAATAATTTCAACTTTTTTTCGAATAGCAGGGTTAAAAAAGTTGCGTTTTTCTTCTTTACCTTGACAAATAAACAGATAAGACGAGAAAGAATCATTTCTGTTCAGCAAAATCACTTGAATATTTTCATCATGCATCGTTTTCCGTAAATTTTTTCGTTCCTTCTTGGCGAGGAAAATCATCTTTTCCAGCAGTTCCAAATAAGGTTCTTTAATTTTGAACTTTCCATCTCGGATGTAGGCCATGTCTTGCTTCATTACGGTAATGGCCATGGAAAGAAACAGGAACCTTAACGCAGCTTGCAAATGTTCATCTTGTAAATAGCGCATGATATAACTCCTCTCAAACAAGAACGTATGTTCTAAGTCTATTTTAACCAAAAAAGGGATAAAAATTCAATATATAATTGTTTTTTAGTACAATAAGAAAGAAAGTAGCTTCATTAGACAAATTTTTATATAAAATTAGGAATTTCTTGCTATATCCTTTACAATGGTCTTAAGTTAATTGAAGCTGTAATTTAAGATGGATGAATGAGGAGTTTTTCTTTACATGTACATGATGAACATTACTTTTTCCAATTGGCAAATAATGTGGCAAAAAGAAGGAACGGAAGAATTTATTTTGCAGCTGCTGAATCAGTACGAAGGGCTGGGGCCATTGCCTGGATTCCTGTTTCCCTTTATTGAAGCGTTTTTACCGTTTTTACCTTTGATTGTATTTGTCCTCACGAATGCTGCAGCTTACGGTCTGTTAGAAGGGTTTCTGCTGTCATGGTTAGGGGCAAGTTCAGGGGCAATTACGGTATTTCTTGTTATACGCCGATTATCAAAAACGAAATGGGTAAAAAAAATAAAGCAAAACAGGCAAGTAAAGATCGTGACTTCGTGGGTGGAAAGAAGAGGATTTGGTCCGCTATTCCTCCTGCTAGTATTTCCTTTTTCTCCATCTTCTGTTATCAACGTAGTGGCAGGTCTTTCCAAAGTAAGCATACAGCAATTTGCCCTCGCTGTATTAATGGGGAAATCGGTTATGATATTTACCATCTCCTATGTCGGATCCAGCATTATGGAATTTGCCGAAAAACCTGTTCGCACGATTGTCGTCTTAATTATCATCGTCTTGTTTTGGATGTTCGGCAAACGGCTGGAAAAGAAACTGCAGGAGAAAGGCCAAAAGGAACTGGCGATGGCAGAAAAGGAAAAATACGAATAAATGGCATAAGCGAAACGGTTATAAGGAAGTCTCTGTCTTTGGTAAAATAGAAGGACAGAGATTTTTTTATGTAAGACAAGTGATGCATGCTTAAATATATAGAAAAGAGAGTGGGGGAAATACAATGGGATTACGGTTTATTATCGGACGGTCCGGAACAGATAAGAGCGGACTCGTGCTTCAGGAAATAAAAGAAAAGCTGCTGCAAGAACCGGCGGGAAAACCGATTTTTTATATCGTCCCGGAGCAAATGACGTTTCAGCAAGAATATGAACTGTTCACCGACCCGGAACTTGAAGGGAGCATCCGCGCCCAAGTTATGAGCTTTTCGCGCCTTGCCTGGCGCATCTTGCAGGAAACCGGCGGCATTACCCGGCAATTTATCAGTTCTGTTGGTATCCAAATGATGCTCAGGAAAATTATTGAGGAAAAAAAAGATGATTGGCTTACATTTCAAAAGGCGGCAGACAAACAAGGATTTTTGCAGCAAATGGAAGCGATGATTACCGAATTCAAACGGTACCAGGTCACACCGGATGATCTCCTATCATATATGGAGCATATAAAACAGTTCGTCCATAAAGAAGAAGGAGAAGAAATTTTATCGCGAAAATTATTCGACTTATATGAGATATATGAAAAACTGACGGTGATGCTGGAAGGAAAATATGTGGACAGTGAAGACCAGCTGCAATTGCTGGCAGCGAAAGTAAAGGAATCCAAGTTGCTTGATGGGGCGGAAGTGTACGTTGACGGATTTCATTCCTTTACTCCGATTGAACTGGAAGTATTGCTGGCATTGCTCAAAAAATGCAAGGCGATGACCGTTACCTTAACCCTCGATGAAGTAAACAAGGAAAGGCAAGAACTGGACTTATTTTATCAGACGAACAAAACTTTGGAAATCCTTACTCAAATTGCCGAAGAAAATGGAATTCCAATAGCGGAAACAAAAACATTGGATCCAATGACGGGAAGATTCCATGACCGTCCGTATTTTCTCCATTTAGAAGAAAACTTTGACAAAAGACCGGCGAAAGCATATGAAGGAGAAGCACCAATACAAATTTATGAGGCGGTCCATCCCCGGGCTGAAGTAGAAGGAGCGGCACAGGAAATTCTCCGATTAGTGCGGGAAGAACAGTATCGCTTTAAAGATGTGGCCGTGTTTATCCGTGAGCCGGACGTATACCATGATTTAATCGAAACGATTTTCCAAGATTACGGGATTCCGGTATTTATTGACCAAAAGCGGACGATGCTCAACCATCCGTTAATCGAATTTATTCGTTCCGGTTTAGAAATGGTGGAAGGAAACTGGAAGTATGATGCAGTTTTTCGGCTGTTAAAAACCGGATTTATCCCGCCAAGCGACAGGGAATATCCTCTCACCGACGATGCTATCGACGAACTGGAAAATTACGTCCTCGAATATGGAATTAAAACGAGAAAGCGATGGTTTGACGGGGAAGTATGGAAATACCAACGTTTCCGCGGCTTTGATCAAGCGGTGCAGACCGATGAAGAAATAAAAATCCAGCAACGGATTAACAAATATCGGGAGCAGGTCGTTACCAGCCTCGCCTTCTTTGACGAACAAATACGGAAGGCGAAAACGGTAAGGGAATATTGTCTTGCCATCTACACCCTGCTCGAAAAATTGCACGTACCGAAAAAACTGGAACAAATGCGGGACTATTATGACGAGCACGGGATGATTGAAAAGGGAAGGGAAGAAGACCAGGTATGGAATGCCGTCATCCAATTGTTGGACGAGATGGTTGAAATGGTCGGAGACGAGGAAATGCCGTTAAAATTATTCCGTACGACGCTGGAAGCTGGCCTGGAAACGCTCACCTTTTCCCATGTGCCGCCAAGCATGGATCATGTCATCGTCGGTACGATTGACCGTTCCCGTATTAGCGGAATCCGCTCCAGCTTTCTTCTCGGTGTCAATGATGGATCGTGGCCGATGAAACCGCCGCAAGATGGCATCATAAACGAAAAAGAAAGGGAGTTGCTGGAAAACCATGGACTGACCCTTGCCGACAGCTCAAAAAGGCAATTGCTCGATGATTGGTTTTACATGTATCTCGCATTTACGTCGGCAAAGGACAAGTTATGGGTCAGTTTTACGCTAAGCGATGAAGAAGGAAAAGGAAAGACTCCGTCCCAGCTCATCCACCGTATAGAAGAACTGTTTCCGTCCTGCAAGAATCATATATTGCTGCAAGATCCGGACGAATTGCAAGATGCGGAACGGTTCATAACGACGCCGAAAAAAACAAGGTCCGCTTTGACGGTCCAGCTGGCACGACTGAACCGGGGGTACCCTGTTAAGCCGGTCTGGTTCCACGTGTTGAACTGGTATATGGACCATGAAGATAAATATGGCAAGACGTATAACATTTTGCAAAGCTTATTCTACCAAAACAGACCGAAAAATTTGTCGAAAGAAACGGTAAAGGAAATTTATCCGAAGGAGCTGAAAGCGAGTGTAAGCCGCCTGGAAACGTATTTCCAATGCTCCTACCAGCATTTTGCCAAATATAGTCTGCATTTGGAAGAACGCCGCACTTATAAACTGGATGCCCCGGATATTGGAATGCTGTTCCATGAAGCATTGCGGATTATTACCGATTGGATTCGGGAAGAAAGAAAGGATTTTGCGGAAATCCGCAAACAGGATGCAGCTGCATATGCAAAGAGGGCAGTAGGAAATCTATCTCCAATATTGCAGCATCAAATTTTGCACAGTTCGAACCGATATCAATACATTCAAAAAAAATTGGAAGAAATCATTGCCCGGGCTACTTATATTTTGAGTGAACAAGCAAGGCTAACGGATTTCTCTCCGGTAGGGCTGGAGCTGGCATTCGGTTATCCGAATGGGCTGCCGCCGCTGAAGCTGGAACTGCCAAGCGGCTATCAGCTGCAGCTGAGAGGCCGAATCGACCGGGTTGATAAAGCGGTGAAAGAAGATGAGCTATATTTACGGATTATTGACTATAAATCGAGTGCAAGGGGCTTAAATTTAGTTGAAGTGTATTATGGACTCGCGCTGCAAATGCTTGCTTATTTGGATGTAGTCATCCGGCACTCGGAAACGTGGCTGAAACAGAAGGCAACGCCGGCCGGGGTATTATATTTCCACGTTCATAATCCGATGGTTACCGAAGAAAATAAACTGGCGGAAGATGAGATTGAAAGAGAAATATTTAAAAGCTACAAAATGAAAGGCCTGCTGCTTGCTGATGATGAGATTGTAAAAATGATGGATACGGCAACGGAAACCGGATATAGCGATATTGTTCCTGTTGCCTTTAAAAAAGGCGGGGGATTTTACTCCAATTCAAAGGTGGCAACCGAAGACGCTTTTCATCACTTGCAGCAATATATCCGTCTGCTGATGAAAAGGGCAGGAGAAGATATGGTTTCCGGAAAAGTCCGTTTAAATCCATATCAATATAAAAACAGAACTGCATGCACTTTCTGTCCTTTCCATGCCGTCTGTCAATTCGATCCGATGCTAGAGGATCATCACTATCATAAATTGAAAGAAATGAAGGAAGAGGAAGTGTTCGGAAAAATCGCAAGCGAGGTGGAACAGGATGGTTAAATGGACGAAGGAGCAGGAGGATGCCATTTATACAGAGGGAAGGGATATTCTCGTTGCTGCCGCAGCCGGTTCAGGGAAAACCGCTGTCCTGGTGGAACGAATTATTCAGAAACTGTTAAGAGAGGAAAATCCCCTCAATATCGATGAATTGTTAGTCGTAACTTTTACGAACGCGGCAGCCCAGGAAATGCGGAACAGGGTCGGCCTTGCTTTGGATAAAGCGCTAAAGGAAAATCCCGGCTCGCTTCATCTGAAAAAGCAATTGTCCCTCCTGCAGCGGGCATCCATATCAACACTGCATTCCTTTTGTTTAGATATCGTCAGACAATATTCCTATTTGCTCGATATTGATCCGGCTTTCCGTATTGCTGATGATATGGAAACAGATTTAATTAGACAGGAAGTGATGGATGAATTATTTGAAGAATGGTATGGCAGGGAAGGGGAGGAGCAGGAGCAATTTTTTGCTGTAGTAGACCGTTTTTCCAGCGACCGCAGCGATGAAGAGGTGGAAAAGTTAATCCTCGCCCTTCACAACTTTGCCATTCAAAATCCATGGCCGGAGGAGTGGCTAAAAAGCTTGGCCGATCGTTACGTCGTTCCGGACGAGTGGGAAGAAGCCGATTTATCTTGGCTTCCGATTATGAAGCGGGAAGTACAGCACCAGCTGGAAGCGATGCGCCAGGAAATCGTGCTTGCTTATGAAATAACGAAGGAGCCGGACGGGCCATACGCCTATGCGGAAACAGTGGAAGCGGATCTCGCACTCGTTGAAGAGGCGGAAAAACATGTGACATCTTGGAGCACGCTCCAACACATTATTTCTACAAGCAAATTCCCGGCTTTATCACGAAAAAAACAAGATTGTAATGAAGAGAAAAAGGAGCAAGTAAAAAACTTAAGAAATAGCTATAAAGACCGCTGGAGCAATATGAAAGCAAAATGGTTTGCCAGAAGTCTGGAGGGCCATGTGGAAGATTTAAAAACGATGGCTCCCGTCGTTCGACACGTGACGAAAATGGTAATGGAATTTCATGACCGTTTCGTTGCAGCGAAAAAGGAAAAGGCGATTGTGGATTTTTCCGACTTGGAACATTATTGTCTCCAGCTTTTGCTGGATGAATTGGCAACGAAGGATCATCTCCTTCCTTCCAAAGTAGCTGTCCAGCTGCAGGAGCAATTTAAAGAAGTGCTCGTCGATGAATACCAGGACACGAACCTTGTACAGGAAACGATCCTTTCGTTAGTGAGCGACCAGAAAGGACCGGGCAACCGTTTTATGGTCGGGGACGTCAAGCAAAGCATATACCGTTTTCGCCATGCGGAACCTTTTTTGTTTATTGAAAAATATAAGCAATTTTCTGGGGAAAACAGCAAAGGACAGCGGATTGACCTGGCGAGCAATTTCCGCAGCCGGGAACTGGTGCTGACAGGAGCAAATTATATTTTCCGGCAAATTTTGGACGAAACCGTCGGTGAAATTAATTATGATGAAAAAGCTGAGCTCATTTACGGAAATAAAATGTATGACGAATACACTTTTTCTTCTCCTGATCCGGAATTAGTCATTATTGACAGGGACAGTGAAGAGGAAGAAGAGGAGGAAACGGAAGGGGAAAGTGTAGCCGATCTGGAAAAAGCCCAAATCGAAGCAAGGGCCTATGCAGACCGAATCCACACGTGGATCGGCAAAAAAGGAAAAGAGCCATTACAAGTATTTGATAAAGAAAAAGGAATCCAGCGGGATATCCAGTATCGGGACATTGTCATTCTTTTGCGGTCGATGAACTGGGCGCCGACGATCGTTGATGAATTGAAGAAACAAGGAATTCCCGTGTATGCGGAACTGGATACGGGGTATTTTGAAGCAATCGAAATAAAAATTATGATTAGTCTTTTGAAAGTGATTGACAATCCAAGACAAGACATTCCGTTAGCCTCTGTCCTGAAATCCCCAATTGTCGGACTTTCGGAAGATGAATTGGTACGCATCCGGTTAGCGGACAAGCACGGTACGTATTATGACGCACTGGAAAAGTATACAAATGCCCATCATGACGGAATTGCCCAAAGGCTGAAACGCTTCCTTCGCCAGTTGGAGGAATTTCGACTCCAAGCTAGAAACGGCGCTCTTTCTGAGCTAATTTGGAACATTTATCAGGAAACAGGCTATTACGATTTTGTCGGCGGGATTCCTGGCGGCAGACAGCGGCAGGCAAATTTGCGGGCATTATACGACCGGGCACGGGCGTATGAATCGACCAGTTTCCGCGGCCTGTTCCGTTTCTTGCGCTTTATCGACAAGATGAGAGAGAAGGGCGATGACTTAGGTGCGGCCCGGGCTTTAAGCGAACAGGAAGACGTCGTCCGCATTATGACGATCCATAAGAGCAAGGGGCTGGAGTTTCCGGTCGTTATTATTGGAGCAATGGATAAACAATTCAATATGCAAGATTTGTCGCGTAAGTATTTGCTTCATAAAGATTTAGGTTTTGCCAGTAAATACATTGACCCGGAAAAACGAATCACCTATCCGACGCTGTTTTATCATGCGCTGAAAGGGGAAAAGAAGAGGGAACTGCTGGCGGAGGAAATGCGGGTTTTATACGTTGCTGTTACCCGGGCAAAAGAAAAGCTGGTCATGATTGCCAATGTGAATTCCTTTGCGAAAAAAATCGAGAAATGGCAAAAAATGATCGATCATTCGGAATGGGTTTTGCCAGCCTATTTCCGGATGGAAGCGAAGTCCTACCTCGATTGGATCGGCCCCGCATTAATGCGGCATGAAAACAATGCTGCATTGAGGAAGAAGGAATTATCCGATCGGGTGCTTGAACCGATCCGTCTTGACCCTTCCAAATGGGAAATTGCCGTCGAGAACGCAACGAAATATACGGATATGGAAAACGATACCGGAAAAGAACAGGAACAATTAAAAGAACATATTAATCAATGGAAACCGGTGACCACGGAGGATGAAGCACTGGCAAAACAGGTGGATGAACGGCTGTCCTACCGCTATCCCCATGAAGTTGCCGCAAAAACCCGGGCAAAACAAACAGTTACTGAAATAAAACGCCAGCGGGAAATCCGGGATGAATATAGCAGTGACCAATTAGTCCAGCCGTACCGCGCTCCAATTGTCAGACGGCCAAATTTTATTCAGAAAGAAAAAATGCTTACTGCAGCGGAAATTGGTACCGCCATGCATACAGTCATGCAGCATTTGCCGATGGATAAGCCGTTAAACGAGGAGCAGCTGGAAGAACAGCTGGAATTATTCGTGGCAAAAGAAATTTTAACGACGGAAGAAGCGCGAGCGATTGACCGGAATGCTATTATTCGTTTTTTTGAAACGGACATTGCCCGCCTAATGATGGAAAAGGCATCCTCCCTCGAGAGGGAAGTGCCGTTCAGCTTCACCCTGTCTGCGAATGAAGTATATTCCCGCTGGCAAGGAGGAGAGGAACGGGTGCTTATTCAAGGGGTAATCGACTGTTTAATTCCGAAAGAGGACGGCTGGATTATTCTTGATTATAAAACCGATGCCATTCCGGATGAAGTGACGGACGAAACAATCGCGATGCTAAAGAAACGTTACGAAGTGCAGCTAAACCTGTACCGGAAGGCGTTGGAACGTATCTGGAAACAGCCGATCAAACAGACGTATGTATACTATTTCCAAAAGCAATTGTTATTGGAAGTTCCGCAAAAATAGAGGAAGGGTTTCCCTTCCTCTGTTTTCTTATTATGCGTTGGCGGTAACATTTTGGTCATTCACATCCGGATCCAATGTTCTTGTCGCATTGACCCCGGTATTCGTATTAATAAAATCTCCTGTATTTAACGAGCCGGAACCGGTATTTGTTTTTGATGTGCTTTTCGGGGCTAAATAGAAAGAATCGCCAAAATTGATTACCCCTCCGCCAACACTGTTTATTTTAATTGGCCCGACGATTGAGGGCATATTCCCACACCTTCTTTTATCAATAAAATTGACATGGAATTATTTTAATATCCGGATATGTTTAATCCGGCTTTCCCCGTCCAATTTCGCTATATTTCCGATATGAACCATCGATGAACTGATGACAGAAATGATGTCCGCCTGCCGTACTTTAATACTGGAATGATAGTTAAATGCCTTGAACATCCTTTCTCGATGAACTTCTTTTGGCTGCTTCGCCTTTCGGGAAAAAAGGGGAAAATCTCGAAATTCATAATCATATTCTGTCAATTTTTCTTCATCTTCGATTTGCATGGCAATCGCTTTTGAATGAAGCCGGGATTTTGTCGTATCTCCGATTTGGACAATTGAGCTGAATTCTACGGAAGTGGCATGAATATTATCTACTTCTGCTATCCGTTTATCCACTTGATTCGTCCCTTTCGCCGGCTAAAGGAACGAAACTTTCAATGGTGTAGCTGCTCGGAGGAGTGTCAAAAAAAGATGTTAAAGTGAGCTGTTCATTATCCCCGACTAAAAAGGCCGACGAACTGCTGATGATATCAATTTGTACTTGCTGGACTTCCAATCCCAAATTATGCACTTCTAACTTCATCACTTTCACCTTACTCTTTCGGATTTTTTAAGAACACTTTAAGGGAACGGTGAATTTCCTCTTTAATTTTATTCATAATATAATCGTTATAAGCTTCACCTGATAAGGAAGGGTGATGCTCGTTCGCAGTTTCCTGATAGTAGCGAATTCGGTCAGGAAGCTGTTTTTCCAGATCCTGGATGAGCATTTCCATCAAGCCGTCATCTACTTTTCGGTTTTCGATTTGTGCCAACTGCTGAATGATGGTTGGTCCTTCCGTTCGCAAATAAGATTGCAAGTTGTTGTAGAGCGGCTGGAGATTATCATTTCCATACATGTTATCAGATGACGGCAATGTTAAATCATCCAATTTTTTTAGTTCTTCAGGGGATAGGCCGATGTGCAAGGAACCGGATAATGTTTCAATCTTTAGCTGATCAAATTTATATTCGATTTTTTCAATCGTAGTTGGTACTTTTCTTCTCAGTTCTGTTTCTACCTCTGTTAATTTTCTTTCTAAATATCTGATTTTTTCTTCCTGCTGTCTTAATTGCTGCTGAATCTCTGCCATATACTGGTTCCAATCGGTAGAATACATTCGGAATCCCCCCTTCAGCATAAGCGGCTATGGAAATTTTTTTGTCCGGGATGATATATTTATTGCAACAGTATCCCCATGTTATTGTATGCTAAGGCACAGATTGCGTGCCCTAAGTTGGCAATAATGGAATAATCGGCGGTGCTGCTGCTCCGCTGGCTACAGCCTCTTGTGCAGGTTTGGTAAATCCGCCCGAATTTTGAATGTCTGCTTGGGCTTGTATCGTTCCGCTTGCTCCGATTTGCACAAAAGATGAATTGGTAACCGAGCCAATTTTAAATAAATGGATTTGAATTGTTTGATGTACGGTAATATTCATTAGCGTCCCTCCACCGTAGTGACGTTCTGGTCTAATTTATCTACATCCATCACCTTCGTGTTGGAATGGGCCAAATTAATCCGGATTCCATTTCCTGTATTAAAAGAACCGCCGCCGGCATACGTTTTTGCCGAACTTTGGGGTGACATGGAGTAAACGTCTCCGATATTAAAAATGCCGGAAGAAGAGATGTTAGTGATTTTTACTGCACCGACTTTTGCAGGCATAAAGAATCCTCCTTCACTTGCCATTTTATGTTGGACGCAGGGAAATGTTGAAAAGATAAAAGGAATGGACGTGTACTTTGTCGAACTTGAGAATGAAGAAAAAAGAAGAAAGGCGGGTACAGCTTGCAGCAAGTCGCACCGATTTCAGAAAAACACCGTTTGCCCTGGATTGATGCTGCCAGGGGGATTGCCATTTTCGGCATTTTTATTGTAAATATTGGGGCTTTTAGTGCTCCTTATTTTTTATATGGCGGGGAAAACGAAGCATGGACTCGTCCGATTGACAATGGGACGCTGGCAATCATCGATATGTTTTTTCAGGCATCCTTTTATACGCAGTTTTCCCTCTTATTTGGCTTTGGCGTACAGATTATGAAGGAGCGGCTGGCAGAAAAAGAGCGGAACGTATATCGTCTGCTAATTCGGCGTTTCCTATTGCTTGCTGTTTTTGGAATCATCCACGCTTTTATGTTGTGGCATGGGGATATATTGTTAACATATGGCATCATAGGCATCATTCTACTATTGTTGTTGCCGTTACATACCCGAACTTTAATCCGCATCGCCGCCGTCATTTTAGGAGGGAATGTCCTAATCATATCCATGCTTTACTATTCAGCAAGAGAGTATTTGCACTTTAGCAATACATATATGATTAACGATGCGATTGTGAATTACAGGAGCAATGATTTGCGGAATATTTTGGCCCAGAACTATACGGACTGGCAATTTGCCAATGGCAGCATCTCTTTCTTGTTGATTATACTGATTGTACTGCCATTATTTCTATTCGGCGTCAGCCTTGCCAGAAAAGGCTGGCTGCACAATCCAATAAAATATGGACGGATTTTGCGCAAATGGTGGTTCATCAGCTTTGTCGGCTTTATCGCATTTAAAATCATACCTTACTTGTTTGGCAATCCTTTATGGTTTTCCTATATCCAGGATAATGTTGGGGGAAGCTTTTCTGCCTTATTTTATATCATTTCGGTAACGCTTTTCGCCAACACCCCAATTGGGAGAAAAATGTTAAAACCTTTTATTTATGTTGGCAGAATGTCTCTGTCAAATTATATTTTCCAATCCCTTTTCGGTTTCTTTTTCTTTTACGGAATCGGGTTTGGCTTTTATCATGCTATATCTCCGTTGCCGCTGGCAGCCGTTGCCATCGTTGTATTTACCGCCCAAGCATTTTTCAGCAAATGGTGGCTTTCCCGATTTTATTATGGGCCATTGGAGTGGGTATGGCGCACATTTACATATATGAAAAAACAGCCGTTCATAAGAAGCTGAATAATATTGACAAAAAAATGAATTTCTTTCCGGATAAACGTTTGGAAGTGAATTATTTATTTGTCCGTGATATGATAATGGAGAAAATTAACGTTTTTACTATCGGCATAGTGAAATGAGGAGGTTAAACAAATGACCCATATGCACATAACGTCATGGCTGTTAGGTTTCATACTCTTTGCCATTGTTCTTATATTGATGAAGCAAGGAAAAGAGAAACCTGCGAAAATAACCCAAATGATATTACGTCTTGATTACTTGTTTATATTATATACTGGCGGCGATCTGTTGGCGTTATATCTCGGTTCGAATATGGGAATATTAGGCGAGGTCATTGTGAAAAGCCTGGCAGGAGTTTGGCTGATTGCAGCGATGGAAATGGTATTGGCAAAAACGAAGAAAAACGAACCGGCAAAAGGCGGCTGGATTCAGTTTGTTATTGCCCTTCTTCTCGTCTTGATTCTCGGTTTCGTACGTTTGGAAATGGGAATACATTTATAAAAGACTGTCTCCAATGACAGTCTTTTTAAAAAGGAAAAAAGGAAATATTCGATATAAACCTAGTAGGGTGGGAGCATAATGAAAAAAAGAGTGGCAGCTGCCTTAGCCTTGTTTCTATTTGTATTTTCATTTATAGGGCAGCAGGCATTTGCGGAAGAAAGAACGATTGAACAGGAAATTATTTATCATATTTTAGTAGACCGGTTTAACAATGGGGATTATGCACGGGATGAAGCAATTGACATCGAAGACCCGTTCGCCTATCATGGCGGCGATATTCAAGGCATTATCAAAAAACTGGACAAATTGCAGGAAATCGGTGTGACCGCCATTTCCCTCTCCCCGATTATGGCTAATAGCGAAAAAGGATATCACGGCTATTGGATTGAAGACTTTTTTAGCGTGGAAGAACAGTTTGGCACAATGGAAGACGTGCAGCAGCTAGTGGAAGAGGCTCACAAACGGGACATGAAAGTGCTGCTTGAATTTGTCATCAATTATGTATCCGTAAGCCATCCGTGGGTAGACGATGCAGACAAGCAGGACTATTTTACAGCACAGGACAAAACGGAACCGGAATGGATGAATCAAACGGCGAAGTTGAATTTGGAAAATCCGGAAGTGGAAGCATATTTAATTGAAGCAGCAAATTTCTGGATAGATGAAACGGGGATAGACGGATTTTTGCTTCAGGCTGCCGATGAAGCACCGTTATCTTTTTTGAAAAATTTTACTGAAAAGATAAAAGCAACAAATCCAAACTTTTATGTCCTCGGCGATTTGTTGTTTTCTGATGAAAACCGGGAGGAAATGATAGCAACCGTTCCATTGGATGCTGTTGATCAGTTGGCAGTGCAAAAGGCATTGACAAAAGTATTTACCGAACCGGGAAAACCGGTGGAGGAGATTTTTTCTATAGTCCAAAGCAACAGAGGCGATAAGGGACTCCTTTTTGTAGATGATATGTACACGAAACGCTTTACCCATTCCTTTGCCGAAAATGGCCGGAACGCGTTAACCGTTTGGCAGCTCGCATTAACGACTATGTTCACTTCGCCTGGGGTGCCTGTGCTTTTCCAAGGTTCAGAAATCCCAATGCTTGGTGAAACCCCGGAAGACATTCAGAAATTAGTCGAATTTAATAGCGGGGAACCGGATTTGAAGGAATTTTACACCCGCATTTCTGCCTTGCGCTCTACATTTCCTGTCCTTCAATATGGAGATTTTGAGCTTGTCGGCACATCCGGGGCGATGAGCGTCTTTAAACGGACATATAACGGGGAAACGATGTATATTGCGATTAATAACGATGAAACGAGCAGACAGCTGGATATTACGGATATCGAATCGGGAATGCAGCTGGTCGGCTATTTGGGGGATCATATCTTCCGGGAAATTGAAGACGGGGTGTATCGGATTGGCTTGCCGAGGGAATCGGCGGAAGTCTTTTCCATCCAGCCGGATCAAGGGATGAACTGGGAAATAATCCTGTTCGCCGGCGGTATCTTTATATTATTTGTCGTTTCCGTTATCGTATTAAGCTTGAAACAGAAAAAACAGGAGCAGCAAGGGTAAAAAATCTGGATGGCATCAAAACCATCCTGATTTTTCGTTCCTTGTTAACCATTTTTACGCGGGTTATTGGAGAAAAACAATGCAATTGTGCCCGGTCCGGCATGGGCGCCGATGACAGCACCGACCATTTCGATAATAATCTGGTCTTCTTTGACGCCAAATTTATCCTGAATCATTTGCGCCAGCTGTTTTGCTCTTTCTTCATCATCCCCGTGGCTAATGCCAATCATTTGCTGCTGAAAGTCTTTACCCCGCTCTTCCATTACTTCCAGCATCCGGCCAAGCACTCTTTTTCTGCCCCGGATTTTTTCGATTGGAATCAGTTTTCCGTCTTCTACGTTTAAAAGGGGTTTAATTTTCAATAACGATCCGACGAATGCTGCTGATTTGCTTACCCGGCCGCCCCGATACAAATATTCCAGGTCGTCAACGGTAAAGATGTGTTCCATATGTTTTGCCTGGTATTGAGCTTCATCGATAAGTTCTTCCATGCTTGCCCCGGACTGTGCCAATTTTGCTGCCAGCAAGACGACGAGGCCGTATCCGATGGAAGCGCATTTTGAATCAAAAACGTGAATTTGCGCGTCCGGATACTCTTCTTTCACTTCCTGTTCCATCATTTTCGCCGTTTGATACGTGCCCGACAGCTGGGAGGAAAAGGCGATGTATAACAAAGGCTGATTTGTTTCAGCATAGGATGTAAAGATGGATTTAAACGTTTGCGGTGATACTTGGGATGTGGTAGGGGCTTTTCCTTCGCGCATCGCATCATAGACTACTTTTGGCTCAATGCCCTTTCCATCTTCATATTCCTTTCCGTCCAAATGTACGGTTAAAGGCACAATTTCCAAATCATATTGTTTGACATATTTCTCTGTGAGGTCACAAGCAGAGTCAGCAAGAATTTTTACTGGCATTTCATCACCTACAATCTAAATCATATCATTAATCTTTAGTTTATAATCTTATTAACTTTTCGTCAAAATTTAACCAAGGAGCGAGCCCATGTTTATCATAGAATTGAAGCGGATTTTTATCGTCATTATTGGTGCCTTTTTCAATGCTTTGTCGTTAAACTTTTTTCTAATTGGAGCAAATGTATATGCCAGCGGATTTACTGGGGCTGCCCAGCTCATTTCCAGCATATTTTCCGACTTTTTAGGCATTGGTCTTTCTACCGGCATTTTGCTTTTTCTGCTCAATATTCCAGTATTGCTTTTAGGATGGTTTAAAGTAGGAAGAGGTTTTACGATATACAGTATTGTTTCGGTATTTTTCTCCTCACTTTTTCTCCAGGTCATACCGATTCTTCGGCTTTCCGATGATATTTTCCTCAATGCAGTATTTGGCGGGGTCATTGCAGGAATCGGCGTTGGCCTGACGTTGAAACATGGAGCGTCGACCGGAGGCCTGGATATTATTGCCATGGTCCTTTCCCGATTGAAAGACAAGCCGATTGGCAACTACTTTTTAATCATGAATGGTATAATTATTTTGCTGGCGGGAATGTTGTATGAACCAGAAAATGCCCTGTACACGATGGTAGCACTTTATGTAACAACGAGGGTCATCGATGCCATCCATACCCGTCATGCAAAAGTGACGGCAATGATTATCACCCATAAGGCGGAAGAACTGCAGAAGGCCATCCATGAAAAATTAGTTCGCGGCATCACGATTTTGCCCGCCGTTGGTGCATATACGAAAACAGATAAACATATGCTCTATCTCGTCATTACCCGCTATGAGCTGTATGACTTGAAGAAAATAATTAACGACGTCGATCCGCAAGCATTTGCCAACATAGTAGAGACAGCTGGAATTTATGGCTTTTTCCGCAAAGAATAATTGAAAGGAGAGAGGAAATGAAGTATTGTCGTATCTTTACCTTCCTTATCCTTCTTCTTATCCTTGCAGCTTGCAATGAGGAAAGTAAATCGATAGAGGAAGGGCTGGAATTACATAATATTAACGTCCAACTGAAAGGAAATGAAATTCAATTAACCGCCGAAGCGGATACAGCATTGTCGGAAATTTATTATGTAATTGAACAAGGGGAAGAGATGGTCCAGGATGAAACGGTGATTACTCTTCCGGATGGGGAGGGCGTCAAGGAGATTTCCCTCAGCTATATATTGCCGGATGGAATGAAAGAAAAGGATGAACCCCCGGTTATTGTCATATACGGTAAAAGCGGGGACGGAGAACAAATTCAGCCTAATTACATTCCTGTAGACCTTTGAACAAAATGAAGCAAGCGGAAAACCGCTTGCTTCTTTAATTTTATGCATATCCGTGTTCTGCAAAAACCTTTTTTACATTATCAATAATGTCATCCCACTCGGCATCAAATTTTTTATTTACTGTAATAAAATTTTGGTATCCGAACACGTTGTCTACCCCGTCTAATTTCATAAGGTCGTTTAAAATCGCATGTTCGCTCGTATCTCCCGGCATTACAGAAATACTGTTGTCCCCTTCAAAGATTGCTACATCAGCAGAAAACTTTTTCGCATTTGGATTCGGTGTTGACTCGACACGTACTCCCATACTCATAATCCTCCTTTTTCTATTTGCAATTATGTATCTTTCCAGTATAAAATGAAAAAATTTGTTAAAACATGCGGTTGCGTTACTTCTATATTAGCAAAAAAAAGCGCTTTTACAAAGGAAAAGAAAACTCCCTTAGACATCAGGGAGTTTTCTGTAGTTGGGAAGAAACACACTAGCGGTTATTTAATCTGGTTATGCTGCTGCAATTGATTTTCCAGCTGCTGCAAATGTTGCTTTTCTTCAGGAGTAGCTTCATTATAGGCAGCTTGAATCGCATTTTTGGCGGCCTGTTTTTCGGCTTCAGTGGCATTTCCGTTTAAAAAATTCGTCACTGCATCTTTAGCTTGCTGAAATAAATTGTTCGGCAATTAAAACCCTCCTAGCGTATTTTCTTCATCCCGGTTTCGTTCAGCTTCTTCCAAGGTAGAGCGATATGGGAAACGTTCAGCATGCTTTTTTATCGAATCTGCTGACTGTTGCGTAAATCTTCTTGATTTACTTCGCTTTCCCAACAGAACTCCTCCTTTAATGTGTGTTAGAAACTAAACGGTTCAGCGTGCATAAATTACAATAAACAAAAAGTGAACGTTTCGAACGTTCACTACTAGTATGGATTATGGACAAAAATATAGGCATGGAAATATACGGGAGATGAATTACTTTGTCGTTTCTTTTAGTTGCAAATATTCCTCCAGAAATTCGGCAATACCGTCCTCTTCATTCGTCTTCGTCACGTGATTAGCAATATTTTTTAGCGGTTCAATGGCATTTCCCATCGCTACTCCGACACCGGCAAAATCAATCATTTCCATATCATTGTCCTCGTCTCCGAAGGCGATGATTCTTTCTTTCGGAATATTATAATGCTGAGCGACTTTTTTCAGACCAACTGCCTTATTCATTCCTTTTTTGACGATTTCAATAATATTCCACGGAGCTGCCCATACGCGATGTTCAATTAGTTCAGCATGGTATTCGGTCAAATGATTTCTTAACGTTTGTACATGGCTTTCTTCCGGAAAAATAAGCATGGATGTTGGGTCTTCTTTTAATTGATGTTTCAAGTTTCCGACGGTATAGGTGGAGTTTTTGTCCATTTGGTGGAAAATATCGATGAGTTTTTGATCAAACTGGTCAATAAAAACGTCGTCCTGGACCTCGGCAACTATATTTGGAACTTCCAGATCGTAACAGGCATCAATAATTTGTTTTGCTGTACCGATTGGCATCGGGTTATGCAGTACGTCCCACTTTTTGTCAGTCGGATGGTGGATTAACGCGCCGTTAAAATTAACCATCGGGGTGTCTAACCCAAGCTGGTGATAATAAGTGATGCTTGAACGGTGGGGTCTTCCGGTTGCAATGACGACAACGTGTCCGTCGGCAATCGCTTTTTTTACCGTTTTTAACGTTCGTGCACTTATTTTTTTGTCGTCCGTCAATAAAGTCCCGTCTAAATCAAGGGCAATTAAATGTTTCTTTATCATTCCATTCACCTCATTGACTTCTAGTTTATAAAGGAAACGTACCGATGTAAAGTAATTGTCCTCAAAATTCCAAATTCGCCCGGTAAGGGGACAAAATTGAAAGATAACAGCCGGACCATTACAATATAGATAGAAGGCAAACGTAAGGAGAGAATACGTATGATCGGCATATATAAACAAAATATACGGCATATACCATGCCTGTTTGTCGTTGATGAAAAAAGAGAAAAGGACCCGCTTCCACTCGTCATTTATTTTCATGGATTTACGAGTGCGAAGGAACATAATTTGGATACAGCCTATTTGCTGGCAGAGAAAGGTTTTCGTGTCGTCCTTCCCGACAGTCTCCACCATGGAGAAAGGGAAAAAGGGATTTCTGCGGAAGACAGAATGCTGTCCTTCTGGGATATTGTGATGGAAAACGTGAAAGAATTAGAATTGATGAAACATACGCTCGATGAAAAAGGATTGATTTTGTCCGGTAACATTGCTGTTGCAGGAACTAGCATGGGAGGAATTACCACTGCTGCGGCATTAACCAAATATTCCTGGATAAAAGGAGCGGCGATAATGATGGGAACACCAAAGTTAACCGCTTATTTCCGTTTCCTTATTGATCAGGTGCAAAAAACGCGAAAAATTCCCCTTACGGAAAAGGAAATTGCGGCAGCGGAAGAAAAAATCCAGCAATATGATCTGTCCCAAAAGATGGATAATTTGTACGGACGCCCTCTCTTTCTCTGGCATGGAGAACAGGATACGACGATTCCGATTCATTTTACCGAACCCTTTGTGGAAGATGCGAAAGGATTTTATGAAAATAAAGACCGGATCCAATGGATTAAGGAAAGGGAACAGGGGCACAAAGTGAGCCGAAAGGCAAAATTAGCGTTAGCGGACTGGCTTGGAAACTATAGTGATGCAAATCATTTTAAAATTGGATAAAGTATGGTTAAATAAAAGAAAGGAAGAAAAGGGAGGTTGATTCGATGGACGAGGCATTGAAAGAGAATTTAATGGGTGCCCTTGAAAACGTAATTGACCCTGAGTTAGGGATAGATATTGTTAACTTAGGTTTGATATATGATGTCGATTTAGATGAAAACGGACTATGTACCGTAACGATGACATTAACAGCAATGGGCTGTCCATTGTCTGCCCATATTGAAAGAGACATCCAGTTTGTTTTATCCGATATTCCAGAAGTAAAAGAAACTAAAGTAAATATCGTCTGGGATCCGCCGTGGTCGAAGGACAAAATGTCCCGTTACGCGAAAATCGCATTAGGAATTCCGGATTAATACTAAAAAACCACTTGCAATCATTGCAAGTGGTTTTTTCATTTGTCTTACAGAAAGATAATCACGAGTATTCCAACAACGAGACAGTAGTAGGAAAAATATTTTAAATTTCCTCTTGCCATAATGTTCATAAACCATTTAAGGGCAAAATAGGTTGCAATAAAGGCAGCTATGAACGCGACAATATTCGGAATGAGCAAGGATTGAAACTCTGCGCTCTCAACGAGTTCCGGAACTTCTAAAATCGTCGTCCCTAAACTCACCGGAATATAAAGCAAAAAGGAAAAACGCAACGCTGTTTCCTGTTTCATCCCTAACAGCATCGAGGCAACAATGGTAGCACCGGAACGGCTGATACCTGGGGTAACGGCAATAGCCTGGGCTAGTCCGACAATTACTGCATCTTTTGTTGTCAAGTCCCCGTCCGCTTTCCGTCCGCGCAAATTACGGATTGTCCAGACCGCTGCAGCCGTAATTAATAGCGTATACCCGACAACTACCGGGTCGTCGCTCAAAGCTTCACCAAGTGCATCTCCGAATAATACTCCGACTACCCCGACGGGAATCGTTGCAATAATTAAATAAATAATAAATTGAAAGTCGCTTTTCGCGTCCGGATCCTTTTTAACAATATATAAGAAACCATTTTTTATTAATCGAACAAT
Source organism: Compostibacillus humi (assembly GCF_014637175.1). Taxonomy (GTDB): domain Bacteria; phylum Bacillota; class Bacilli; order Bacillales; family Amphibacillaceae; genus Oceanobacillus; species Oceanobacillus humi. Next base: position 8,128 of record NZ_BMEV01000014.1, on the reverse strand, counting down.
GTCTTTCCAATAGATGATAATAATCGCAAGCAGGGAGGCGAAATTGACAAAGATTTCAAAAGATAGCCCCTTCGTTTCAATTCCAAACAATTCACGAAAAATGACGATATGACCGCTGGAGGAAATTGGTATCGGTTCAGTGACACCTTGTACAATTCCAAGGATTAAGAATTGGATAATTGTTATAAACTTCTCCATAATGGTTATTCTCCTTTAATGCTCGGTTTAGACTTTTGCGAATGAATATGCACCTTCCCATAGGCCAATGAATAGCTTAAATGGTGAGGAGGTCTGTGCAAATGAAAGCGAAAAATGATCATCAACATGTATATGATTTATGCAAACAGCATATGCATGCATACGTTTTAGCAGAAACTACAGATGGCACACAATTTGATGGTATTATTACCGGGTTAGATGATGAATATGTTTATTTTGCCGTACCGGTAGATCCTTACAGCGATGCAGCCTATCAAGGGAACGATTACCGGAAGTTCGGCTACGGCTATGGTTTTGGCAATCCATGGTACGGACCAGGATACTATCCAGGATACGGCTTTTGCTACGGATTTGGCCGTCCGCCGCGGAGATTTACCAGGCTTATTCTTCCGCTTGCAGCACTGGCTGCCATTAGTACATTGCCTTGGTACTAATAATAAACCCTTGCCATACCATTCTGGCAAGGGTTTTCAACTACCGCTTATTTTCTTTTAAAATACCGTCACCTAACCAAAATACTGCAATGGCAATAATTCCAGCCAGAATGAGGGTATCAAATAAAGCAAATGTTTCTCCACCCATGCTCGTTAATACATAGGCAATGGCACAGCTGATTAAAACCGCCCAAATGATAGATGCGATATACCGCACAAAAAACACCTCACATTTATTCGTATCTTTATGTATGACATCCTTATTTAGTTTATCAAAATCTGAAAGAAAGGAAAAGGTTTTTATTATATTCTTTCAAAGGGGAGAAAGGAATGTTCGTCATCAATTGCAACCATTGGATTGGCTATCACGTTATTAACGAGCTGCTGGAAAATGACTATCCGGTAAAAGGAATCGTTCAGCCGGATTATCCTGATGACTTGCTCATGTTTTTTGGCAGAAACAGTTCATTTTCGATAACGGATTCTATTGCAGATAGTACGAAGCCGGTCATTATTATCGGAAAATATAACGAAAAAATTCCGGAGGGAAATATTTATTGGATCAATCCGCCCGAGCTTGAAAAGGCGCCCCATATGAACATCATTCGGGTTCCAATGTTGTTTGGGGAATGGATGCCGATGAATGAAAATGGCTGTTATATAGGAAAAGAATTTATTTCCTTTCAGAAGTTAAAGAAAGAGGAAAATGCTCTTTATGTAAAAGAATTTGCAAAAATGCTGCTGCCCTTTATACAAGGGAAGAGCAAAGAAAATCTTTTCCAAAAAGAGGAACCCTTTCGAATTGCCCCCAGCAAGCTGGAGAAACAAATCGAAAACGTCATCAAACATTATCAGCTATTTAAATCCTTTTATATTTATCCGAAAGAGTAAAGAAAAGCTTGTATGAATTGTTTACCAAATATAGAATATCGACTAAAATATGAGTAAGAAGTTCTAAATATAAGATGTTTGACCTAATTTCTTGAATGGAGTGCCGTATTTTGAAAAAGATGTCGATATTATTTTTACTTATATTTACAAGTTTTATTCTTACCGGATGCCATACGTTCGCAGGAAGTGGCAATATCCAAAATGTTGGCTTACTCCTAGATGGTTCCATTGACGATAACTCATGGAATAAAAAGGGTTATGAAGGCTTGCTGCAAATTGAAAAACAGTTCCGTACGAACATATTTGTCAAAGAAAATATGGAGGCAAAAGAAGACATTCAGCGGGCAGTGGATGAACTTGTGCAGCAAGGTGTCAATTTAATTTACGGCCATAGCAGCATATATGGAAATATTTTTGAAGACATCGCAAAAGTCTATCCGGATGTACATTTTGTCTACTTTAACGGCGGAATTTACGACGATAATTTAACGAGTCTTAATTTTAATTCTCATGCGATGGGTTTTTTTGGCGGGATGATTGCCGGCAAAATGACACGGACCGACCAGGTGGGAATTATCGCTGCCTTTAACTGGCAGCCGGAAATTGAAGGCTTTTATGAAGGGGTAAAATTTGAAAATCCCGCCGCTGTCGTACAAATGGATTTTGTCAACAGCTGGGAAGACAAACAACGGGCATTGGAAATGTATGAAGTGATGAAAAGTAAAGGTGTAGATATATTTTACCCCGCCGGTGACTATTTTAGTGCCGAAATTCTGCAACGGGCAGAACGGGACCGATTGTATGCTGTTGGCTATGTATCTGACCAAATGGATGTAGCCCCGGAGGCAGTTTTAACGAGTACAATCCAAAACGTCGATAAACTGTATGAATTAAGTGCCGAACTCTTTCATAAAGGAGAACTTCAAGGGGGCATTTTAACATTTGATTTTGAGGATGAAGTAATTGAGCTTGGGGAATATAATAATAAGGTGCCAAAAACATATCAGCGCTATATGAATGATATTATAAAGGAATATAAGAAGTCGAAATTACTGCCGAATGAATATAGTGAATAATGGGAACTTGATTATACCCTTTTTTTGTATTAGAATTAGTACCAAGTCATAATAATTGATATTATACCCATATGTTAATCATATGTTGAAAATAAGGAGAGGATCATCAATGGCCGTTGGATTTATTGGAACGGGGCATTATGTCCCGCCAAAAATATTAACAAACCATGATTTGGAAAAAATGGTCGATACGAATGATGAATGGATTCGCACTAGAACAGGAATTGAGGAAAGGCGAATTGCCGATGACAACATAAATACATCGGACATGGCATATTATGCTGCGTTGGCCGCGCTGGAAGATGCAGACGTAAAGCCGGAAGAATTGGATCTCATCCTTGTAGCCACTGTGACGCCGGATACACCCTTTCCATCGGTGGCATGTATGCTGCAGGAGAAGTTAGGGGCAACGAAAGCGGCAGCAATGGATGTTAGTGCTGCTTGTGCCGGATATATGTACGGAGTTATTACGGCGAAACAATTTATTGAAACGAAAGCCTATGAAAAGGTGCTCGTTATTGGGGTAGAAAAGCTATCGAAAATCGTCGATTGGAATGACCGTTCTACTTGTGTTCTATTTGGCGATGGTGCAGGAGCGGCCGTTTTAGGAGAGGTTTCTGAGGGAAGGGGAATTCTGTCCTTTGAACTCGGATCAGACGGTACTGGCGGAAAATATTTGTATCAGAACCCGAATGAATATATTTTTATGAACGGCAGAGAAGTATTTAAGTTTGCTGTACGGAAAATGCCGGAAGCCTCGGTTAATGTAATTGAAAAAATTGGGTTAAATAAGGAAGATGTCGATTATTTAATTCCCCACCAGGCAAATATCCGCATTATGGAAGCGGCAAGGGAACGGCTCGGCATCCCGGAGGAACGGATGAACACGTCCATCCGCAAGTATGGAAATACATCTGCTGCATCCATCGGCATCGCTTTATCTGAATCAGCAAAGGACGGCTCGATTAAAGACGATGACCTCATTGTCATGGTCGGCTTTGGCGGCGGCTTAACATGGGGAGCAGTCGCAGTCCGCTGGGGAAAATAACTCGATAGGAGGGAACCAAAATGGAAAGAAGACGGGTAGTCGTGACAGGAATCGGTGCAGTTACACCGGTTGGTAACGATGTAAATACAATGTGGGAAAACTTAATCGCAGGAAATTCAGGCATCGATTTTGTAACAAAAGTAAACAAAGACGATTTTCCGGCGAAGGCCGCTGCGGAAGTGAAAGATTTTGACCCTGTTTTATATATGGAGAAGAAAGACGCAAGAAAAATGGACCCTTTCACCCAATACGCCGTGGCTGCTTCAAAAATGGCAGTGGAGGATGCTAAATTGGAAATTAATGATGAAAATCGCTATCGGGTCGGCGTTTGGATTGGTTCGGGAATCGGCGGAATGCAGACGTACGAAGACCAGCATAATAACTTCCTGAAAAAAGGATATAAAAGGGTCAGCCCCTTTTTCGTGCCGATGATGATTCCTGATATGGCAGCAGGCCAAGTATCGATTCAGCTCGGCGCAAAAGGAATTAACTCCTGTACCGTTACAGCTTGTGCCTCAGGTGCCAATTCCATTGGCGATGCGTATAAAGTCATTGCAAGGGGCGATGCAGATTATATGATTGCCGGTGGTGCAGAAGCTCCAATTACGAATATGTCCTTTGCCGGATTTTCCTCTAATAAAGCATTGTCGGTTCATCCGGATCCGAAAAAAGCGAGCAGGCCATTCGACAAGGACCGGGACGGCTTTGTCATGGGAGAAGGAGCGGGCATTTTAATTTTGGAGGCACTGGAAACAGCCCTGGAACGGGGAGCCCATATTTACGGGGAAATAGTCGGGTACGGAGCAACGGGAGACGCATACCACATTACCGCACCGGCAGAACATGGTGAAGGAGCGGCCCGGGCGATGACGGAAGCGTTAAAAGACGCTGGACTTGCTCCGGAAGAAGTGGATTACATTAATGCCCATGGGACAAGCACGGCGCTCAATGATAAATACGAAACCGAAGCGATAAAACGTGTCTTTGGAGACCATGCATATAAGCTTGCAGTATCTTCGACGAAATCGATGACCGGCCACTTGCTCGGTGCTGCCGGCGGAGTGGAAGCAGTCATTTCTATTTTGACATTGAAAAACCAGGTCATTCCGCCAACGATTAATTATGAAACCCCTGATGAAGATTGCGACTTGGATTATGTGCCGAATAAAGCAAGAGAACAAGCGGTAGACGTTGTTTTAAGCAATTCATTAGGATTTGGCGGCCATAACGTAAGCCTCATCTTTAAAAAATATAAAGCCTAAGCAAAAAACCCGAATGTTAACGTTCGGGGTTTTTGTGCTTTTTATACTGATGAACAGCCCGCATTTTCCAATGGAAGCAAGCATAGAATGAATTAATCATTTGGACAAGTCGGGTGAAGAAAATGGGATATTTGTTTTTCTTTTTGATTGGATTTGGACTAGCAGTCACCGGGGGCGTATCCTTAATAATTTATTTAAATTTAATTCCCGCTGGCGTATCCTGGTCTGATTATTTTATTTTTGTCGCCGGACGTATTGAATGTTATTTCCTTCCCCTCGGAATCATCATTATGGCATTTGTTATCAATCGTTTGCCAAACAACCCATATTCCAACAAGTAAAGAATATTTTTCTAAATGATGGTCATAATGTATGGTAAGTTAACATGTTCAGCTGAACGGAAACTTTGATGTATGTTAATAAAGAGAGGGTTGTTTATGTTATATTTGCATGATGTTTGGGTTAACTGGTTTGAGGGAGAAGAAAACGGATATAATGTTTGTTATTTTCACGAATGGCGGAAAGATGACGGAATCGAATTATTGGACCAAGTGCCGCTTTTATACATAACATCAGGATTGTACGATTACATTGAAAATGATATGCACGATTTGCCGAAAGCGCTTCTGGATACGATATATAAGCGGACATATATTCGCAAAGGACATGAGCGGAATGTCGTCGAATATGCGGCGATTGTGACTGACGGGCAGGAAATTATCGCCTTTGATACGAATGGATATCAAATTCCAATACGGAAGAGCCGTCTCATTCCAAGGCAGGAACAGCTTGTGTACGACATGATTAAAAAGGCAAAGCCTCAATCTTATGGATTTGTTGAAGGTGGCTATGAAAAGGAATACCATATGCTTTCGATGGAACCGAAATATATTATCGGCTTGACCCGAAGAGAGCGGCAATTGAAACAGTTGCTCATGATCGCCTTGGATCAGCTGCGCACGAGCAATAATCTGGAAGAACTGAGGTACTGGCTGACAGAATGGGATCCGAAACAATATCCGTATATTCGCTATATGGACCAGGAAAAGGCGTGGGAACTGCTTTATAACGGGGTAAAAGAAGGCTGGAGCGAACAGCATGAAGAACTTTGCTCTAAATTAATCAAAGGCCAGCCGTTCCTTGAAAAAATGTGGGAAGTGGAGAACGGTCAAAAACAGAACACATCCAACTAAATCAATCACCTGCAATGGCAGCCTTCATTGCAGGTGATTTTTTCAGTACTTGGAACTCTTAGAGCTCTGGTTACCTACTGCGTTCCAATGTGAACAGTCTATTTTTTTTTCTTCTTGACTCTTCCCAATCCCATTGCTTTTTTTGCTTTGCGCAATGTTTTGTTGGCAACGTAGGCAGCCTTCTCTGCTCCCTCATCTAAAATGTCATCGAGCATATCAGAGTCAATTAGCTCTTTATATCGTTCCTGAATTGGCTGAAGCACTTGGATTACCGCATTGGCCACATCCTGCTTAAATTCGCCATAACCTTTTCCTTCATATTTTGCTTCCAGTGACTCGATAGACTCTCCCGTACAGCTGGAATAAATGGTGAGCAAGTTTGAAATGCCCGGTTTATTTTCTTTGTCGTATTTTACGACCCCATCAGAATCTGTCACTGCACTCTTGATTTTCTTTTCGATTCTTTTCGGCTCATCCAGCATGGATATAAATCCTCTTTCATTCGTATCGGATTTGCTCATTTTTTTCGTCGGATCTTGTAAGGACATAATCCTTGCACCGACTTTCGGAATGCGGATTTCCGGGATGGTAAACACTTCGTTATAGCGATTGTTAAACCGCTGTGCCAAATCTCGCGTTAATTCCAAATGCTGTTTTTGGTCATCTCCGACGGGGACGATATTTGTCTGATAAAGCAAAATATCTGCAGCCATTAACGGCGGATAGGTCAGCAATGCTGATGATACTGCTTCTTTTCCCTGTGACTTATCTTTAAATTGGGTCATCCTTTCCAGTTCCCCGATGTAACTGATCGACTGCATAATCCATCCGAGCTGGGTATGGGCAGGAACTTCCGACTGGATAAATAACGTCGCTTTTTTCGGATCGATTCCGCTTGCAAGATACAGCGCAGCGAGGGAACGAATATTTTTCCTTAGTTCCAGCCGGTTTTGGGGAACAGTGATCGCATGTTCATCGACGATACAAAAATAGCATTCGTAATCATCCTGCAGTTCGACAAATTGTTTTAATGCACCCAGATAATTTCCAAGGGTTAATGTTCCGCTCGGCTGAATCCCTGAAAAGATAACTTCCATGATATTCACTCCATTTCTTTTTTTCCATTAAAAAAAGCCCATTCATTCCTAATAAGTAGGGACGAATGAACCCCCGTGTGCCACCGTACCACTAAACTTTGGGTATGCCCATTCCTCATTCGTCCCGTTAAATTCCTCTAAAGCCTCAATTATAAACTTTATTATGCTAGCCTCATCTTTCCCAATTTTATTAGGATCTTTATCCTACAAGGTAGATAATAGGCTAAATAGGACTATTTGATTTTGTTCTTTTACTTTCTTTTTACTTACTCTGCCTTTTTCAGTTTTGAGTTCTTCTTTTAAATGATTAAATTTTTCGGTAGGTACGGTGGTGATACTCATTGCCTTTTTAGCAAACTTTAAATTAATTACCATTTCCTTATTTGGCTTATACTCAATTGATTCTATCACATGTTTTAAATAAATTCTTACTTGCTTAGTTGTTTGATTTTTATAAAAGGTTTCAGGCTGAAGTAATAATCCTACAACTTCCTGCAATTCAACTTTTTTCATACTTTGTTCTTCTTGTTCTTCATTTAATTGGTTTTTTTGCTTTCTTAATGTCCTAATCTCTTTAGTTAATTCCTCACCTTGTTTTATTAAATCCATTTTAAACTCCGGATCAGTTACTTGACCAATGCTAGAGATAATTCCTTGCTTAGACTCTTCTGCTTTTTTAATTTTGTTATCTAGGCCATTTATCTTCTCAAGGTAGGCAGTATTATTTTCTAACGCATCTTTTTGATAACTATATAATGTTTTCAGTACATTAAGCAATACAGTTGCATTACCAAACAGCTGTGAAGAGTAAATTTTATTAAATCTCTTCCAATCAATAAAAAAGGTTGAGTCATTTACAGAATATTCAATAAATTATTTTCACCCAATTTTTGCTAAAAAGCCAAGCC
>NZ_BMEV01000013.1 GCF_014637175.1 Compostibacillus humi | reverse complement strand
AATAACAGGCCACCAAGCGATGGTAATCGCGCGGTAGCCTAAGTAAGCGTACAAAAATAGAGTGCCGGAAATACTGGTGTGAGAAGGTTACCGAGAAAAGCTTGACACAAACTATGGAAAATTATACGTTTACATTTAATTTAAGTTATGCTATGATTACCTAGGACAACATGATGTATCGATGAAGTATACATGTGTTGACAGGTATCCGTAATCATGATACGATTAAAAAGTTAATAGGAAATGATCTATATGTAAGACAAGTAGAAGCACCCGCTTCTCACCAGATTGACGCCTTGGTGCAGTTGACTGGTTCCAATTATGCTTTGATGTAATGGAGATGTGTGGGTGCAATGTGTGCCGACACTTTTTTTAATGAGAAAACTGAACACTTGTCACATAGATCAGGTCGGACAAATTAATCGGAGGTGGATGGCCATTAGCAAAGAAATGAATGTGAATGAAAAAATTCGGGCCCGGGAGGTACGTCTCATCGACTCCAACGGAGAACAGCTTGGGGTTAAATCACGGCAGGAAGCATTGGAAATTGCCCAAAAAAGAAATCTTGATTTAGTTTTGGTTGCCCCAAATGCAAAGCCCCCTGTCTGCCGAATTATGGATTACGGGAAATACCGCTATGAGCAGCAAAAGAAAGAGAAGGAAGCCCGTAAAAAACAGAAGGTCATTAATATTAAAGAAGTCCGTTTCACACCAGGAATTGGGGATCATGACTTTGAAACGAAATTGAAAAATGCGAGGAAATTCCTTGAAAAAGGCGATAAACTGAAAGCATCGGTTCGTTTTAGAGGTCGTGCCATTACCCATAAAGAACTTGGTCAGGACGTGCTTAATCGGTTGGCGGAAGAATTAAAGGATATTGCGGTTGTCGAGACGAAGCCGAAAATGGAAGGCCGCAATATGTTTATGATGCTCGCCCCAATTAATGACAAAAAGTAATAGGAGGAAATAATTATGCCAAAAATGAAAACTCATAAAGGTTCTGCAAAGCGTTTCAGAAGAACTGGTACTGGAAAATTAAAGAGAGCTCATGCTTATACAAGCCATATGTTTGCTCATAAATCCCAAAAGCAAAAACGCAAACTTCGCAAAGGCGCATTAGTGTCTTCCGGAGATTTCAAACGCATCAAATCGATGCTTCCTAAGTAAGAAAAAAATACATGGAAACAGATCGTAAACGTAATTAGGAGGGAATTATTATGCCACGAGTTAAAGGTGGAACAGTAACACGCAGACGTCGTAAGCGCGTCCTTAAATTAGCTAAAGGATATTACGGTTCGAAACGAACTTTATTTAAAACAGCAAAACAGCAAGTGATTAAGTCCGGTCAGTATGCCTACCGTGACCGCCGTCAAAGAAAACGTGACTTCCGCAAACTTTGGATTGCCCGTATTAATGCGGCTGCACGTTTAAACGACATTTCTTACAGCAAGCTAATGCACGGCTTGAAGCTGGCAGGCATTGACATTAACCGGAAAATGCTGTCTGACCTTGCAGTAAATGACGAAAAAGCATTTGCTCAATTAGTGGAAAAAGCAAAAGAAGCGTTAAAATAAACAGGAAAGGGTGAAATCGAATTCGATTTCACCTTTTTCTTCTTACAGGAGAGATTGGAATGGAATCTATCTTTGTCTATTTACTTGGAGTGAACGGAATCGTTTTCTTTCTTATGTATATTGATAAGCAAAAGGCAATCAACGGCCAATTTCGCATTCCGGAACGCACCTTTTGGCTGCTTGCCCTCCTTGGCGGAGCTGTCGGCGCATATATCGGGATGAACGTCTTTCGCCATAAAACGAAGCATCCATCTTTTCGCATCGGGATGCCTGTTCTAATCATTCTGCAATTGGTCCTTTTCTTATTTTTGTCATAATAGCTCGTCTCATGTCATATAGATGTTAAAGCGGTAGCATAAAAGGAAGGAGGGGACGCATGGAATTTCTCGAACAGTACATCATGACGGTCATCGAATGGGGAGGAATTCTTGCACCGCTATTATTTATTTGTTTTCATCTCATCCGCCCTTTGCTTTTTCTGCCTGTCGTCTTCATTTGTATTTCTGGCGGTGTGTTGTTTGGACCGATTCTCGGAACGATATATTCCATCATCGGAATAACGCTGTCGAGCATCATCTTTTACCGTTTAATTCATATCATGCCGAGGCAGCTGCAGCGGTTCCTGAAATTAAAGCAAAAATGTTTAGGCAAATATACCGAGCTTAGTGCAGCCCAGATTGCCATGTTGCGGCTGATTCCCTTTATCCACTTTCACCTGCTGTCCCTTTGTCTCGTCGAAATTACAAGCAACATGAAGGACTACACGAAACTTTCATTTCTTTCAAATATTCCCCTCGCATTAATCTATACATCCATCGGCGGCTGGATTTCCAATTTATCTCCCGTTTCCGTTACCGGCATGCTACTCATCATCCTTATTATGATTTACCTGTTGCGCAGGAAGGAAATAAGGATTAAGTGGGAAGATTTTTTCCAAATGAGTACGTAAATCAGAAAAGCGAAAGGTGTTTCAAAGCATTTATACTTGAAACACCTTTCGTTTTATTCTTCAATATGCGTTAAAAGCAATTGATTAATCGGATGATTCCATTTGATTTTTGCATGGGGATAGCGAATCAAAATTTCCCGTTCAAGGAAATAAAGATCTTCCCGGGTCAATCCGGCCAATTCCATCGGGTTGCGAACAGAAATATGAATATCTACTACTTCAAAGGCTTGTTCCGTCGTTCCTACATATTTCTCCCCGTCAAATAGACAGCCTTTATAAACGAAGTGCAAATTCTTTTTGCTGTTGTCCGGCTCGTCTAAAAAGTAAAATCCGTTCGTTTCTTTCGCTATTTTTAAACGCCGCTCCGGATTCCGCAAATAGGAAATAAGGGTGTAAAAGAGGAGAACTATGGCGATTATAATCAGTATGCGAAATAATATGATAATCATATTTATCGTCTCCCTGTCTATTATTACTAACCATACGAATGAAAACAATGTATGGTTTCACTATTTTTTAAAAAACATGCTACAATTTATATAAATTAAGAAAACAACAGGAAAAGAGGAGTTAAATCGTGGACTGGAACGAGCTATTTCAGATGCAGAAAGAACTGGACAGGCATATTGAAGAAAAACACGGCTTAAAAAGCAGGGATTTATTTGAAGAAAAGTATTTAGCTTTGCTTGTCGAACTTGGCGAATTGGCGAATGAAACCCGCTGTTTCAAGTTTTGGAGCAAGAAAGAGAGAAGCAGTCAGCCGGTCATCTTAGAAGAATATGTCGACGGCATCCATTTTCTCCTTTCGCTGGGTCTGGAAAAAAATTTCCGCTTCCAAGGAATGAAAGATAATGAAGGGAAAGAGCCAATCACGGAAACGGAGCAATTTAATAAAGTATTTGCCTTATGTCAGAAGTTTAAAGAAAATCCTGCTCCTGACACGTATGAAGCATTATTTTCCTCCTACCTCCTATTAGGGGAGTTATTGGGCTTTCAAGAAAGCGATGTAAGAGAGGCGTATAAAAAGAAGAATGAAGTGAACTATGAAAGGCAAAATAAAGGATATTAATGGAAAATAACGATATAATGAAAAAGAGAGAAAAGGAGGCATACATATGAAACTGGATGAAACATTGACGATGCTGAAAGATTTGACCGATGCTAGAGGGATTCCCGGTAATGAAAAGGAAGTGCGGGAAGTATTTGAACGATATATTTCTCCATATGCCGATGAAGTGATGAACGATAATTTAGGCAGTTCCATCGCGAAAAAAGTCGGAGATGAGAACGGTCCAAAAATTATGATTGCAGGGCACCTGGATGAAGTCGGGTTTATGGTTACCCGCATAGATGATAAAGGATTTGTCTATTTCCAAACGGTCGGCGGCTGGTGGAATCAGGTTATGCTCGCCCAGCGGGTAACGATTGTCACTGCCAAAGGAGATGTAACCGGAGTGATCGGCTCGAAGCCTCCCCATGTTTTATCTCCAGAGGCGCGGAAGAAACCGTACGATATAAAAGATATGTTTATTGACATCGGTGCCTCCAGCAAAGAGGAAGCGGAAGAGTTCGGGGTAAAACCGGGAGATATGATTGTGCCGTATTTTGAATTTACTCCAATGAAGAATGAAAAAATGCTGCTAGCCAAAGCTTGGGATAACCGGATAGGACTTGCCATTGCGATTGAGGTACTAAAACAGTTAAAGGATACGGACCATCCTAATATCGTTTATAGTGTCGGGGATGTCCAAGAAGAGGTAGGATTGCGCGGAGCTAAAACGGCAGCGCATAAAATACAGCCGGATATCGGTTTTGCCGTCGACGTTGGAATCGCTGGCGACACGCCAGGAATTAAATCCCATGAAGCAGACAGCAAACTCGGCAAAGGGCCGCAAATCATTCTTTATGATGCTTCGATGGTTTCCCATAAAGGCTTAAGAGATTTAGTCGTGGAAACAGCAGAAGAAAATAACATCCCGTTCCAATATGCTTCCATTGCCGGAGGAGGAACAGATTCCGGGTCAATCCATGTAACAGGAAATGGGGTTCCTTCCTTGTCCATTACCGTGGCAACCCGCTACATTCATTCCCATGCAGGCATCCTGCACCGGGATGACTTCGAAAATGCGGTAAAACTTCTTGTTGCTGTTATCAAAAAATTGGATAGAGAAAAGGTGCAGCAATTGATCTTAGCATAAGAAAGAGGGATTCCAGCAATTTTTGGAATCCCTCTTTTTTCTTGCCGTTATGCCATGTAGGATTGGATTACTTTATGAACATATTGTTGAGTCTCTTTAAACGGCGGTATTCCTTGATATTTGTCCACATTGCCCGGTCCGGCGTTGTATGCTGCCAAAGCCAGTGTAATGTTACCGTTATAACGGTCCAGCAATTGGCGCAAATATTTCGTGCCGCCCTCGATATTTTGTGCCGGGTCTAAAGGATTTTCCACGCCCAGGCTTTTTGCCGTTTTCGGCATCAGTTGCATCAGACCTAATGCTCCGGCAGAACTTCTTGCCGCTGCCCGATAATTGGATTCCGCCTGAATCACCGCGTGAATCAGCTTTTCATCCACTCCGTACTTTGCGCTGGCAGATTTTATGTAAGCATCATATGCCGAATTGGCCGGCAACAGCGGGGCAGACGGTTGCATACGGTAGGAAGGAAATATTCCTGCGTCATAAGCGCTGCTCTTATTATAGTTGTTGTTCGTTAACATCATCGCCCGGTTAATTTTTTCCTGCAATAGGAGCCGGAAAGTATCATCCTGAACCGAACCTGAACTTGCCGGTTTTCCTGATGCAAGTATAGACATAGCCTGAAATTGGATCATTTGCTGCAAATCACGAATTTCCATGTTCGTCCACCTTCTTCTGTCATTACCTTTATTGTAGCCTCACTTTTGCTAGGAATCAATCGGGAATTGCTAGAAATGGAATGGGAGATTCGTGAAAAATATTTTTATAGAAAGGGTCTTTGCCGATACATAAGACTCTATCGCATAGGGATCTTAATTCATCCATATCATGGGAAGTATAAATAATCATTTTGCCTTGGGAAGCCAACTGCTTTAAGTAGCGGCCGATTTCCGTACGGGACTTTAAATCAATTCCTGCAGTCGGTTCGTCCAATAGCAGCAAATGCGGATCATGGATTAGGCTAATCGCAATATTCAGTTTCCGCTTCATTCCCCCGGATAACGATTTTACCGGCTCGTCCCATTTTTCCAGCTGCATTTGCAGACATAACTCTTTCAGTTCCGCCATGTCTTTTTTTACCCAAGAGAGCTGCGCAAAAAACTGCATATTTTCTTTAACGGATAACTGTTCCCAAATGGCCAAATCTTGGGGCACAAAGCCAATTTGCCGGCGCAGCTCCTTTTTATCCGTTTGGTAACATTGATGATTAAGGGTAATCGTACCAGCATCGGCTTTTTGCACCATTGCTAAAATAGACAGCAAAGTAGATTTTCCCGCTCCATTTTCCCCGACAAGACCGACAATTTCCCCGGGATGGACGTTAAAGGATAGATTGTCAAAAATCATATTTTTTCCGTAAGATTTGGATAGTTTTTCCACGATAAGCATCATCTGTACATCCTTTCCTTTTCAATTAAAGCAGCACAAGTTGTGAAAGTGTTAAAAATATTTTTGCTTCCGTTGCGTAACGAGGAACAGGCCAAGGAACAAAATAACGAGCGGATGGAAATATTTTTCTTGCACTAGAGGGTAAACAGGGTGGACGAGCGAAATGACAGGATATGCTGATACGATTCCATCCGTTGGGATAATGACTCCGCTCGTAATGAGATAGACGCCGCTAATTAAAAGAACAGTCCAGTAATAAACATAGACAGAGCGATAGACGGCAGAAAGAATACTGGCAGCAAGACTAAGGGTAATCGTATACATCACCATACTCCATAGGAGAGAAAAAGTGATTTTTTCTTCATATAACATATGGAACATTGCTGCGGATAACAGACAAATGGAGACGAACATGAAAGTATAAACAGCAGTATGGAAGAAAACATATTGCTGGTAAGAGTATTTCATCATTGCATAACGGGAGAGAATCGCTGTTTTTTTCTCTTTAATTTGCCAGTCAAAGAGAAAGAAAATGCTGATGAACATGAAATAGCCCCATATTTCCCATAAGTTTCTGTTTCGCTCCTCATTTGTTGCATTCCCGGCAATTGAATTTAAATGGAACGTAGTCTCCAGCAACTGCTGCTCTGTCTGGATATCGCTAATTTTTTCTGTAACTTCTTCCCATGTCCATTTTCCGCCAGCCATTTGGTCGACAGTATAATATGTTTTTGCCTGGGCAGTTAAAGTTTGTACATAGGAAACAAGCATTTCTTTAATAGGTGTATAGGCAAAAGATCCATGATTGGAATATCCGGTAATAAGGCGGTTTCTTGCTCCGCTTTTAATCTTTTCGGCAAATCCGCTGTCAATGACAAATACGCTGTCCAATTCATGGCGCTCTAATTTTATGAGCGCTTCCTTTTCGGAAAGATTGAAAAGCCGAATATACGGCAAATCCGCTGCGGCTTCATAGAGCGAATCAGCCATAGGGGAGTCTTCTTTTTTTACGATGGCAATCGGCACCTTGCTGTCTTCCTGAATATTGGTGAAGAGCGTCATGGTGATAATCGTTGCAACGACGGGAAGGAAAAGAAATAAACTATTTGCCAGCCAATGTTTTTTCCAAAGGATCCATCGGGATTTAATTATTGATATCAAGATTGCAACCGCTCCTTCCACGAGGAAATGCCAAAAAGGATGATGTTGCCGCCGATTGTCATGCAAAGAAGGCAGAGAAAAGAAACAAATTTTCGTCCATAGAACACGATTTCCCTTACCCAATAAAATGCTTCATAAGAAAAGGAATAGGATGCCAATTCTTGCAGCCATATAGGAAAATAGATTGCCGGTATAATTGCCCCGCTAAAAAGAGAAATAACGACAAACGTGATTAACTGCAGGAACAGCTGTACCTTTTCCTGCGAAAACACGATTTCGATTATACATATACAGCAAAGGAAAAGCAGGCCGTGGAGGAAATAAATGACAAATATTTTCAGAAAATCTATCATTCCAAGCTCAAAGTCCAATAACAAATGGAGCGGTATAAATAATATTCCTGTCCAACTAATTGCAATGAAGAGGGACCAGATCATTCGCGACAATAAAAAGCTTAATTTTGTTACCCCATACAATCTCATTCTTTGGACTAACGGTTCATCTATTTCCCGGTATAGGTATAAGTAAACAAGCCAAAGCCAGCTCGTATAAATAATAAACAGTCCTCCAATGGAGAAATAGTTCATAGGAGAAGAAGTGGCTTCATTATTGGCAGTTTTTTCATGGATTACTTGTCCCGAACTTAATGTATAGAACACAAAATCTGTAAATTGCTGGAAGAGAAGATCTTGTAATTTTTCTTCATTTTTTCCCAATTCCGATGCGAAGTGATGGATGGTTAATATATTCGCCTGGGAGGAGCGAATATGTCTTGCGATGCTTTCTACTATTTCATAGATTAAGTGACTTTCCATTTGCTTATTCGGGTTGCCGATAACAGGCAAAACGGCAGATTTTCCTTCGTATAAATTGGCGGTAAAGTCTTTAGGCAGGATAATATAGGCGCTGATCTCACCTTGTTCCATCAGCTGTTCCGCTTCACTTTCCGACATTTCTTTAATACGGAACAAGCTGTTCATTTCTTCCGACTGTGCAAAAAGCCGGACGATGCCCTCGGTTTCCGGTGTATCGTCATGGTCAATTAATCCGACGGTGATCCTATTCTTTTCCTGCGGATGAATCAAGAAGGCAATCAGTATGGCAGAGAGAAGCGTAAACAGAACCGGAAACAGGAAAAGAAGAGGAAGGCTTCGCCATTTCCTCTTAATGTTTTTCCCGTCCAATTGTAAAAATAAGAGCAGCTGTTTTCCCATATGTCTTGTCCTTCCATTATTATTTTTCTCTGTTAAAAGGAACTGCCGGTTAAATGATTAAAAATCCATTGCTGAAATTTTGCCATAAAGTCCTTTTCCCAAAATTCTTTCCGTTCTTCCGGCTCCATGTTTCCGATATCAATAGTATTCGGAAAAGAGGGAATGACGACTTCGGAAATTTCCTTTGCCTTTTGATCCACCGTTATCCCAAACCATTGCTGCTCCGTTTTGTTATCCTTCATCGCAATCGTATATTCTCCTTCCATCCGATCCGCATCATAATGAGCTGTACCTTCCCAGGAAAGAGTTTGGCTCGTATTGCCATCTTCTATTGTAAAATTGCGTACAAATTCCTTTTCTCCGTCTGTGCTTTTTTCTTCCCCTTGATAAGCAAGCAAATACGGTCCAAACTGCATTTGCATGTCGTCTTCAGCTTTCCCCTCTTTCCAGGATAAGCTGCCGTTTAGCTCGATCGTTCCAACGGAATAGGCATCGCCAAAGTCGAATACGTAGTCCATCGTTTGTTCTTCCTTCGTCCAGTTTTGCGTTCCTTCCAGCGTTAAATAAAGATATTGTTTCGTTTCCGGAGCATATTCAAATTGAAGCTTTCTTTTGACAATGAGATTGTCTTTCGTCCAAATGGTGGAAGTAAATCCTTCCGGCATCTTCCAATTTGGCAGCATTTGAAGCCATTCTTCCAGCACTGTGTCCATATCTGTCTTTTTGCCGTCAGCTGCATAAAGGGAAGAAAATTGTTTTTCAGCCCATTGTTTAAATGCTTCGTCTTCCTTCATTTGCTGCAGCAGATAGGTGAAAACATCGATGACTTGCTTCTCCGTTAACCGAAGCTCAATTTTTTCTGTGTTTATCGAATTTCCATTCATATCAATCGTTTCATCGGTTAAAGTGAATGCTTCCTCCGGCAATTTTTCGTATAACAACGTTCCATATTTATGGAGGTATTGTGTTCCTTCGAGCGCATTTTTTCCAAATAAATCGCCAAATTCAAACGTTTCCTCCCCGGTAAAGATGAGGGGATCCAGCTGGTGCAAAACGGTTCCTGTATCTTCATATTGAAGCTGCACGGTTTCATCCATAAACGGGAAGTTCATATTCATCATTTCTTCATTTAAATACAGCTGAAAACCTTCCACCTTCATTCCTGCGACATTCAATTGCAAATCCGCCGCCATTTTTTCCTGCTCCAAATCGGTTTGGGCTGTTATCGTCAATGCAGAATGGCTTAATAGTTGTGCAGGATTGAAGCTTGCATTTGGCTCAGTTGTTAGGGGAAGGGAGAAATCTGCTCCTACCATTATCGTTTGCTCCGTCGGTTTTGTTTGCTGCATTTCATTCCAGTGGATTTCTTCTTTATAGCGGTCGGATAAAGCTTCATTCAATATGTTGAACGTTTCTTTTTCCGCTAAAAAATATGCCTCTTTAGGGGAATTCGAAGTTAATACAAGAGCTGCCACTCCGCCTCCGATTACAAATACAAACAGCAACAGGATGGTTAGCACCCGATTTTTTATGTTGCTTTTATGGCGGAAAGAATATGTCATGTTTGTCCTCCTCTCAACGGTACACAATGCATGTCCTTCATACTGATACATGTATATTATGAAAGGAGATAAAAGATTCACGGATTCTTTTTGAGGCAGCAAAAAACGCAAGCATGGCTTGTCATGCTTGCGTTCCGATAAAACAGTCCATTATTTTATGAATTTGTAGCCTCTTTTACCCCTTGTTCCAGCGCTTCGACCATTTCTTCCCTTTCCTGTTCATTCGACTGATTCCAAATTAATTCAAATAATACGCCAAGACCCGGGAGCATCTTTTCTTCTCCTGCCTCGATTGCATCGACGATAGTTGCCCGCAGCTGCTCCTGGTCATTTGTTTGCAAATTGTGCAAAATTGCTTTTCGAATATTTAAATCCAATTGTCCAGCTCCTTTCGAAAAAATCACATTTCATAAACTATCGATAGTTTGACCAATTTATGTGAAAATATGTATGATAAGAAAAGAAATGAAACGAAGGATGGACAAAATGATTACTTCGACGAAAAATGAAAAAGTAAAATATTGGAAAAAATTGCAAACGAAAAAAGGCAGAATGAAAGAAGGGAAATTTTTTATCGAAGGTTACCACTTAGTGGAAGAGGTGGTAAGCAGTGATTGGAACGTAGAAGAGCTGATTTTTGCTGAAGGCACGCCAATTCCTGACTGGGGCAAGAGTTTACCGATTCAGCACGTTCATGGAGCGGTATTCAATCATCTTTCCCAGACGAAAACGCCTCAAGGAATTGCAGCAGTCGTACATATCCGGGAGGAGCCGGAGATTGTTGGAGCCCCGCTATTGTTAATTGATGCGATTCAAGACCCGGGAAATTTAGGGACGATTATCCGTACGGCAGATGCAGCCGGTTTTTCCGGCATTATTCTCGGCAAGGGAACGGTGGATGTTTTCAACGATAAAGTCATTCGTTCGACCCAAGGCTCTCTTTTTCATATTCCGATAATGCAAGGAGATTTGGAGGAAGCCATTCCGAAGTTAAAAGCGGAAGGTTACTCCGTTTGGGCCAGCGCATTGGAAGGGGCGGAAATTTACAATACCGTCTCTCCTGATGGGAAACTCGCCCTTATTTTAGGCAATGAAGGAAGCGGAATACAAAAGCCGCTTCTAAAGCTTGCAGACAAAATTGTGAAAATCCCGATCTATGGCAAGGCGGAATCGCTCAATGTCAGCATTGCCGCAGGAATTTTAATGTATTACATGAAAGGATAGTTGCAACTTTATTTTAAATTCAATATAATGTATTCTAAATGGAAAATATAGCAAAAGCGAAGAACGAGCCGGATAGTATGAATCATTCGGTTAAGGGAGAAAATGTCATAGACTGGGAGCATTTTCACCGAATCCATACTGTCATTTCACTCGGGAGCTGGCACTTGGACCTTAAGAAAATGGATTGTCCAGTTCTTAAGTAAAGGTGTACCGGAAACATTTCCGTTATCTGAATGAAGTTGGGCATGTTTTGCCAACAAGGGTGGTATCGCGATGAAACCTCGTCCCTTATATTGGGATGGGGTTTTTTATTTTAGCTGAAGGAGGAAGTAAAGTTGAAGGAGCAATTGGAACAAATTCAAAAGGAAGCGTTGGAGAAAATTGCCGCTGCGGAAACGATGAATGAATTACAGGAAATCCGCATTGCTTATTTAGGAAAAAAAGGTTCCCTGACGGCTGTATTAAAAGGAATGGGAAAATTATCGAAAGAAGAGCGGCCGATTGTCGGGGAAGCGGCAAATAACGTCAGACAATCGATAACCGCTTCATTGGAAGAGAAAACCGCACAATTGGAAGAAAAAATGATGGAAAAGCAATTGGAAGAAGAATCCATCGATGTGACCCTTCCGGGAAGACCTGTACGAGTTGGGGGTCCTCACCTGTTAACGAGCATTGTAGAAGAAATTGAAGACCTGTTTATCGGCATGGGGTATGAAGTGAAAGAGGGACCGGAAGTCGAAACAGATTATTTTAATTTTGAAGCATTGAATTTGCCGAAAAATCATCCGGCTCGGGACATGCAAGATTCCTTTTATATCACGAATGAAATTTTGCTGAGAACCCATACATCCCCGATGCAAGCGAGGACGATGCTGGAATATAAAGGGGTTAAACCGGTGAAAATGATTTGTCCTGGGAAAGTGTATCGCCGGGATACGGATGATGCAACCCATTCCCACCAGTTTACCCAAATCGAAGGACTGTACGTCGACAAAAATGTGCGAATGAGCGATTTGAAGGGTACGTTAAGTATTTTCGCCAAAAAAATGTTTGGCGAAGACCGGGAAATCCGTCTCCGTCCAAGTTACTTCCCGTTTACCGAGCCTTCCGTGGAAATGGATATTTCCTGTAAAGTATGCCACGGCAAAGGCTGTAACGTATGTAAAGGCACCGGGTGGATTGAAATATTAGGCGCAGGAATGGTTCATCCGAAAGTGTTATCCATGGCCGGATATGATCCGGAAGTGTATTCCGGCTTTGCATTTGGAATGGGGCCGGAACGGATTGCCATGCTGAAATACGGAATTGATGATATTCGCCGTTTTTACACGAACGACATTCGCTTTTTAAAACAATTTCACCATGCGTAAAGGAGTGGGAATCGTATGCTAGTATCGATGAATTGGTTGAGGAAATATGTCGATTTAGGGGATATTACGCCAGAGGAACTGGCAGAAAAAATAACGAAATCGGGAATTGAAGTAGAAGGAATCGAATATGTAGCCGGGAAACCAGAGAACGTTGTTGTCGGTTATGTAGCATCCTGTGAACAGCATCCGAATGCGGATAAACTAAAACTTTGCCAGGTGGACGTCGGTGACGAAACGCTGCAAATTATTTGCGGCGCTCCGAATGTTGCCAAAGGACAAAAAGTGGCCGTTGCCAAGCCGGGGGCTGTCCTTCCAGGCGGCATGAAAATTAAAAAAGTAAAACTGCGGGGAGTGGAATCGAATGGTATGATCTGTTCCTTGCAGGAATTAGGATTCGACGAAAAGTTTATCCCGCAAGATGCGGCAAAAGGAATATTTATCTTTCCAGAAGATACCCCGGTTGGGGAAAGCGTTATTCCGTTATTAAATATGGATGATGCCATATTGGAACTGGATGTTCTGGCGAACCGCAGCGATGCGCTAAGCATGCTTGGTGTCGCCTACGAAGTTGCAGCAATTTTAAATAAGGAAGTGACGCTGCCAGACGAATCCGTCGCTTTTGCGGAAGAAAAAGCGACAGATTATATTTCTGTCAACGTGGACGCTCACGATCTGAATCCATACTATGCCGCATTTATGATTAAAGACGTGGAAATAAAGCCGTCGCCATTATGGATGCAAAATTACTTAATGGCAGCAGGAGTAAGGCCGATTAACAATGTTGTCGACATAACCAACTTTGTTTTAATGGAATATGGTCAGCCTCTCCATGCTTTTGACTATGACCGTTTTGGATCAAAAGAAATTCTAGTCCGCCGTGCCCGTGACGGGGAAACGATGGTAACGCTGGATGATCAGGAAAGAAAGTTAACCGAAGAACAGCTTGTCATTACAAATGGCGCCGAGCCGACAGCTTTAGCAGGGGTTATGGGCGGCGCCAACTCGGAAGTGCACGATGGAACGAAAAATGTGCTCTTGGAAGCAGCTTATTTTGACGGGGCTTCGGTACGGAATACGGTAAAAATGACCGGACTCCGCAGCGAATCGAGCACACGGTTTGAAAAGGGTGTGGATCCGAACCGGGTGAAAAATGCAGGTCTTCGGGCATGTCATCTCCTGGCGAAATATGCAGGAGGAACGGTACTCGCCAATGCAGCTGAGTTTGATCAGCTGGATCGTTCGGAAAAGACAGTAACAGTAGCAACGGAGGCCGTGAATGAACGGTTAGGCACAAATATTAGCGACGAAGAGATCGGAGAAATTTTACAACGGCTTCGTTTTCCATATACGAAAGACGGTTCCGTCTTTACGGTTCAAGTGCCGACCCGCCGCCGGGATATTGAAATTTTTGAAGATATGCTGGAAGAAATTGCCCGGATGTACGGTTATGATAAATTGCCGTATACGCTTCCTGCAGGTTCTTCCCAGGCAGGAGGATTAACAGATGAGCAGCAATTAAAACGCAAAATCAATCAATTTTTGCAAGGCATTGGCTTGATGGAAACCCGCACTTATTCGCTGACGAATGATGACCGGATTCATCTATTGCTGAGCCCGGAAGTAAAAGAACAAAATCCGGTCCCAGTACAGCTGCATATGCCGATGAGTGAGGATCATAAATATTTGCGTTTAAGCTTGCTGCCGGAAATTCTGGCGTCCGTGTCCTACAATTTGGCGAGAAACCAGCAAGATATTGCCTATTATGAAATCGGGTCTGTCTTTATTTCTGATGAAGAGAAATTAACAAAACAGCCGAAAGAACAATTGCGTCTGGCTGGAGCAATAACCGGAAAATGGGTTGATCAGCCTTGGCAGCAAGAAGTGAAGAAAGTTGATTTTTATGTTGTGAAAGGGATAGTCGAAGGGTTAAGCGAACTGTTGCAAGTGCCCGTATCCTTCCATCAAGACAAAGTGGATGGGATGCATCCGGGCAGAACCGCCTTACTGAAAATCGGGGAAAAGCCTGTCGGGTTTATCGGACAAGTCCATCCATTGCTCGCGCGAAAGATGGACTTGAAGGAAACGTATGTATTTGACATTAATCTGGAAGAAGTTTTCACAGCTTACGCGAAGCAATTAGCCTACCATTCGATTCCGAAATATCCTTCCATTACAAGGGATATTGCCTTTATAATGGATAAGGAAGTGCAGGCTGGGGCGGTACTGAATTATATCGAAAGTGTCGGGGCGCCATTAGTGAAACAAGTGCGCATTTTCGACGTGTACGAAGGCGAAAATCTGCCGGAGGGCAAAAAGTCGGTCGCTTACAGCCTGTTATTCCAGGACCCGGAAAAAACGCTGAAAGATGACGAAGTGGAAGAACGTTATAAAGAAATCGTCGAAAAAGTCAACGGTCAATTTAACACCTATGTCCGATCCTGACGGAAAAAGGGCACTCCTTTTGGAGGCCCTTTTTTCATGGTCATGTTATAAATATTTGTTTGCTTTTTCCGTATTGGCAAAGTGGATTTTCCCGCAATAATGTAATGTTTCTTTTCCTTTGTTACGGATAATTTCGGCAATCGCCCGATCTACCTTTTCCGACGCGCCTTTCGGCAATGGAATCCCAACTTCTTTCGATAAACGTTCCATCTCTTCCACAAACTTCGCTCTTGCGATAATCGAACTGGCTGCAACGGCAAGGGAGTAACTTTCTGCTTTCGTAACAAAGTAAGTATGCTCCAGTAACCGCTCGCCTTCAGAATGAATATACCTCTCAAATACTTGCGGCGTGCAAAATTGGTCGATGACGATGCCGTCATAGCGTTGGTTCCCGATTTTTTTCTTTAATTTTTTTATCGCATGGTGGTGAAGCATCGCTTTCATTTTCCCTTGGGACCATCCTTGGCGCTGCAGGCGGTTATATTTTTCATTCGGCAAAACGAGCAGGGAGTAAGGAATTTCTTCTTCCATCAGTTTTAGCGCCAATTGGGAAATTTTATCGTCGGACAATGTTTTCGAATCTTTAATCCCAATTTCTTGCAGCAAGTTAATGTTCGCTTCATTCATATATACCGCGCTCACTGTAATCGGCCCGAAGTAGTCCCCGGTTCCTGCTTCATCAGAGCCTATATGGGAGCTTAAATATAAGCTGTTTTTCGGAGTAAAGGGGGACGGCTCGTTCCGTTCATGTTTTTCCGTCGTTTTACTTTCTCCTTGGGGCCACTTCTCTATTTCTGCTTCCGGATGTCTGCCTTGAAAAAGCACCTTGCCGGACTTATAGGCCGTGATGACCGCATCGGGTGTTTGCGCACTAAAAATCGCTCCTTGCGGCTTGCTGCGCAAACTATCCTGATAGTGCCGTTCCATTTTACGGATTGTCTCCAATGGAAACTGGCAAACAATTTGTCCCATATAAAACACACTTCCCTCAAAATTCGTTAAGACGACTATAGCAGATTATTATTTAAAAAGAAATATTTCTTTTTAAAATAACCACTTCATGGTAAGATAAATGATAGAATTTTTTAGCGGGGGGCTTTTTCCGTGAGTGAAGAGAAGAAACAGCGAGTAACCGTTGAAATACATAACCGAACATATACTATCGTTGGAGAAGAGCCGGCCAGCCATGTAAGACTTGTTGCCAGTCTTGTTGATCAGAAAATGAAAGAAATTCAGGATGCAAATAAACATCTGGATATGGCCAGCCTTGCTGTACTTACAGCTGTCAATACGATGAACGATTATTTAAAACTAAAAGAAGATTATGCCAGATTACTAGGTTCCGTAAAGAGAGAGGACAGATAAATGATTGATCTTTTCTTATTTTTCATCTTGTTATTTGGATTTTTAATCGGATTAAAACGGGGATTTATTTTGCAGCTGCTCCATTTAGTCGGGTTTATCATTGCTTTTATTGCCGCTGCTGCCTATTACGATGACGTTGCATCCCATATCGCTCTTTGGATTCCGTATCCAGAACTTGCTGACGACAGCGCTTGGGCCATATTTTTACAAGCGTTGCCATTGGAAAAAGCTTTCTATAACGGAATTAGCTTTGTCTTAATTTTCTTAGGGGTGAAGATTATACTGCAAATCGTTGCCTCCATGTTGGACATTGTTGCATCGATTCCCTTGCTGAAAACGGTCAATAAGCTGCTCGGTGCGGTTTTAGGCTTTTTAGAAGTGTATTTAATTATTTTTATTCTTGTTTACATATTCGCCCTTGTCCCGGTAGCAACGGTACAGGAGTATATTAATGATTCCAGCATTGCCCTCTTTATGCTGGAGAAAACACCATATTTTTCGGAGAAAATTTTACAGCTATGGTTTTAAGGCTGATTCAAGTTAGTAGTTATACGATTGTAAGTTTTGTACAATAGTATTAACTGCTTAAGAATCAGCCCTTTTTTTGATGATAGATGAAAGCAAGGTGAAGCAAATGGAAGTGAATAAGAAAGATGTTATTCGGCTGTTGGAGAAAATTGCTGTTTACTTAGAATTAAAAGGGGAAAATCCGTTTAAAATAGCAGCCTACCGCCGGGCGGCACAAGCTTTGGAGCGGGACGTCCGTTCTTTGCAGGAGATAGACGACTTTACTGGAATAAAGGGGATCGGCAAAGGAACAGGGGAAGTAATTACGGAATATGTCGAAAGCGGCCAATCCTCGCTGTTAAAGCAGCTGGAAGAGGAAATTCCTCCTGGATTAGTTTCCTTGCTCAATGTTCCTGGTTTAGGCGGTAAGAAACTGGCCAAGTTATATCAAGAATTACACGTTACCAATGCCCAAACATTAAAGGAAGCGTGTGAAAGCGGGAAGGTGGAACAGCTTCCTGGATTCGGCAAAAAAACAGCGGAAAAAATTTTGCAAGCTTTAAAGGAAGCGGGAAACCGGCCAGAACGGCTGCCGGTAGCCTCTGTCCTTCCTCTTGCAGAAAACCTGGAAAGTGCCCTTTCGCAAATGGAATATGTGGAACAGTATTCCCGGGCAGGCAGCTTGCGGAGAATGGAAGAGTTCGTAAAGGACCTCGATTTTCTTATTGCAACAAGCCGTCCGGAAAAGGTGAAGGAAGAACTTTTAAGTCTTCCGAACATAAAGGAAGTAATCGCCAAAGGAGATACAAAAGTATCGGTAACGATGGAAGACGTATACAATGTGAACGTCGATTTTCGGCTCGTGTCACCGGATGCCTTTGCAACTGCTTTGCACCACTTTACCGGATCAAAGGAGCATAACGTCCGCATGCGGCAATTGGCAAAGGAAAGAGGAGAAAAAATTAGCGAATACGGTGTTGAGGTGGAAGAAACAGGGGAAGTGCGCACCTTTTCGTCGGAAAAGGAGTTTTTCCGCCATTTTGGCTTGCATTTTATCCCTCCGGAAGTGCGGGTGGATAAAGGAGAAGTCGAAGCATTTAAGGAGGATATATCCTTAATCAGCGCAAAGGATATAAAAGGCGATTTGCATATGCATACGACGTGGAGTGACGGGGCTCAGTCGCTGGAAGAAATGGTGCTGAAGTGCCGGGATAAAGGATATCAATATATGGCGATTACCGATCACTCCAAGTTTTTGCGGGTTGCCGGGGGCTTAGATGAAACAAGGCTTCGGAAACAGCGGGAAGAAATAGCGTTGCTTAACGAAAAATATAAAGATATCCACATTTTTTCCGGCGTGGAAATGGACATTTTGCCCGACGGCCGGCTTGACTTTGCTGATGACTTTCTACAGGAACTGGATTTTGTTATTGCGTCGATTCATTCCGGTTTTCAACAATCGGAGGACCAAATTATGAAACGACTCTTTAACGCGATGGAAAATCCTTACGTTACAATCATTGCCCATCCGACCGGCAGGCTCATCGGCAGAAGAAACGGATATGCGGTGAATTTGGAAAAGGTGATTCAAAAAGCGAAGGAAACGAATACGGTATTGGAAATAAACGCAAATCCGAATCGGCTTGATTTAGCTGCAGACTGGGCAAAGCTCGCCCAAAGCGAAGGGGTTTTCCTGGCGATTAACACCGATGCCCATAGTTTTCATATGCTTAAACATATGGAATATGGCGTAAAGACGGCGAGAAAAGGCTGGATTAAGAAAGAGACGGTCATCAATACGTGGGATGCAGAAAAATTGCAACGTTTCTTTCAATCCGGCAAAAAATAATTAAATCGATCGGAACGAACATACATCCACGGTCTACCTCATCCATAAAGGAGCATAAATTCATGAATAAACGAGTTTTAAAAGTACTTGAGTTTGATAAAGTGCGAAATCGGCTGGAAGCTCATGCATCTACTTCATTAGGGAAAGAATTGGTGCAAAGTTTAGAGCCTTCCTCGGACTATGACGAAGTATTACAACGGCAACAGGAAACCGATGAGGCGGCACAAATTGTCCGACTGGATCGCCATCTCCCGCTTGGCGGAATATCCGATATCCGTCCAAGCATCAAGCGGAGCCAAATCGGGGGAGTGCTGTCGGCAAAGGAATGCTTAGACGTTGCCAATACGATATATGGCGGACGACAAGTGAAGAAATTTTTCGAACAGCTGGAACTGAATCTCCCGTACTTAAAGTCATTAGCCGAGCAGATTACTCCATTAAGGGAATTGGAACAAAGGATAAAACATTGCATTGATGACCAGGGGAATGTGGCCGATGAAGCTTCGATGACCTTAAGAACGATCCGCAGAGAAATCCGTTCGCTGGAGGATCGGATTCGCAGCCGCCTTGAACAATATACAAGAACAAACAGCAAATATTTATCCGATGCGATTGTAACGATACGCAATGACCGTTATGTCCTCCCGGTAAAACAGGAATACCGCAGCATCATTGGCGGGGTTGTTCATGACCAGTCTGCCTCGGGTCAAACGTTATTTATGGAACCGAAGGCAGTTGTGGAACTGAACAATCAGCTGCAGGAAAAAGTGATGAAAGAAGCAGAAGAAATAGAGCGGATTTTAAGGGAATTGAGCAGAGACATCGGGGAAGCTGCAACATTATTGACAGAAAATGTGGCGGCATTGGCGCAAATCGATTTTATTTATGCCCGGGCACTGTTCGGCAGGGAAATGCGGGCGGTAACCCCAAATATAAACAATGAAGGCGTCATTAAAATGCAGCTGGCACGTCATCCTTTAATTCCGTTAGAAGAAGTTGTCGCCAATGATATTGCCATTGGGGAAGATTATACGGCCATTGTCATTACCGGGCCTAATACCGGCGGGAAGACGGTCACGCTGAAAATGGTAGGTCTATGTACGCTTATGGCCCAAGCCGGACTGCAAGTCCCAGCCTTGGACGGCTGCACGATTTCCGTATTTAAAGAAGTGTTTGCCGATATCGGGGATGAACAGTCGATTGAACAAAATTTAAGCACCTTTTCTTCCCATATGACGAACATTGTCGATATTATCGGCCGTGTCAACCATGAGTCCCTCGTCCTCTTTGACGAGCTCGGATCTGGAACCGACCCGAGCGAAGGGGCAGCCCTTGCGATGGCAATTCTCGATGAGGTAATAGACAGAGGCGCCCGGGTTATCGCAACAACCCATTATCCCGAATTAAAAGCATACGGGTACAATCGGAAACAAGTAGTAAACGCATCCGTAGAATTTGATGTGGAAACATTGCAGCCGACGTATCGGCTCATGATCGGAATTCCGGGCAGGAGCAATGCCTTTGAGATTTCCCAACGGCTTGGATTGGACGAACGTATTATCCAGCGGGCGAAAGGACTTATCGGCCTCGATTCAAAAAATGTGGAAAACATGATCGCTTCGTTGGAACAATCTAAGCTGCAGGCGGAAAAAGATTACGAAAAAGCCCACGAGATTCTTGCTGAAAGTGAACAGCTGCGGGAGGAATTGCTGAAGGCGTGGAACCAATTCCAGCATGAAAAAGAAATTCTCTACAAGAAGGCGGAAGAAAAGGCTGAAAAGGCAGTACAAAAAGCAAGAGAAGAAGCGGAAAAGATTGTTG
Organism: Compostibacillus humi; assembly: GCF_014637175.1. Taxonomy (GTDB): domain Bacteria; phylum Bacillota; class Bacilli; order Bacillales; family Amphibacillaceae; genus Oceanobacillus; species Oceanobacillus humi. The sequence goes on along the minus strand of NZ_BMEV01000013.1, from coordinate 37,553 downwards.
CTGACTTACGAAATAGGCAACACCAAGCCCAATTTAAGGAACATGAATGGATTGAAAGGAAAAAATTGCTGGATGAACTGGCACCGGATTTAACGGATAAACAAGAAAATACAGAGACAAGACGAACTGAACAAAGGGAGCTTCACCCGGGTGATGAAATTATTCTTACAACCGTTAATCAGAAGGGCGAAGTGCTGAAAAAGGTAAGCGACAATGAGTATATCGTTCAAGTAGGAATTATGAAAGTAAAAGTGGAACGGAAAAACCTTCAGTTTGTCGGCAAGAAAAAGCAAGAAACCGAAAATCCGATCGCAACAATTAAAGGCGCAAACTACCATGTCCCTCTCGAACTGGATTTGCGCGGGGAAAGGTATGAAGATGCGCTGCGAAAACTGGAGAAATACATTGATGACAGTTTGCTTGCCGGTTATCCGAAAGTAACGATTATCCACGGAAAAGGAACCGGCGCCTTGAGAAAAGGGGTACAAGAATTCGTAAAAAGCCATCCGTCCATCGCAGCTTTCCGGCCGGGAGGCAGCGGAGAAGGCGGCAGCGGCGTTACCGTTATTGAATTTAAATAATATCCGATGCATTCAGTATTCTTTCTGAATGCATCACACTTACATGGAGGAAAGGGAGATCGCCATGTCAGGATTTTGGGAAAATATCATCGTCATTACAGCAGCAAGATATAGTGTTGTTATTCTTTGCACTTTAGTTTTCTTAGCAATATTTGAACTCGTAACTTCCTATAAAAATTGGGAAGAAATTCGGAAAGGCAATTTTGCCGTTGCCATGGCTACGGGCGGAAAATTGTTTGGCATCGCTACGATTTTCCGGTTTTCCATCGAGCATAATGATACGATTTTGCAAAGTATCGGCTGGGGCGCATACGGGTTTCTCTTATTATTGATCGGCTATTTTATTTTTGAATTTTTAACGCCAAACATTAACGTAGATGAAGAAATCGGAAAAGGAAATAAGGCAGTAGGGTTTATATCCATGCTGATTTCCATCGGTCTATCCTTCGTCATCGGAGCAAATATCAAGTAGAACGTTGTACATGAAGGGAGAAAACATCGTGGTATTTGAAAGATTAGCAAAGATTCTTATTGTAGTAGCCATTTTATTTATTATTGCCGGGATTTTATATTTTCTCTGAAAAAAATAATTAAATAAAATTTCAAAAAATAGAAATTAATCGGTATAATGGTTATAGTATAGATATAAAGGAGGAGATGCAATGGAAAAAAAACCCTGGCATAACCATTATCCGAAACAAATCCCGACGAGCATCAATTACTCGGAAAAGCCGCTTCATTATTTTTTGGCCGAAACCGCTGAAAAGAACGGGGAATTGAAAGCGCTTCATTTCATGGGCAAGGAACTGACCTATAAGGAACTATTTACGCAGGCAAGAAAAATGGCGAGTTACCTCCAATCCCTCGGCTTGCAAAAAGGGGACAAAGTCGCCATTATGCTGCCGAACTGCCCGCAATCGGTCATTAGCTATTACGGGGCGCTAATGGCTGGAGGAATTGTCGTCCAAACGAATCCGCTTTATACGGAACGGGAACTGGAATTCCAGCTGTTGGATTCGGAAGCGAAATTTATCGTTTGTTTAGACATTTTGCTGCCGCGGGTATCGAAGGTACGGGACCGGACGGATGTAAAGCATACGATTGTTACCGGAATTAAGGACTACTTGCCTTTTCCGAAAAATTTAATTTATCCTTTTATCCAAAAACGGCAATACAATATGGTTGTGAAAGTAGAGCAAACAGAAAATCAGCACGTCTGGACGAGGATAATGGAACAGGCAGGGACCGATTATGTTGAGCATGACATCGACCCGGTGGAAGATCTCGCCTTATTGCAATATACGGGAGGCACGACCGGGAATCCGAAAGGCGTAATGCTCACCCACTATAATTTAGTTTCCAATGTGGAAATGTGCGATGCCTGGTTATATAAAACGAAAGCTAAGCCCCAGTCGGTATTGGCCGTATTGCCATTTTTCCACGTCTATGGCATGACGGCTGTCATGAATCTTTCCGTCATGAACGGATCGAAAATGATTCTAATGCCTAAATTTGATGCCCAAGATGTGCTGAAAACAATTGAAAAGGAACGTCCGACGCTATTCCCTGGCGCACCTACGATTTATATCGGCTTGCTGAAACATCCGGATATTAAAAAATATGATCTGTCCTCCATTGAAGCTTGTATTAGCGGATCTGCCCCGCTTCCGGTAGAAGTGCAGGAGCAGTTTGAAAAAGTAACGGGAGGCCGCCTCGTGGAAGGGTACGGATTAACAGAATCGTCACCGGTCACCCATGCTAATTTCGTATGGGATAAACGAGTGAACGGCAGTATCGGTGTGCCGTGGCCAGATACGGATGCGAAAATTTTTAAAATGGACGGAGACATGGAAGAAGCAGCAGCGGGAGAAATCGGCGAATTGGCGGTAAAAGGTCCGCAAGTGATGAAAGGTTACTGGAAGAATCCGGAAGAAACGGACCGAGTGCTAAAGGACGGATGGCTTTTTACCGGGGATTTAGGCTACATGGATGAAGATGGGTATTTCTATGTCGTTGACCGCAGAAAAGACATGATTATTGCAGGCGGCTACAATATTTATCCGAGAGAAGTGGAAGAGGTGCTCTACGAACATGAAGCAATTCAGGAAGTAGTCGTTGCCGGCGTGCCGGATCCATATCGCGGGGAAACGGTGAAAGCTTATGTCGTGTTAAAAGAAGGAGCAAACGTGACGGAGGAAGAGTTAAACACCTTTGCGAGAAAACATTTGGCAGCCTATAAAGTGCCGCGAATTTATGAATTCCGTGACGAATTGCCGAAAACTGCCGTCGGGAAAATTTTGCGGAGAAAGTTAGTCGAAGAAGAAAAGGAGATTACTTCCGTATAGAAGGAAAGGGTTAAAAAAGAGATAAACGGAGAATTATATTGACAACGAATGTTGTTATCCTTTATCATCAATAATGAATGATGATTCATTCATTATTGATGTTTTTTTATTATTGTTAAGAAATGAAGGAGATTAAAATGAAAAATAGACCAAAATATCGAAAAATTATTGAAGCAGCAGTTCAAGTCATCGCGGAAAATGGCTTTCACGGCTCCCAAGTGTCCAAAATTGCAAAGGCAGCCGGGGTGGCCGATGGGACAATTTATCTTTATTTCAAAAATAAAGAAGATATTCTTGTCACCGTGTTTCAAGAAAAAATGGGTCAGTTTATCGAAAAAATTAAAGAAGAAACCGAACGGAAAACGTCTGCCGATGAAAAGCTATATACATTAATTGAAATGCATTTTAGCCAATTGTCGAATAATCCCCATTTGGCGATTGTTACCCAATTGGAATTAAGACAATCAAACTATGAGCTGCGCAGGCAGATCAATCAAGTGTTAAAGCCATACTTGAACATAATTGATCAAATTGTCCAGGAAGGAATGGAGCAAAAACTGTTCCGGGAGCAATTAATGATACCGGTTGTCAGACAGATGATTTTCGGAACATTGGACGAAATTGTGACAAATTGGGTAATGAAGGAAAGGAAATACGATTTGATGGAGCAAGTACCCCAAGTACACCAGCTATTACTAGACGGAATATCGGGAATTAAGAAATAAGTTTAAATTTTTGATAATTTCCGCTATAATGAAAATAAAGGAGGGATAGGATGACGACGGTTGCGTACCATTTGGAAAATAACGTCGCATATGTAACGATTCAAAGTCCTCCGGCAAATGCGCTTTCGACGAAAATCATACAGGAATTAGGCGAGATTTTGGATCGGATAGAACAAGAAAAGGCGGCGAAAGCAATTGTTCTCTCGGGAGAGGGGAGATTTTTTTCCGCAGGAGCAGATATTAAAGAATTTGTATCCTTGCAGGAATCATCGGATTACAGGAAGTTAGCCGAAAATGGCCAAAACTTGTTTCTGCGCCTGGAAAATTTCCCGGTTCCAGTGATTGCTGCAATACACGGTGCAGCATTGGGCGGCGGCCTGGAGCTGGCGATGGCATGCCATATTCGCATCGTGACGGAAAATGCGAAGCTTGGTCTTCCTGAATTAACATTAGGAATTATTCCCGGATTTGCCGGAACCCAAAGACTGCCTCGCTATGTAGGAAAAGATAAGGCGTACGAAATGATACTTACCGGGAATCCGATCACAGGCAAGGAAGCCTATCACTATGGCCTTGCTACAAAAGTAGTGGAAGAAAATGAGTTACATAATGTGGCCAAGGCAATGGCGGAACGGATTGCCTCCATGAGCAAGCCGGCAGTTCAGCGTGTGATGCGATTAGTTGCATTAACAGAAAACGAACCGATTGAAAAAGGGATGACGGAAGAAGCGATTGCCTTTAGTGAAGTTTTTGGCAACGAGGATGCAAAAGAAGGGGTACAAGCATTTTTAGAAAAGCGGAAGCCAGTATTTCAAGATAAATAAACAGTGGGAGGTTTACAGATGGATATTTACGTTTTAATGAAGAAAACATTTGATACCGAAGAAAAAATCAACGTATCCGGCGGCAGAGTTGAAGATGACGGTGCGGAATATATCATCAATCCGTACGATGAATACGCCATTGAAGAGGCCATTAAGCAGCGGGATGAGCATGGCGGGGAAGTAACCGTTGTCACCATCGGCGATGAAGATTCGGAAAAGCAGCTTCGTACTGCTTTGGCCATGGGTGCAGATAAAGCGGTCCTGATCAATACCGAGGACGATTTGGAAGATGGAGACCAGTATACGACGGCGAAAATTTTGGAAGCGTTTTTTGAAGATAAAGAGCCAGACTTAATTCTTGCAGGAAATGTCGCCATTGATGAAGCAAGCGGACAAGTCGGGCCGCGTGTGGCGGACTTGCTGGGAATTCCTTACGTAACGACGATTACCGGATTAAAAATTGATGGGGATAAGGTAACGATTGAAAAGGACGTAGAGGGAGACGTAGAAATCATTGAAACTACGCTGCCGCTATTGGTTACTTGCCAGCAAGGATTGAACGAACCACGATATCCGTCCCTTCCAGGAATTATGAAAGCGAAGAAAAAGCCGTTGGAAGAATTGGAGCTGGATGATTTAGACCTCGATGAAGACGATGTGGAAGCGAAAACGGAAACGGTGGAAGTGTTTTTGCCGCCTGAAAAACAAGCGGGACGAATTTTGGAAGGGGAACTGAAAGAGCAAGTGAAAGAATTAGTTGCCCTATTAAAAGATGAAGCGAAAGTACTATAAGGTGCAGGCAGAAGGGAGAGAATAAAATGAGTAAAATTTTAGTCGTTGCAGAAAGAAAAGATAATGAACTGAGAAATGTTTCCTTTGAAGCAATTGCTGCTGCGAAAAAGATTGATGCGGATGCCGAAGTAGTCGGAGTTGTTTGCGGTGAGGACGACTTAGAAAGTCTTGCCAATGATTTAATCTATCATGGCGCAGACCGGGCCGTAACTGTGAAACACGACAATTTGAAAACGTATACTTCGGAAGGGTACAGCCAAGCAATACTAGCAGTTATTGAACAGGAATCTCCGGATGGCATTGTCATGGGCCACACATCCATTGGCAAAGATTTATCACCGAAGCTTGCCAGCCGTCTCAATACGGGACTCGTCTCGGATGTCGTAGATATTGAAAAAGATGGGGATCAGCCTGTCTTTATTCGCCCGATCTATTCCGGAAAAGCATTTGAAAAGAAAGTAATTAAAGACGGGTTAACTTTTGTTACCATTCGTCCAAACAACATTGCGAAATTGGAAGAAGATCCATCCCGCAGCGGTGAAATTCGTTCCGTAGATGTGGATGTGAAAGATTTAAAAACGATCGTGAAAGAAGTTATTAAGAAAGCGTCTGACGGGGTCGATTTATCCGAAGCAAAAGTGGTTGTTGCCGGCGGACGCGGAGTGAAAAGCAAAGAAGGATTCAAGCCGCTTTACGAATTGGCCGAGGTTTTAGGCGGTGCGGTCGGGGCATCCCGCGGAGCATGTGATGCGGAATACTGTGACTATTCGCTGCAAATTGGACAGACAGGGAAAGTCGTAACTCCGGATTTATATATTGCGGTGGGAATTTCCGGCGCGATTCAGCATTTAGCAGGAATGTCCAACTCGAAAGTTATCGTTGCGATTAATAAAGATCCGGAGGCTAATATTTTCAATATTGCCGATTACGGCATCGTCGGCGACTTATTCGAAGTAGTGCCAATGCTGATTGAAGAATTGAAAAAAGTAAAAGTTGGGTAAGGAATGGCGGCCTTTTACGAGGCCGTCTTTTATCGTGAAAAAATAATCGCTGCCTTTGGAATAAGCAAAGTATTAGGAAGTACATAATAATGGTGATATACTAGATTTAAATATTTTATCTTTTATTCGAGGAGGGTATAACGTTGGCAATTGAAAATGTTACAGATCAAAATTTTGCAGAGCAAACATCAAAAGGGTTAGTATTAGCCGATTTCTGGGCACCATGGTGCGGCCCCTGTAAAATGATTGCACCTATTTTGGAAGAAATTGACCAGGAAATGGGTGAAAAAGTAAAAATCGTCAAGCTGGATGTAGACGAAAATCAGGAAACAGCAAGCAAATTTGGTGTGATGAGCATTCCTACCTTGTTGCTATTTAAGGATGGAAATGTCGTTGACCAGGCAATTGGCTATCAGCCGAAAGAAGTGTTAGTCGATTTAATTAACAAACATGCATAAAAGCAGAACAATCCCTTGTTACATTGGTGACAGGGGATTTTCTAAAGTTTAGCAATTTAAAGGAATGGAACATAATGAATAAAATCATTCAGGAAAAACTCGCCATTTTGCCAGCGCAGCCGGGCTGTTATTTAATGAAGGATAAACACGGAACGGTCATCTATGTCGGCAAATCGAAGACATTGCGCAACCGTGTCCGTTCTTATTTTACCGGGGCCCATGACAAGAAAACCCAAAGGCTCGTCCAGGAAACTGCTGATTTTGAATATATGGTCACGTCTTCGGAAGCGGAAGCACTCATATTGGAAATGAATTTGATCAAAAAATACGATCCGAAATACAATGTCATGCTAAAAGATGACAAATCTTATCCTTATTTAAAGATTACGACCGAACGTCATCCGAGATTGCTCATAACGAGGAAAGTTAAAAAAGATAAAGGGAAATATTTTGGACCTTATCCGAATGTGCTCGCTGCAAAGGAAACGAAGAAACTGCTGGACCGTCTTTACCCGTTGCGGAAGTGCAATAATCCTCCCGGCAGGCCTTGTCTTTATTATCATATGAACCAATGCTTGGCCTGCAGTGAAACGCCGCCGTCCAAAGAGGAATACCAGGCCATCGTTCAAGAAATTACGTCCTTTCTTCAAGGGGGCTATAAAGAAATTAAAAAGACCCTTGAGAAAAAAATGTACGAAGCAAGCGAGGAAATGAATTTTGAACGGGCGAAAGAACTGCGGGATCAGATTCAGCATATTGAAGCGGTAATGGAACGCCAGAAAATGACGTTAAACGACGAAGTGGACCGGGACATTTTTGGGTACAGCTATGATAAAGGCTGGATGTGCGTTCAAGTGTTTTTCGTCCGGCAAGGGAAATTAATCGAACGGGACGTTTCCATCTTCCCGTTTTTCGACGATGCGGACGAAGCCTTTCTCAGTTTTATTGGCGCATTTTATTTGCATAAGCAGCATATTAAACCGAAGCAAATTCTCGTGCCAATCGGTACGAATGTCGACTTGATTAAAAAATTGCTCCATGTCGATGTCCATACCCCTTTTCGCGGCAGAAAGAAAGACTTAGTTGAATTGGCGATGAAAAACGCGAAAATAGCTTTGGAAGAAAAGTTCCATCTGATTGAGCGGGATGAGGAAAGAACGATTCTCGCTGTGGAAAAATTAGGGGAAGCGATGAATATAGAAACCCCGCATCGGATTGAAGCATTTGACAACTCTAATATCCAAGGAACAGATCCGGTATCGGCCATGGTCGTTTTTATTGATGGAAAACCGAGCAAAAAGGACTATCGAAAATATAAAATAAGATTAGTAGAAGGTCCTGATGATTATGAAACGATGCGAGAAGTCATCCGCCGCCGGTATACGAGGGTATTAAAGGAAAACCTTCCATTGCCGGATTTAATCGTCGTTGACGGGGGAAAAGGGCAAATGAATGCTGCATTAGACGTGCTGGAAAACGAATTGAATTTAGATATCCCTGTTTGCGGATTAGCAAAAGATGACCGGCACCGGACGAGCGAATTGTTATATGGGAATCCGCCCCAACCGGTGCCATTGGCCCGAAATTCTCAGGAATTCTATTTAGTCCAGCGCATACAGGATGAGGTGCACCGCTTTGCCATCAGCTTTCACCGGCAGCTGCGGGGAAAACACGCCTTCCAGTCTGAATTGGACAAAATCCCGGGGGTAGGGGAAAAGCGAAGAAAATTACTTTTTACCCATTTTCAGTCTATTGAAGAAATAAAAAAAGCTAGTGTGGAAAATATTACGAAACTGGGAATTCCTAAAAATGTCGCTGAAAATATTATTGACCATTTAAATCAGCCTAAAAACTAAGCAAGCTGCTTTTTCCGTCAGGAAGAGCAGCTTTTTTATGTCATTCTATATAGAAGCAATCAAACTTCACTTGATGAATCCGTTTATGTATTTCTTCTTGGCATTCGCATTCTCTCTCCGTAATTCGTTGTACCGCTTCTGCCAGAAATCCAGCTTCCAGGCGAAAATCAACGTCCAGCGGTCCCTTTAGGCGCAAAACGATGGAATCATCCAATAGGTGAAAGGTAAGCTGTTTCTTCTTTTCCTTTACTAGTTCCAGCCGGCCCCATCCAAGAATGGAGAAAATAGAATAAATATCTTCCAATGTTTCAATCTCGAACTTTCTTGCCAGACTTTTTCCCATGAAATAAAGCATCGTATCCCGTTCTTTTCCTAATATATCAGGCAAACCGATATATCGGATCATATCGTAACCCGCTCCGGAGGCGTGCAATTGTTTCAAATCATCTATTTTCAATAACTTTGTTGACACCAATGTTCATCCCCTTCAGTTCAAGCTGTCAGTACATAATATTATCTAATTAATTCCAATTTTAATCAAGATTCCTAGTCTTGATTGTTTGTTCAGAAGGGTGGTACTTATTTGATTATTTTCCTATAAACAATATAGTGAATGTTTTCAGATATTTGCGGGAAAATTGCCCGGGGTCTCCTTGACGCTTTATGGAGTTAGAAGTACAATAAAGTTGTTTAAGAAATGTTCAATTTTTTAAAAGAAGTCTTGATAAAAGCGCTTTACTTAAAAAATTGAACAGGGAAGACTATAATTCTACTAGAGGGGGGATACATGGTGCAGAATCGTGAATTCTTCAACAGAAGACTACATTCTTTATTAGGTGTTGTTCCGATTGGAATCTTTTTGGTACAGCATTTATTCATCAACCATTTTGCCGTGTATGGTGAGGAAAGTTTTAATAAGGCGGCCGGCTTTATGGCGAACCTTCCATTTGTATTGCTGCTGGAAATTTTCGTCATTTATTTGCCGCTCTTGTACCATGCAATATTAGGGGTATATATTGCATTTACAGCAAAAAACAATACGAAACGATTTAGCTTTTTCCGTAACTGGATGTTCCGCTTGCAGCGCCTAACCGGGATTATTACGTTAGTATTTATCGTTTGGCACGTTTGGGAAACTCGTGTCCAAGTAGCCTTAGGCAATGCGGAAGTGAATTACAGCTTAATGGAAGGCATCCTGTCGAATCCAATTATGTTCTGGTTTTATATTATTGGGGTTATATCTGCTGTATTCCACTTAGCCAACGGCTTATGGGGCTTCCTCGTATCCTGGGGAATTACACAAACGCCAAAATCGCAGCGGGTTGCTACGTATGCAACATTGATCGTATTTTTAGTAGTGAGCTATTTAGGCGTTCGGACATTAATTCAATTTGCTTACGGAGTATAATTGACTGACAGAGAAGGAGAGTGAGTACTATGTTGAAGAAGCGTAAAATTGCTGTTGTCGGTGGTGGGTTGGCAGGACTGATGGCAACCTTGAAAGCTGCTGAAGCAGGTGTAAGCGTAGATCTATTTTCTATTGTTCCAGTAAAACGATCTCACTCTGTATGTGCTCAAGGTGGTATTAACGGTGCGGTTAATACGAAGGGGGAAGGGGACTCTCCTTGGATTCACTTTGATGATACGGTGTATGGCGGAGACTTCTTGGCAAACCAGCCGCCAGTGAAAGCAATGTGTGAAGCAGCGCCTGGAATAATACATATGTTTGACCGGATGGGAGTAATGTTTAACCGTACTCCGGAAGGGTTGCTAGACTTCCGCCGTTTTGGAGGGACTCAGCATCACCGTACTGCATTTGCAGGAGCAACGACAGGACAGCAATTACTATATGCATTGGACGAACAAGTTCGCCGATATGAGGTAGAAGGACTTGTCACGAAATATGAAGGCTGGGAATTTATCGGGGCCGTACTCGATGAAGACGGAGTATCCCGCGGAATCGTCGTTCAAAATTTAAAATCCCACGAGATTCGAGCATTCCGTTCTGATGCGACGATTTTTGCAACAGGCGGACCTGGAATTATCTTCGGCAAGTCCACAAACTCGATGATTAATACCGGATCTGCTGCCAGCATCCTTTATCAGCAAGGGGCAAAATATGCAAACGGCGAATTTATCCAAATTCATCCGACGGCAATTCCAGGGGACGACAAACTGCGTCTCATGAGTGAATCTGCCCGTGGAGAAGGCGGCCGCATCTGGACGTATAAAGACGGGGAACCATGGTATTTCTTGGAGGAGAAATATCCTGCTTACGGTAACTTGGTGCCTCGGGATATTGCTACCCGGGAAATTTTTGATGTCTGTGTAAATCAAAAACTCGGAATTAACGGGGAAAACATGGTATATTTGGATCTTTCCCATAAGGATCCGGAAGAGCTGGATGTTAAACTTGGCGGTATTATTGAAATTTATGAAAAATTCGTGGGTGAAGATCCGCGTAAAGTTCCGATGAAGATCTTCCCGGCTGTGCATTATTCGATGGGCGGATTATGGATTGATTACGATCAAATGACGAATATACCGGGAATTTTTGCTGCTGGAGAATGTGACTACTCGCAGCATGGAGCAAACCGTCTCGGTGCCAACTCCTTGTTATCTGCCATTTACGGCGGTTCTGTTGCTGGTCCGAAAGCAATTGAATATATAGAAGGACTGGAAAAACATGCAGAAGACTTCTCCTCTCAATTATTTGATAGTCGCGTACGTGAAGAGGAAGAGAAATTTGAGCAAATGCTGAAGATGGATGGCAATGAAAATGCTTACCAGCTGCACCAGGAGCTTGGACAATGGATGACGGACAACGTCACCGTAGTACGGGAAAATCCGAAACTGCTGAAGACAGACGAGAAAATTCAAGAGCTGTTGGAACGCTGGGAAAATATTAACGTCAACGATACATCCCGCTGGAGCAACCAAGGGGTAATGTTTACCCGTCAATTGAAGAACATGCTTCATTTAGCACGGGTTATCACATTAGGTGCATATCATCGGGACGAAAGCCGCGGGGCACATTATAAACCGGAATTCCCTGAACGTAATGATGAAGAATGGCTGAAGACAACAATCGCTGAATTTGATGCTGAGAATGAAGCGCCTAAATTCAGCTATGAAGATGTAGATGTTTCCTTAATTAAGCCGAGGGTACGTGACTATACAAAAAAACATTAATACAGGGGGGAGCAAAGGAAAATGGCTGAACAGCAAAAGACAGTAACGTTTATTATAACACGGCAAGACAGTCCGGATTCAGAACCATACGAAGAAACGTTTGAAGTTCCTTACCGGAAAAATATGAACGTTATTTCCGGATTGATGGAAATCCAAAAAAACCCGGTAAATGCTAAGGGAGAAAAGACTACTCCGGTAGCATGGGATATGAACTGTTTGGAAGAAGTGTGCGGAGCTTGTTCCATGGTCATTAACGGGGTTCCGAGACAGGCTTGTGCGGCTCTTGTAGATCAATTAGAGCATCCAATTCGCCTGGAGCCGATGTCCACCTTCCCAGTAGTCCGTGACTTAGTCATTGACCGGGAAAGAATGTTCGATGCGCTGAAACAAGTTAAAGCTTGGATTCCGATTGACGGAACCCATAACTTAGGACCTGGCCCGCGGATGCCGGAGAAGAAACGTCAGTGGGCATACGAATTGTCCAAGTGTATGACTTGCGGAGTTTGTCTCGAAGCATGTCCGAATGTGAACGATAAATCCAACTTTATCGGACCTGCTGCTATTTCTCAAGTGCGGCTCTTTAATGCCCATCCGACTGGAGAAATGTATGCAAGCGAACGGTTAGAAGGACTCATGCAAGACGGCGGAATTACCGGCTGCGGCAACTCCCAAAACTGTGTTCAAGTTTGTCCAAAAGGAATTCCATTGACGACATCGATTGCAGCGATGAACCGTGCGACAAATATTCAAGCATTTAAAAACTTCTTCGGAAGCGATAATGCCCATTAAGAAAAATAGCCCTTTCCTTTCAGGTAAGGGCTGTTTTTATATTTACTAACCGAATCAATTGTCAGGAGTGGAGACGTTGAAAAAAATACCATATATTGAAGACTTTGAACAATGGAAAAAGGAATTTCATTTTTTTATTCCGATTAAAGTACGGTTTTCGGAAACGGATATGTATCAGCACGTCAATAATGTCTCGGCCTTTATTTATTTCGAAGAGGCGAGAATTGATTTTCTTCAGCACATCGGATTTATGGAAGAAATGGCAATCCATGAAGGAGCAGTTATCGTTGCCGATTTGCAATGTGATTATCATCGGCAAATGTTTTTTAACGAGAAATTAAAGGTTTTTGTCAAAACGAATTCTGTCGGTCGTACATCCTTTGATTTGCATTACATGACAACAAACGAAAAAGAGGAAATTACTTTAACCGGAAGAGGACGTGTCGTCTTTATTGACGCTCTGACCGGAAAGCCAAAACCGCTCACTGAATCGATGAAAGAAAAATTAAAAGAGAAATGAGGAAAAACCGGTTAATTTTACCGGTTTTTCTGTATACATGCCGCCAAGCCGTAGAACGGACCAGTGTTACACAAACCATACGTAAAAGAGGAGTACGGTGAACTGATCCTAGAGCTTTAACTCACCCATGCGGAGTAGCTCTACAACGGCTTGTGAACGCCCCTTCACTCCTAATTTTTGCATAGCATTTGATATGTGGTTACGGACTGTTTTTTCTGATATAAACAATTCCTGGGCAATTTCTTTTGTTGTTTTGTCTTGTACCAACAGTTCGAATACTTCTTTTTCGCGTTTAGTCAATAATTGCTTCGGTTTATACTCGTTGTCCTTCAAATGTTAACCCCTCCTTGCTCTCCATAGAGCTGCATGTGTTGAGGGAAATTATTTAGTCAATATTAGCTTATGTCGGGGAAAGAAATAAGTGCGGATATTTGTCACAAAATAAGCTTTATTTGTACATATTTCCCTTGATTTATTATTGATGGCAATGTGATTGGGACAATAGCCATTTTTCAAAGCACTAAACCGTTATTGATAACAAAAATTATAGCTTTTCATAGGCACAAAATCATGTTATCTATGATATGATATTCCATAAAGAATGGTGTGGGGGGAAAGTCTTTTGCATAAACAAAGTGTTTCATCAGAAATTGTTACGATAGAAAAACGATTACGCTATATATCTGGAATGCTTAAGCGGAATGGAAGAAAAATTCTCCATCATTATCCGATTACTTCCCCCCAATTTGTCGCACTGCAGTGGCTCTTGGAAGAAGGAGATCTGACCATCGGCGAACTGTCCAAAAGAATCGGGCTTGCGTTTAGCACGACGACGGATTTAGTGGACCGAATGGAGAAAAATGCATTAGTGGAGCGAATTCGGGATGATAGTGACCGGCGGGTCGTCCGAATTCATTTATTGGAGAAAGGGAAAGTCATTATCCATGAGGTGATCGAAAAAAGACAGCAATTTCTCGACAGTGTGCTCGACTATTTTTCTGAAGAGGATGTAAATGAGTTAAACCGTTTACTGGAAAAGTTATACGTGCAGATGAAAAAAGTGAGTGAAGAGAACACCAAGAAGAAAGGAACAGACATCAGTGAAGAAAGCAATCGGAATCATTGATTCAGGCGTAGGAGGGTTAACCGTCGCCCACGAATTTATGCGCCAGCTACCGAAGGAAAATCTCCTATATGTTGGAGATACGGCCCGGTGCCCCTATGGCCCCCGGCCGCGGGAGGAAGTAATCGACTATACGTGGGAAATGGTCGAATTTCTTCTCGATAAAGATATTAAAATGTTGATTATTGCCTGCAATACGGCAACTGCTTTTGCGCTGGACCAGCTGAAACGAGAACTTTCAATTCCGGTTATCGGCGTCATTCAGCCCGGTGCCAGGGCAGCAATTAAAGTAACCCGAAATAATCATGTCGGAGTCATCGGAACCGAAGGAACAATTTATAGCGGTGCATATGAAAAAGAGCTGCAGAAAATAAAGAGCGATATTCATTATTACGGCTTGCCTTGTCCTCCATTTGTTCCGATGGTGGAAAAAGGAATCATTTCAGGCAACGAGGCATTGAAAATTGTCGATACCGTGCTGGAGCCGCTTAAAGAACAAGAAGACTTGGATACGTTGATTTTAGGCTGTACCCATTATCCCATTATCAAGCCGATCATTCAGGAAATAATGGGTAATGAAATTAGCATTATTTCTTCCGGCGAAGAGACGGCGAGAGAAGCAAGTACAATCTTAGATATGCAGCATCTATTAAATGATGATGAGGGAACGCCGGAGCACAAATTTTACGCAACGGGGGAAAGGCATGTTTTTGCGCAAATGATTCATCGTCTATTCTGTCAATTTCCCGACAAGCAAATTCAAATTATGCAAACGAAGCTGGCAAAAAGGATGTATTGATTTACATCCTTTTTTTATGTCCATACTTGGTCTATTTTTCCTTAAGGCTCGTATACATAATAGTACAAACCATCGTAGGAGGTATGGACATGAAAAAGAAAATATTTGTACTTGGCGGTACAATTATCCTTTCCCTTTCGCTCGCAGGATGTTTCCAAGGAGAACAGTCTATGGATGAAATGGATCCGCCGCGGGAAAATGCGGAACCGGTGAATAATTTAGAAGAGATCCCGTCAGATAAAACGGAAGAAAATAAAGAGGCGGAGGAAAGCAGTACAGCAACAGTAGAAAGGGAACTATATTTATTGGATAAAAACGGGATGGTAGCAGCTCAGACGCTGCAATTGCCGGAAACGGATCAAGTAGCGTCCCAAGTGCTGGAATATTTGATAAAGGACGGTCCGGTAACGGAACTTTTGCCTAACGGTTTCCAGGCAGTGTTGCCTGCAGGAACGGAAATTTTAGGAATGAATTTGCTGGAAGACGGGACATTGATTGTTGATTTATCCGAGGAATTTAAAGACTATCAGCCGGAAGAAGAAGTGCAAATATTAGAAGCAATGACGTTTACGTTAACCCAATTTGAAAACGTAGATCGGGTACAGCTGTGGATAAACGGCCATCATCAGGAAGCGATGCCTGTTGCGGGAACCCCGATCGGAAAAGGATACTCCAGAGAGATGGGAATCAATGTAATGGCGTCGAACACGCCGGATTTATTAACGAGTGAGCCGGTGACAATGTATTATCCGCAAGAACAAAACGAAAACCGGTATTACGTTCCGGTAACCCAATATATTGAAGAAAAGGACGGCAACTTATACCGGGGAATTATCGAGACGCTTTTAGACGGTCCGGGATATAGCGCCAACGTGAAACACGTATTTAATACGAATGCACAGCTATTGGCTGACCCGGTGCTGGAAGATGGGGTTTTAAGTGTCCTGTTTAATGAAGGAATTTTAAAAGACAGCGAGAAAGCAGTTATTTCCGATGACGTGATGGAGACGATCGTCCGTACGCTGACGGAACAAGAGGGAATCGAAGCAGTAGATATTAAGGTGGAAAGCATCGAACAGCTCGTAAACGAAGACGGAGAAGTATATGAGGAGCCAGTGTCCAAACAATATTTCACCCCGACCGAACAATTATAAATTATAATGATAAGGAGAACTTGGCGTTTGCTAAGTTCTTTTTTCTTCTGTTCCTATAATTCATGGCAAAACGGGATTAACGTGTTGATTTTGCAGAAAATATGGTAAGCTAATGATGAAAATAAGGAGGAATTATGATGCGAAAAGAAAATAGGGAAAATAATGGGCTCAGACCCATTTCAATCATACCGGATTACATTATCCATCCGGAAGGCTCTGTATTAATTACGGTCGGCAATACGAAAGTAATTTGCAATGCAAGTATCGAAGACCGGGTACCGCCATTTATGCGGGGACAGCAGAAAGGCTGGATTACGGCAGAATATGCCATGCTGCCAAGAGCAACAGCCCAGAGAAACATTCGGGAGTCCTCCAAAGGAAAAGTGAGCGGAAGAACGATGGAAATTCAGCGTTTAATCGGAAGAGCACTCCGCTCCGTCGTCAATTTAGACGTCATCGGCGAGCGGACAGTATGGGTTGATTGTGATGTTATTCAGGCGGATGGCGGAACAAGGACGGCGTCCATTACCGGAGCTTTTGTTGCGGTAGTACTTGCTTTCGGCAAGCTTCTCGAAAACAAAGTAATTGATAAAATGCCTGTTCTTGATTATCTCGCTGCAACGTCCGTTGGCATTTTAGCTGATGGAACGCCAATTTTGGATTTAGATTACGAAGAAGATTCCCAGGCAAATGTTGACATGAACATCGTCATGACCGGCTCTGGCAAATATGTGGAAATTCAGGGGACAGGAGAAGAAGCGACCTTTACCCCGGAAGAGTTGCAGACGATGCTGCAGCTTGCAAATAGCGGGATTAAAGAAATAATTGAGGTGCAAAAATCGGCTTTAGGTCCTTTAGCAGCAAGAATCGGGGAATTGCGTGAAGAAAACAGTTGAGGTGAAGAATGAAATGGATGAATTAATCATTGCAACGAAAAATGCGGGAAAAGCAAAAGAGTTTCAGCAATTTTTTGCCCAATTACATATTCGCGTCAAATCTTTATTAGATTTTGACGATCTTCCTGAAGTGGAAGAAACAGGGACAACTTTTGCGGAAAATGCCAGGTTAAAAGCAGAAACGATTGCGGAACTTTTGAATATGCCTGTGCTGGCAGATGATTCGGGATTAGAAATCGATGCGTTACAAGGAAGACCGGGAATTTATTCGGCCCGATATGCCGGAGAAGATAAAGATGATGAGGCAAATATCCGAAAAGTATTAGAAGAAATGCAATCAGTCCCGATGGAAAATCGCACCGCCAGATTTGTCTGCGTATTGGCGTTGGCGGAAAAAGGAAAGGAAACGGTCATTACGGAAGGGTATTGCGAAGGGAAAATTGCTCTTCATCCTGCCGGAGAGAACGGATTTGGCTACGATCCAATTTTCATTCCAGAGGGATATACAAACACGTTGGCTGAATTAGACCCTTCGGTGAAACAAGAGATTAGCCACCGGAGACATGCGATGGATCAGCTGCAAGCTCTTTTGCAGCAGAGAAAAGATTAATTTGGTTGTTGGCGAGAAAAATCAAGCCAAATTTCAGTTAGAAAGGAACACTGGTAACGATGGGATCTGTGTTGATTCTTAGTGACAGCCATGGCTGGAAACAGGAAATTACGGAAATTGTTTCACGGCATACGGTGGATAAGATTATCCATTGCGGGGATTCGGAATTGGATTTTGATGCACCGGAACTGGAAGGCATGTATAAGGTGAGGGGAAACTGTGATTTTGACACCCGGTTTCCAACCGAAGAAAAAGTACATATTGATGGACTAAACTTTTATATTGTCCACGGCCATTTGCACCGGGTAAAAGAAGGGCTTCTCACGCTCAAATATCGGGCGGAAGAAGAGGATGCCGATATTGTCTGCTTCGGCCACACCCATATTGCAGGTGCTGAACAGATCGATGAACTAATCTTTATCAATCCCGGAAGCATCCGCTATCCGAGAATGCGCAAAGAAGCGACCTATGCGGTTATTTCTTGGGATGATAAAAGCAAAGTGCAGATTCGTTTTTTTACCGTTGACGGAAATGAATTAACCAGTCTTTCGCTGGAAGGAAAGTTGAAATAATAATTGTGTCCTTCTCAACTAAGTTGGGAGGGATACTTATCTTCTTATGATAAAATTTGGCAAAAACGGTTGACAAAATTTTGGGAGATACATATAATATAATTTGTCCGTTAAATTTAAAGCCTAATAAAAACCAATACGCGGGTGTAGTTTAGTGGTAAAACCACAGCCTTCCAAGCTGTTGTCGAGGGTTCGATTCCCTTCACCCGCTCCATATGTCCCAGTAGCTCAGCAGGATAGAGCAACGGCCTTCTAAGCCGTCGGTCGGGAGTTCGAATCTCTCCTGGGACGCTACTGAAAGGGCGTCAAAGCCCCGTCAGACAAGCCTTCTAGTACGGTAGTTGAATCGGTCATGAACCGGTCAACAAAGCCGTGCTAGGAGGCTTATTTTTATGACGAAAAAGAAACCTTTCCTTCACGTTGACGGCAATCTCTCCGATCTAGGTCTCTCCAATTTATCCGAGGTATATAAGTCGAAACAGTCTGAACGTAAGCTTAACGACGGCTTTCCGGTGGAAAAAGCATTAAGAACAGTTATAAGACAGATGAAAGCCGCCGGATTAAGAGAACGAACAATAAGCGATTACGACTTACATATTAATAACTTCTTTAACGTTACAGGCGTTCAATATATGGAAGAACTTAATGCAAACCATATATATGAATGGCTTGCCTCTATGAACGTTAGTAACTCCACAAAATTAATCCGATTAAAGTGTTTAAAGGCGTTTTTAAACCGTTGCTTTGATAATGGATGGCTAGAATCAAAATTTTGGAAAAACATCAAAATTAAGGTAGATACGCCTATCAAAGAGGGGACTACTGAACGCGATATTCAAATGCTACTCTCTTTACTCGATTTAAGTAAATTTGTAGAATTGCGTGACGCTGCCGCCGTTTTATTGATGTATCAAACTGGTATTCGTATCGGCACACTTGCGCGGTTAGAACATAAACACGTCAACCTCGACTCTTGTTTACTGGTTATTGACGGCGGAATCGTTAAGAATCACGAAAACATTTATTTACCGTTTGACGATGTTCTCGCGCGTTTATTGGCAGTCTTAATGGACCAAAACGAAATTATAAGACGAGAACGAAATAAGAGGAATAATCTATTGTTTATTACGAAAAACGGGGATTCCGTATTAAGGTCACCTACAAATAATCATATCTCGAAACGCCTGAATATGTATCGCAAAGAGTACGGACTTAAAAATATAAATCCGCACGCGCTACGTCGGGGATTTGCGAAAAACCTTCTTAAAAAAGGGGCGAATATCTCTTTAATTTCGAAAGCGTTGGGCCATAGCGACTTAGCCGTAACCACAAGATACCTTCACTTAGGAAAGGAAGAAGTTGCAGAAAGCCTACGGAAATTTTTGTAATAATCAAATATTAAAAAAGAACAAAAAAAAGAGGCGCTGCATACTTTTCGTATACCTACGCCCAATTCCATATACCGTAAGTCTAGTATATCGAAAAAAACGGATAAAATCAATATTCTGTTCGTCCGACCACTGAATCGAACATATGTTCTACAAAAGTGCATTAAACGGCGGACAGGAAAGGGCTAGAACGGAAGGACGGAGTAGAACGGGGACAGGGCAGCCGGCGCCTCTAAACGGGAGGCAATCGTAATGAAAAGTGAAACAAAGTACGAAGTTTTAACCTTTGAAAATCTCAAAAAATACCGGTCATTCGAGAATATCTCGGATATGGACGAGGCTATTTATGCATATATTGAACGGTTAAGAGCCGACGAAGTGCCGGAATCAGCTATTGAGGTACTACGTTTTTTAGGGCGTTCAAGCCTTCGAATTACAGGCGTTTCATTCGCTAAGTACGAGACTATCGGGAAAGCCATAGGCAAGTCGAGAAGTACCGTTATAAGAGCGATAAACACACTTGCAGAATACGGAATGATTGATCGTATCGCAACGGTTAAAAAGTGGCGGGGAAGAAGTCGGAAAAAGTCCGTCAATATCATCGTTATTAATCCGACCATGCAACAAGTGGAACCGCAAAATGAAACCGCAATGGAATACGAGGAAAACCGTATGGACAAGCCTTCTTATGAAGAAAACGCAGTAGAACCAGTTTTTTCTAATCATAATAATACAAATACATTAAAAGCTACGGCGGACAATAAAGCGGAGAAAGAGCCGGGCATAGAAAACCATCCCCGCAGCCTTCGACAAGCAATTCCGGCAGTAATTTACGAAGCTATGGCGCCTTATTTTGACGCTAACGGACTATACAAAGCATACGGTACTTTACTCAGAGCAAAGGCGAATATTGATCGTACTATAGCCGTAGAAGAACACGGAGCTGACTACGTTGACGTATTCTTGAACGTAATCCGGAAGTACAAACAAGGTTATGTACGGAATTTAGACAGTTACCTTTATTCCGCATGGAATCGGTTATCGGCCGAGATTAGCAGGCGGCTAAAATGGACGGAGGATGAAGGCGGAGGAATACTCGCGTTTAATCCGTACTAATTTTAATCCGTACTACCAGTAATCCAGTAATCGTAATTTTAATCGGTACTAATCGGGTGTGTAAAGTAAATTTACTTGACATAATTCGGCATATAATTCGGCATATAATAGTAGAAACCGGAATCATTACGAATTATTACGAATTATTCCCGTTACAAATTTACTCGGCTATTTAACGTTGGTTCTTCGCTGGTTCTTCGCTGGCTCCTCGCGGGTTCTTCGTTATTTAACGTTGTTTGTACGCAGCAGCTATTACGTTTAGTTTTACGTTTAGTTTACCGGGCGACGCATTCACGGCGAACGCACCCGCCAAAACTCGAGGGGCAGCGGCGGAAGTTAGTCGGAAATTGCCGGAACTTGCCGGAAATGGAGGAAATGGAGGAAACGGACGTAAGTAAATAATCGTTAACGTTGCGGCTATTGCGGTTGTTGCGGTTATTTGCAGCTATTGCGGTTATTTGCAGCTATTGCGGTTGTTGCGGCTATTGCGGTTGTTGCGGCTATTGCGGTTGTTGCGGCTATTGCGGTTGTTGCGGCTATTGCGGTTATTGCGGTTGTTGCGGCTATTTTCTTCTATTTGCGGAAATTTTACGGCGGATCCCCGCTATTGTTCCCGCATATCCCGCATATCCCTAATATCCCGCATATTCCGCATGGTTCCGCCAGATTGGCTTTTTATTAGGCGTTAAATTTAACGGAACTATGTATCTCTGGGCGGAAAGACACGAAAAAAAGACGGATTTATTTTTCCGCCTTTATTTTTGCGTATAAAGTCGAACGTTTGACGCCGGTTAGTTTGCAGATGTAAACGTTAGAAACGTTATAAATACCTAATCCAAGGCCAAAGGCCTTGCAAGTTTGCCTTGCAAACTTGGATATATCCATATCCGATATATTCGATTATAACGGGATAACGGCATAAACGAGGATAACGATATAAACGATAATAACGGATAATAACGATATAAACGATAATAACGGATAATAACGATTAAAACGTTAGAAACGGCCTATAACGTTATTTCCGGTTATTCTCGGTTACTCCGGTATATGTCGATATAGTCCCGTTAAAATGTCGTTAAAATATCGTTAAAATAACGGTCAATGTGTAACACGTAAAAGCCGGCTGCTATACGGACGGAGATATAATGCGGTTTGTGCCGGTTCCGGGGATATTATGGCGTGGTTTCGGCGGATTCCTTCATTATATGGCGAAAAATGACGGCTAAAACGTACGAGGCGAAATGAGGCCGATTAGGAGCCGGTTAGAAGCCGGGTTGTCGGCGGATAAGGTAGACGTATTTACACGGTATGAAAGCGTCTGTGTGAGCGTTTATGGCGACGTGTGGCGACGTGTGAGCGTTTATAGGCGTTTTATGCCGTATGTTACCGGGCAGCGCGTTCACGGCGCACGTACCTGGAAAAACTCGAGGGGCACGTCGTTAAATAACCGTCGAAATAGTCGGACTATTCCTGATAGTGTCGTTTATTACGGCAAAATCCGTCGCAAAATGGCCGTCGTTTTATCGTGAGAGACGGGAAAACGGCTGCACCGGATGGCCGGAAACGGCGAGAGGCCTTGCGGCGCAAGCGTTTGAGCCGTGTTGCATCAGGGCAAAATTGGTTTACATAATGTATGTTATCGGAAGTAGCTTATGTTTGAATTTTCAGAAAATTCAGGCGGGGGTCGGTATTTCCGCGGCCGCCCTGCCGGGTGAGCGCAAATTTGCGCCAAAATTTTCGAAATCCGAGGTCAAAATTTCGAGGAATAAAGCGCTAGTTTATCGAACCTTACCTCGGAAGCCAAGCGCTAGCCGCTCGAAAAGCAAGCGCTAGCCACAACTTCCCTAGCCGTAAAAATTTTCCGCCAAAATTTCGAAGTTCCAGGGCGGAATTGAGCGGAGCTGAACGAAGTTGAACGGGAATGAAACGTACTTAAACGGAACATAACGAATGCATAGTGATTTGAGCGATTTTTGCCGAGGAATTAGCCGTTTTCTTTACGAGGTAGGGGAATCGGTCTTGAAACGGTAAAAACGCCTAAAAGCACGGAAAATTTAAGCGAAAACCGGGTCTCTACCGGAACCTACCGAGCCTCTACCGGAACCTAACGGGTCTCTACCGAGTACATAATGTTTTAAGCGATTTTTACCGTGGATTTAGCCGTTTTCTTTGCGAGGTAGGGGAATCGGTCTAGGAACGGCAAAAACGCCTAAAAGCACGGTAAATTTAAGCGAAAAATTACGTTAAATAATTCGTCGAAAAACACCGGACTATTCGTACAGTTCGTAAAGTAAAGTAAAGTAAACGGAGGAACCGGCGCAAACATCCTAGTAATTCGCCAAGCCTGCCGGTTTAAACGTTTAAGCGCCGTCATTCTTTTACTGGAACAAGTGTTAATAGATCGCTTATATCTATATCCAACGCGATACAAATTGCTGCTAATGATTCCCGTTGATAACGCCTAGTTTCATCGTGGTACATACGTCTAACTGTTTCAAATTTAAGTCCCGACTTTGTCGCAAGTTCTCGTATTGAGATTTCGTTCTCTGTTCCTTTTCTAGCGTCAAGAATCGCTTTTAAGTTACATTTTACGTCGTAAATTCGTCTGTTTTCGTCAAAATTAGGTTTGTTCATTTTTCTATTTCCTCCCAATCCGATTATTATTCACTCTTTGATTATAAAAAATGGTTTACCGGATAACAACGAAAAGTAGTTGACATTGAAAAAATTATGTATTAGAATAAATATCGACTACAAAACGTAGTCAAAATAAATCTGAAAGGGGATAACAAAATGGAAGAAAATAAGCCGGATAAATTGAATTGGTGGGACGGTAAAGTGAACGGCGCAGCCGTAAAATGGTTTGAGGGCGACGCTTACGTCCGCTTACAGGATTACGAGGCGTTACTTAAAGAATTAAAGGCGGAAAAGGAGGCGGATTAGATTGACGCAGTTATTTTGGATTAGCGCAGCAGGCGAGGAACAAAACGAGATCATGCCGGACTTACTCGCAATTTACGACTTTTTGCAGTTTGACGTAAGGCAGCGGACGAATAACGAGGAATGGGCGGCGGAGTTACTGGCGGTAGAATCGGCACTAATCGAAGAATATTTTAAGATTCACTCGCTGCCTGCCGGACTAGTCGATAGCTTAAAGCGGATTGACTGAGGCAATACGAATTTATGCGAATTTATGCGGATAAAAGTTTTTCACGGTTGGCGACGTGGAGGACTTTCGAAGGCGACTCTCGTCGGAAGTTTAAAACGGAGTAAGGCGTTGGCGCGCCTTACGGAAAGGTGGTTATTCCTTTGGATTTAATTATATTTTACCACCGTACTATTCAGAGGTATACTCAAACCTCAACGGTAATCTACGTTAATGTACGGTAGCCTGCCGCGGAATTCATGCGACAGCTTTTCTCACCTTATCGAGCGCTAAATAGCCTCGATTTTAGGACGGAAAATCGCCCTCACTTCTATTTAAGTTATATTTCGATCCCGCACCGTCTCCCTGCTTTATCGCTCCCTCTTTCCAAGTGATAAATTTGTTATCGACTTGTAAAAGTGCCCTCACTAACTAATAGCACCAAGGTGCCTATTTTTGGGACATTTAATTTAAATTTCCAATTAAAAAAGCCCTGTCCGTTTTACGTTTGAGTACACCTCTGAATAGTACGGTGGTAAAAGTGGTAAAAGCGGGTGATTAGTAGGTGATAGGTAAATTTCCGATAGGTGATAGGTAAAAATACGATAGGTGCTCGGTAAATCTACCTAACGTAACTATACTGTATTAACTAAACTATAATAACTAAACTTTAAAATAATACGACGAACGTAAGTGAAGTCGGAAAGAACTTGTTCTTTCGAGAATTGTAGACAATTCCCTTGCAAGCTAACGCTTGCCATTATACCTATTCCGGAGTTACTTATTCCGACAATTCCGGATATATAGGGCGATAAAGGCGGTTATTCCGGCTAACTCGGTTATTCCGGTAAGGGCGATAAAGGCGGTTACTCCGGACATAGAGGTAAAGGCGGACATATAGGGCGGTAAGGGCGATAAAGGCGGACATATAAGGCGGTAAAGGCGAAAAACTGAGCCTAGATATGCAATTCGGCAGCCGTAAAGCACACTATATTATGAGGGGAGTTTTTCGGGAAGGTCGAAAAAATTACGTATACATGGTTGTAAAAACCGGGTTTAGTTGGACTATATAATGAGAGGGCCGTGCCAGTCGTTAAATGACGGGCTTTTTTTTATTTCTTAAACGAAGAAAATCGGAATAGAAAGGAGTAAACGAGATGA
Source organism: Compostibacillus humi (assembly GCF_014637175.1). GTDB lineage: Bacteria > Bacillota > Bacilli > Bacillales > Amphibacillaceae > Oceanobacillus > Oceanobacillus humi. Next base: position 12,503 of record NZ_BMEV01000013.1, on the reverse strand, counting down.
CGAAGGAGACGTTTAAATTAATCCGATGGTACTTGCGAATGAACCAAGAGCAATTTGCCGAGTACTTAGGCGTAACTTATTCGACAGTCGCCGCAATTGAATCGGGAGAGCGAGGAATTTCAGAAAACGTTCGAGGTAAGATTGCGCATAAATTTGACGCAAGTGATCCGGATTTTTTGGAGTACGTTAAGCGGTATCAGGCGCTGCACAAAATGCCGGAGTAGTTCCGGAAAAGTAGCCTCGGATACGAGCGAGCGCGAAAGCATATGGCCGAGGATAACGGGCGCAACGGATAAAGGCGGATATAGGCGAATATACGGATATAGCGAATATAGCGAATATACGGATTAACTTATTCCGGAGTTAATTAATTAACGAATAATCCGTAATATATGGATAACACGACGAACGTAAGTGAAGTCGTTAGGCGTTAGCCTAATGCATTGTAAACAATGCACGGAATATGACGTGGAATTGTTCACAATTCAAAGGTGCTAACGCACCTGCAAGCTAACGCTTGCTGCTATACCTATTCTCCGGAGTTACTATTTTCGACTTAGAAGCCGGTTAAGGCGGTAAAGGCGGTTATTCCGGCTAACTCGGTTATTCCGACTAACTCGGTTATTCCGGTAAAGGCGGTAAAGGCGGACATATAGGGCGCAGCATTATAACGGAAAGGCTTTCGCCTTAAACGCATATCCTGGCGGTATATGTATCTATTTTCGGCGGTAAAAAAAGCTAATTACGATACTGATATAGAAGATGAACCAAATTCTGAAAAAACGGCTGAAACCGTTGGGGCGCAACGCCTCGACGGCTTTTTGGATTGCACCCAAAAACCCTCCTATTTCTTCAAAAATGCACCCAAAAACCCTCCTATTTTTTGAGGACGGAAAAGGAAAGGAATGAACGAGTTTGACTAAGAGAGTGAGAGATTTTAAGCGGGAGCAGTTAATATGGAAAAGCGCAAGCCCGGAATTAAAAAGTAAAGCGCTAAAAATGACGCAAAACTTCGTTATGATTGACGGTCAAGCGTATGACCCGGAAACAGGCGAAAATATCACGGACAGGATTCACGTTGAACCGGTCATATCGGCGGCACAGAGAGAAGGACACCAAGTAATCGAAACGTTAAGACGCCATGAGCAGGAGAACGGCGGCTATGTGTTCGCCTTTTTCTACGAGATGCAGGAACTAGCCGAGCGATTCCCGAGCCTTAGCCAGTCCGATTTGGCACGGTTAATGTTCATCGGAACCTACGTCTCTTACAACGAGGGCGACCCATCGCATGGATATTTACGGCACGATAACGGCGTTCCAATTAACAAAAAGTCTTTGGGCGAGTTGTTACAGATGAGCCGCAACAAATATAGCGACTTTTACGCGAAGTTAATCGAAGAAAATATACTTGTTGAACTCCCCGAGGGCCTAGCGATGAATCCAACGGTGTTTTACAGGGGCGAAAACCTGGACGCAATTAAAGGCGATTATCAATATACGAGGGTTTTTCGGAAAACCGTCCGAGAACTTTATTCGAAGTTTGACGGGCGTTCAATCAAAAAATTGGGCGTTGTTTATTCGGTGTTACCTTACGTTAATTTTAGTTTCAACATCATTTGCGATAACCCACACCAAGTTATCGACGGAAAAATACAACCGATGAAATTAAAAGAACTAGCGGAGAGGTTAGGATATAAAGACTATAAACACCTGCTAAAAACGATGCGGGAGATTAAGTATAAAGATCAGCCTGTTTTCAAGTTCGTCGATGACGGCAAAGACCGGCGCAGCAGTTACATCGTCGTCAACCCAAGCGTCATTTACGCCGGAAATGGGAAGCACTTAGACGCAATTAAAGTACTTTTCGACTTACCTATTAGCTGCCGATGAAGCGGTTTTTCCTGCCGCCGCGGAGGCAGTCAATCTTTTTAATACACCGCAGGAAGGAGTGAGCGAGTGATGGAAGTGTCGAAACTTAGCGTTCTAGTCGAATATCTTAAGGCGCTAGCTGCGCTCAAAGCAGCCGGACACCATACGAACCTAGAAATAAACTCGACAATGGACGCAATCGAGCGAGAATTAAAAAAATCAAACTAAAAGATTGAGGGAGAGATTGAGGGAATGAATGAATTATTAACGCAAGCAATCGAAAACAGCAAGGAAATAAGCGGAGAATTAAACGATTTAATCGCAAGAATTGACGTTTTCACGGAAGGGGTGAGCGTCAATGACTAAGGTTTGCACGAATTGCAAGACGGAAAAGAAGCTCGAACAATTCTATGCACCTTCCCGCAGCCATTGCATCGACTGCGAGCGACGAGCGGCCAAGGAACGGATGAAACGGTATTATGCTACTTTCCGAGGAAAGGCTGCGCAAGCACTGAACGATTCACGTAAAGCCGTTAAACGGATTGAACGCGAGCAAGGCGTGAAAGTCGAGGATGATTTAACGATTTACGAGGTATTGTGGATTTTTTCCGAGCCTTGTTGCGCCTATTGCGGAAAGGAAGTACCGGAGCAAGATCGGACACTAGACCATATTACGCCGATTAAATACGGCGGAAGTAATACGTTTGATAACGTAATGATGGCGTGTAGGTCATGTAATAGCGCAAAGGCGGACAGGCCAGTATACGACTTCATTCACAGACAGCAAAATATCGAAGCTACCAAACAATTAGTCGAGCGGGTAGCAGCGCGACGGGTCACTAGTTATTATGACGTATTGGACGAGTGGGAGCAACAAGCGACCTACTACCACGTTGAGCAAGTGAAGGAGAGGCTGCGCAAAAGAATGAGGGAGTATCGCAGGAAACAAGCAACAACGCAAGTAGAAAAGTGACGTTTTTTAAGCTAAACATAGCCCTAGAAAGCGATTAGAGACGATTAGAGACGTTTTAATTTTCGTCAAGGTATTTCTTTATGAAATGCTAAAGTGACGATTTTTAACAAGGATAACGGAGGGATTACATGATTGAAGATAAGCGAAATAAACGAAGAAACAGCGGCAACCAACGGAGCCAACGAACCAACCGCAATCCCAAGCGCCGGAACAAACGCAAGTTCAAGCAATATAATAAGAACGGCATACCAATGTTGACGCCACGTCCGCCTCGTTATTTAAGGCGCGACGGAGAGGAGTAACAATGCGGCTACCTAAGTTAAAGGGCGTTAAGGTCATCGACAAAGGCGACAAGCCGCGTTATCAGGATAGCGACGTGTGGGAGAAGTCGTCGGACATCGTCGTGTATAACCTCTATGAGCAAGACTGGTGCGACTTAAAAGCGGAAGGCTTGACCCATATATTTGACGACGACAAAGCCGAGTTTGACCGTAGAAAAGTGGCTTTTTACGGAGGCAAAGGAAAACTTGCCAAGAAATACAAGGCGTATGCGATTACCTGGGGCAACGAGGTTGGCCTAGGTATCGAAGAATATGATGGAGACGAAACGTTATCAATCGCAAGCATTTACCTTAATCCGAGGCCAAGCAACAAGGAATTATTCGATATAGCAGCGCGGCACGTTATCGAAGGATTAGAATCGGGCGAGTATACCTTACTCCGGGTTACTAATCCAATCCGGGCAAAATATCAGTGGATCCAGCGATACAACGGGCAAATATTCGTTAAACGAGAGCCTAGCGCCCATATGCCGTTTATTCAAGCAAGGCTACTCGCACAGGACGCGTTACAACGAAAAACAACGATTATTGAGAAGTTTGGCGGCGGGTTAACGTATAAGCACAAACTTCCCGGAAAAGGGGGCGAGTAAGAATGCGGGGATTCTTCGCAAAGAAAGACGGGGCATTCGATGACGAAACAATGGACGGCTTAGTCCGAGCCTTTGTTGAGATAAAGCGGGTTGACCGTACAAAACGCAAAGTAAAGATGACTATTACCGATTGCGGTACCGGAAAAACGGTTTATAAAGCCGAGTATTATACAGCGGTAAAGACCGACTTTGCAGCGTATAACAACGCATGTGATGACGCTAAGCAAGTAATCAAGCGCGAGAATTACGTTCTTTACGGAGAGATCGGAACAAATGTTGAACTACCAGTCATTATTACGGCAAGTAGACGAATGCGATAAATGCGATAAAAGAAAAAACTAAGGGGGAAATGTGATTATGACGATTAATATCAAAGACAAATATCAAAAAGAAGTTGAGAAGGCGGTTAAAAAATTCCGGCGAGACGTCGAAAAAATCAAAACAAGCGAAAACCCATACTATCATGATGAAGCGGTAAGAGATTACGAGATTCAGCGATTAAGGGAAGAACTTGAAAAACAAGTTAACGAAATAAACAAACAATTCAACGCGGAAATAGACGCAAAAATCGAAGAACTGGAGCCAATCGCAGCAAAAAGCTTTTTTAAGCCGACAGAAACGGACAAGCGCCTAGTTGACGAGTTTGTGTCGGAGTTTTTGGCGGATGCAAAACTCGCCTTTTCCGATTCTGAGAAGCTAGACGCCTTCGAAAAGTTCGAGGAAAAACTAGGATTTTTGGACGAAAACGGGCTGTCACTCGTCCGCAAGCGCCTGCCGGAATTATTTGACGCTTTAAGCGATGATACGACGCTACAAAGCAAAATCCGCGGACTTAATAGAACGTTAAAAGAGCTGCAAACTACCGAGAAAATGGCGCTGGAAGAATTAAAGGAGCAAAAAATGAACGGCATAGACGCTGCATTCCGGAGGCTCCGGCTAATTCATCCCGCTTTCAGCGACTACAAATATAATCGCTATAATAACGCTAATCGATAATGTCGTTTTCCTGCGATGAAGGCGGATTGTAAACCCGCCGGAGCAGGATACTGCGTACAAGGGGATAACGTCGGTAGGCAGGAACTATTCGGCGTATATCCGAGCAAGGGCGGGGAGTATCCCGCCTATTTTTTCGTAAACGGGGGAGATTGAATGGAGTATATTCAACGCAATACAATCGTGACCTCAACGGAGGAGTACAATTTATTAGCGGCAGCCGTCAAGGAAAAGGGCGGCCATATCGTCCATGCATTCACGTTGCGCCACCAAGGCGCCGGAATATCGGTTCAATACATGATTCCGGTAAGGCGGGAAGAAACCAGCGAATAATTCTATTAAGAGTAAGAGTAAGAGCGTCTCGCTTTCGGGCGGGGCGCCTTCTTTTTTGTCCGCATGTATGTTGCTAGGGCGCATTTAAACGCAATTTTTAACGGTTAGTCGGGGAGTTGTCGGGGCAAGTGCAAAATAAGCCTTGACGCTAACGTCTATATTGCGGTAAAATTGGTTAACAAAATTAAACGGTCAGTTGACCGGTAAATGAACGTCTCAACAACCGTATTATTAAGGACGAGCCAAGATGGAACGGGAGTTCGAATCTCTCCTGGGACGCTACTAACAAACACGTCAAAACGCTGATATATCAAGCTATTTGACGTGTTTTTGTTTTTGGGTAAAAATTTTCAGAAAATAGAAGTTTTTTATACTGTTTTACACTTTTTTTCACAAGGATGATCCAAGTTACGTATTAAGAATGGTTAAAATTCTTTATTTAAGAAATAATTATCCCATCAACAAAATTCAAATTACCATTTTTGCCATTGACGAACTTGTGATACCCTCAAATTAAATTTATTTGTTTAAATCATGTTAGTGATAATTTTTTAGTTTTATCTAATTATTGGCAGTATAAAGTCATCTCTTGATTAATAACTCCTCATTTGAAATCAAAGCAAAAATGGTATTGCTTTTCAGTCTCATAATCATGAAGGGAACCACTAAAGTTCGTGATTTTAATTGCTCTTTTATTGGTTATACGGTATCTGAGGGTGCTATTTTTTATTTCCTTCATGCTGTTTATTACTAATTTTAGATGAACTGGATACTTTCATAGCTAACAAACCAATCATCCCACCAATCAGAATTAATATTATGTCTAGAAAAATTTGCCAACCTTGAAATGCTGAAATATAATTTACTAAAAACCAACTTTTGCCACCATCAGTCAAATGGTTGATTAATCCACCTATTCCTTGGATAAGGAAAAGTAAACTTAATCCGTTAAGAATTTCTTTCATCCTTGAACACCTCATTTATTTTTCTAATTTAAAATTCCTCTAATCCCTATATTGAAAAAAACAACTCCAACTAATCCTACTGCTCCTAAGATTGAAGAAATGGGCAACTCATTTAATTTTGATCTAATTTTATTTAAAAAAGATTGTAGTTTTTCTTTGAACAAAATATTTATCCCTAATAAAAGTAGGGAAGGAAGCACCATAACCATGTTGTACCCGATAATAATTGGAACAGAAGAAGCAGGCTTCATTGCTAGATGATTCATTAATGAAATAGAATAGAAGTAGGGCAATGCTGTTACAAATTCTGTTAGAAAAATGATGATGCCTAAAACAACCATGCCTCTAATGGTTGTTTGCCGTGGAATCCAAGAAGTGATTCGTTGAACCGAATTTTTGCTTGGTTTCATGAAGCTAATGAAAACGAGAATGGCTCCAGCAACAGTATAAAACCAATTGATAAAATCAAATTCAGAAATTTGTTCGATCAACTTCAATAGAGTTTCTCCACCAAAATACAATAATAAACCTGTTATGAAATATCCTAACTGTACAATGAATATAAACACAAGTAGTCGAGAAGGTAACTGATTTGGTTGTGTGAGTAATAAATAGCCGGTTACACCAAGCACACCAGGACTTAAAATATCAATTAATGCACATATGGATATAATCATTAGAGCTACAGAAAACTCTAAGGATGAAGATGGCATGATTGTTTCAATTATTTGAATCAAAAATTTAGTACCCCCTTGGTATTGTGTGGTATTATTTAAATAACACAGTGTGCTAAAAAGATAATAACACACTGTATTAAAAAAGGGAAGTGATTTTTTCTGTGCCAAAAATTGTAAATCACGATCAAAAGAGGAAAGTAATTGCTGAAGCTGCATGGAAAATTGTTGAGAGTGAAGGGTTTGAAAAAGCATCTATACGAAGAGTAGCCGCTGAGGCTGGGATGTCTCCAGGAGCTTTGCGACATTATTTTTCAACAAAAGATGAAATGTTAATTTTTATAATGGACTACTTTTTCGATATTGGGAAAAAACGTTCCGACCATAAAGAATGGTCAAAAGATCCATTACAGGCAGTTGAAGAAATATTACTAGAACTTGTACCAATCGATGAAGAAAAGAAGATTGAAACAAACGTTTGGTGGATTTTTGCACTACGCTCCCTTACAAGTGAAGTATTAAAAGAGAAAAAAGAAGAATTGACGAACGGTACATATGAATTAGCAAATTCAATATTGGAAATTTTAGCTCTGAAAGGGTTACTCTTGGAATCAATTGATGTAGAGTTAGAAAAAAGTCGCTTAGCAGCATTCATTGAAGGACTATCCGTTCATGCATTATTAAGACCTGATGTTTATACACCTGAAAAGGTGAAAGAGGTAATCAAATATCATTTAGAAACACTTTGTAATAAAGGAATCGTAAAATGAATTACATAAAAAGTTAGGAAAAATGCCTTTAAATTGGTAAATAAATTTAGGCAGTATTCTTCTTGTAAACGAGCACATTATTTCAGCTCGCCATTTTCATTTTAATTCGGCAATAAATCTGAAATAATGTGCTTATTTTTTCAATTTAAATCGGATTATGCAAAAATCTGTTCAAAATATTTCAGCTAATCATTTCAATAAAAGACCCCTAAAAAGGGGCATCTATACATATATAATCATGTATATTTATTCGAACTTTATAAATCTCATTAGGATGGAGGATAAACTTTACGTCTTGATCCAGAGTTACAAACCAATCCAAATCTTTTTCTAGGACTGCTTTAAAATATCTATTTTGAATCCTAAGATCAAAGTGGTATCCTTGTTCAATCCAATAGGCCTGCTGACCTATCCACACACGCCATTCCATTTCTTCATGATTATAAACCAATATTCCTCTTTTCATATTCCAATATCCTCTATGGCTAACCTAACTACTTCTTCGTCAATCTGTTCTTTTTTTAATTGGAACCCAAATAACAGGCTATTTATCGTTATTTTATTAATCACTCTTGGCCAACCTTGAGAACGTAACGCAATGGCTTCTAGTGCGGATTCAGTAAATATTGGCATTTTTGCACCAGCGATTTTTAGATGGTGATTGATATATAAAACAATCTCTTCCTTTGGTAAGGGTTGAATCTCATATTTCATGATCAACCTTTGTGACAACGGGCGATGATGATTCATTGTTAAACGTGTCTTTAAATGTGGTAATCCTGCTAAAATCAAGATAAACGGGTTGGTGGAATCCATTTGAAAATTAAACAATAAGGCGATATCCTGTAAAAATGCATCCTTTGCTAAATGCATTTCATCTAAGATAAATACAGGTGTTACTTTTCTTTCCTTGTCCATTCGTATGATTCCTTGTTGGATCTGTCGGAACAGGTCTACTTTTCGATACTTTGGTTCTTCACCTAACCCATAGGCTAGTCCACGATAAAAATCCATGACACCACCTGTTGATAATGGAAAATAAATTACGTGGTATAATGATGGATTTAACGACTCCTTAAACGCTCTTAATGTAAATGTCTTACCAGCACCTGGATCACCAATAAGAAGACCAATACCTTTTGATTTCTGTAAATATGTTAACGCATTTAAAGCTCCTTGATAATCTGAAGATAAAAATGCATCAGATGGACGTAAATCTTTCGAAAAGGGTTCTTTGGCTAAAGAATAGAAGGATTTATACATGTCGATTCGCCTCCTTTGATTCTTCCGCTAGTTGGGTTAAAGAAAAAGGAGAACGAACTCGCTTGACACGGGCGTTATCTGTTAAAGAAACAGGCTTTGCTTCAGCCACTTTCTTATTATCTTCGAAAATAAAAACGCCAGTATCATCTATTCGTAAATCCACAGAGTATCCAATAAATTTGGCTGGAACCTCATAAAGTTGTTTGTTTAGGCTAATCGTTCCATCCGCCTTCACCTTTCGGTGGACTCGTTTCATAAAGATAACATCCAGAATGGATGGATCATCTAAAAACGTGATATTTTCTAATTGAGAATGAAAGACTTCATGCGGAGTTTTACCGTCTAATGATGCATGAACCCTTCGATGATAGTCCTCCTCTAGCCATCTCCAGAATCGTTCATTTAGCTCTTCTAAGGATCCCACTGGGTCTGTTTCTAATAACGGATAGAATCTTGTCTGTACTGTTTTGAAGAACCTTTCAATTTTCCCTTTACTTTGCGGATCATAAGGCTGTGTATGGGTTAATGTAATCCCAAGTTGAGCACATGCATACTGTAATGTTTCAGATCGATAGATCTTTCCGTTATCTGCATAAATCATAGTAGGTTTTCCTCTGCGAATTAAAGCCTCTTTTGTTACAATTCTGAGCCCATCAAACCCTTCGGACGTAAAAAACTGTGCATATGGAACTAACCTTGAACAGTCATCGATATAAGCAATTAAAAACGTCTTTTTTACTTTGCCTTTAACTTTGATATAAGGACCATGTGATAAATCAGCTTGCCATAATATGTTCACTTTCTCATAGGCAAATCGTTTTCTTTCAGGTGCTGCAGAAAAAATTTTTCCTGCAAGGTTGTATTTTTTTAATAAACGGTTTATAGTAGAATATGATATTTGGTTTTTGGTGATTTCTCCTTGTTGGATGAGATGTTCATAGAAAACACTCACCGGCATATGGAGAAATTTTTTTCTTATGGCTAAAATATGATCTTGATCATCTGGCGATAATCTTCTCGAGTTTCCCCGATCTGCACGCATCTTTGGTTTTAATGCTTCAAATCCGTGCCTACGATAATTAAGCAGCCATTCTTTTATCGTTTTCACAGCTATTTTTCGTTCTCCATAATAAGGGATTTGGTGGACTTTACCTTCCAACTCTTCAAAATAGGCTTTTGGATCCACTTGGCCATTTAATAGTGGGGCTATTAAACCATAACGAAATAAGGCAATTTGTTCTCTTTCTTTCTCAGTCATCGATTTCTCCTCCTTTTTTGATAAAAGAGGACGACCGGTCATCCCTAATCTTATTCTACTTTTTTCGTCATTATTTGAACACGCAAAAGGTATGTGGGACGATAAAAAATTTTTTCGAATCAAAATATCAGCGAATTAATTTGACATAAAATAGGAAGATAAATGTCCCCATGAGCTTCGTAAGAAGGACGATTCACCAAAATTACGAATCATTTTCAGATATTTTTTTGCTTCCTTTTTTATATCACTAGAAACCCCTATTATTTCCCCTAAATATACAAAGAAACTATGAATCCAACTTATATTTTTCCGATAACGAAGCCAGTGAAAAGCGAGTAATTGACGGCTTCCTTTCGTCTTTTTGTTCTGTAGGAACTGTTCCATTCTCTTTAAAATAAGATCCAAGCTATGTTGGAAATAAGGAATCAGAAGGTCTGGAATAATCGAAAAGGTCTTTTTACAAGATAAACAAATAAGTCTGCAAATAGGAATCTCAAATACAACATCATCAGTTATGGCGTAACGCCAATAATAACCATGTCTGTGCAGATTTCCTGAAGCTATACAGTGACAGTTCGGACACTTATCAAAAATAGGGAAGTTGTTCATTTTTCCCCTTTTTGCATATTCCTCAAGACTAATACCAAAATCATGTAAAATAATCATAAAAAATACTCCCCCGTTCCAATATGCAAAAAAATTAGCACATTTTCCCGGCAGAGTACATACCTAAATCCGGAAGAATTTGAAAATTCTATAACAAATTTAGAGGATATAATATGGAAATTTACAGTATTCTATTGTATGCTGCTTTTTATATTATCGGATTTTTCCTGAAATCTGAATTTCTTATTGAATAAACTGGGCTAAAATTATGTGTGTATGAACATTATTTTTAAAAATTCCAAGTCCCCATAAATATGCTGCATAAACAATGATGCTTATTCAACTAACTGCGACAAGAGTTCAGTAGTGAGGTTTTATGCGTTACACTAAAAAAGAACAAATGTTTTATTCCTATGTGACGGGGTGTTGTTGAATGAATAATAGTAATACTAAGTTGGTGTTTTATGGTGCTGTAAGTTTAGACGTTGACAATTTTTAAGAGTTTATTGAGGAACGTGAAAAATTAATTTATGAAAAATTATCCCAATTATTACTTTGATTCCATGAAATTTATTATTTTTAGTTAGGAAATATCAGAGAGGAAATCTATTTTGTTTTATATTTTATCCTTGAACAAAAGATATATTTAAACGTTCTCCTGGGACGTCATTAGGTGAAATTAGAGTTCCGCAAGAAAATTGGAAAACATGCCCAAACGTAGATGTATCAAGCGATTAAGCGTGTTTTTGTTTTTGGGTAAAAATCGAAGAGAAAAGCAGTTTTTTATACCGTTTTACTAATTTTTTACACAAGATTTTTATTAATATTAAACTAACGAGGCAAGCGTATAAAAAATCAATAAAATTGTATTGTAAAATTATTAATTAATGGGAGGAGAAAATTTTGAAATGGATTAAGGAAAAGAGAGTAGAATTACAAAGAATAATAGATAGTATTAATCCCGAGTTCGACAGTAAATAGGCACAAATTCACTTTTTAATAAAATGTATTTCCTATGATATCAATCTTTTCGTGGATTTGTGCTTAAAATTTTTTGAATTTTACATAGGCACACGTTTAATAAAATTTGTGTTTACATTATAATGTTTATGAATTATAATATAGGCATGTATATTAGAAGGGTGACTCGCAAAAACAAAGATGGATCAAGAGTTTCGTACATACATTCAGCTCGCTCAAAACGTGTGGGATCCGAAGGCCAAATATGCGAAAGCGAAGGTGATTTATTCATTCGGTCGTGAAGATGATCTCGATATGGCCGTACTCGAACGACTGGCCCAAAGTATCAATCGATTCCTCACACCCGAAGAGGCACTGAAGTCGAAACAAAAAATTAGAGATACAACTGAATTTTTATTCCGGTCTGTCAAGCAACTGGGTGGCATTTGGCTATTTGATCAGCTTTGGAAAAAATTAGGGATGGATACGATTCACGAAGAGATTTTTAAAGAGCGCAAGCACGAAATCAATTTAGAACGTGCCATTTTTGCAATGGTCGCAAACCGTGCGCTTGCCCCTTCCAGTAAATTAGGAATGGAAGAATGGATATCCGAAGATGTCTATCTCCCTGGGCTTTCAAGTGTTCATTGCCATCAGCTTTACCGTGCCGTGGACGAGTTATTGGATGCCCAAAGCTTGTTGGAAGATCGTGTATTTGACAATGTTTCCAACCTGTTCAATCTGGAAGTTGATCTTCTCTATTTCGATACGACATCCAGTTACTTTGAAGTCGCCCCCGACGAAACCCCGGAAGATGACGATTTTCGGCTTCAAGGATACTCGAAAGATAAACGTCCGGACCTCGTACAAACGGTGATTGGACTAGCGGTTACACGTGAAGGCATTCC
>NZ_BMEV01000012.1 GCF_014637175.1 Compostibacillus humi | reverse complement strand
CCATTTTGGATCCATAGAGAGAAAAACAGGCATCCAAAAGTGCTCTTTTGCACCAAATTTTCGGATGCCTGTTTTTGTTTCAAAGTCAAGCTTTATTTTTGGGTAAACTTAAACTGCTTTTACTCCTTGCTTATTGGAAGAGTAATGATAAATTTTGCTCCGCCGTATTTCGAATGTCCTGCCGAAATTTTGCCGTTCGATTGTTCCACAATTGCCCTTGTAATTGCCAGGCCTAACCCGGTTTCCCCGTTTTTCCCTTTGACAAACCGGTGGAAAATGTGGGCTTTAACCGTTTCATCGATTCCTTTTCCATCGTCCTCGATAATGATTTCTGCTTCGGTTCCGGCGGAAGAAACAGCGATATCGACTTTCGTTGCTGCGTGACGAATGCCATTCATGACGACATTTAATATCGCTCGGAGCATTTTATCTTTATCCGCAAATACATTAACATTATTTTCTGCCTGATGGTAAATAGTTATTCCTTTTTCGCTGGCAATCGGCATGACCCGGTCAACAACCAGAGTAATTAACGACTCTAAATTTACCTTTTCCGGTTCGTAAACAGCCCGTTCCGATTCTAATTTGGCAAGCAAAATCATTTCATTAATTATTTTTTTCAGCCGTTTCACTTCTTGAACCATTACTTCCAATCCCTTTTTCATCTCTTCTTCATCAAAAATGCCATCCCTAATTCCTTCCGCATATCCTTGAATTGTCATTAACGGCGTTTTTAATTCATGGCTGGCATTTTGGAAAAAGGCTTGCTGTGCATGGATATACCGCTCCAGTTCACTTGCCATCTCATAGAAGCTGTCTGCAACTTCTTTAATTTCCCCAGTCGCCTTAATCTGTTCAATATGATTAAATTGGCGCTTTTCGATTCGTTTTAATTGCCATTTCAGCAAAGTTAAAGGAGTTACCAATTTGCGCGTTAAATAATGGGTTAACAACACAACAATGCTTGCACCGATGAGAAAAACAAAAATGAGCCGCAATAAAAAACTTTGCTGCACCTGTCTTAAATCATCTACCGAGGTCAGCAAAATCAATTCTAAGCCTGAATTTTCCGGAAGTACGGTAATTCTGGAAGTGACGAAAGTTTCCTTGCCGTATTCCCAAATTTGCTTGGAAGCATCGGAAAAATCGTTTCGCTGATAAAAAATTTGCAGTATTTCCGTCGGCAAGGTAGAAAACAGGACAACATCTTGGCGGTGATTATATAAAAGCATTTGCAAATCCTGTTCCCGCAATATTTCATAAAACTGTTCCACATCCCGGGGAGTGCTATACTGCTGATTAATAATATCGACTAATATTTCTCCCGTCTGTTCCAGCTGGCGCCTTTCATCCTGAATTAATAAATCTAAAATTAATGAATAGACAACATAGGAGACGAGCGCCATGACGACGAGCAATAAAGTTGTAAATGCAACACTTAGCTGGGTCTGTAATTTCATCTTTATCCCTCTATCCGCAGCCGATATCCATAACCCCAAACCGTTTCTAATGGGATGTCTGGTATTTTTTTGCGGATGCGTTTGACGAGGTCGTCCACCGCCCGATCGCTGCCATAGTAGTCATCGCCCCATATGGTCATTAATAATTCTTCCCGGGAAAAGGCGCGATTTTCATGCTCGGCTAAATACAGCAGCATATCAAATTCCTTTGTCGTTACGTCCACTTCCTTCCCTTGCCAAAATACCCTCCGGTCCTCCTTATAAATAAGCAGATCACCGGCTTTTATTTTATTTTCTCCGGCAGTAACAACTGTTTTTGCTGCTTCCGTCCGTTGAAACAAACGTTTGACCCGGGCTACCAATTCCCTCGGGCTGAAAGGCTTTGTTAAATAGTCGTCTCCGCCAAGTTCCAATCCCAGAATTTTATCGATTTCATCATCCTTCGCCGAAATAATAATAATCGGAACGTTGCTTTCCCGGCGGATTCGTTTGCAAAATTCATACCCGTCCATCCCCGGAAGCATAATATCTAAAATCCACATATCCGGCGGATGATTATTCCATAATTCCATCGCTTCCTCAGCGGAACTGACTAATTCAACTTTAAATCCTTCTTTTTTAAGATAAGCAGCTACAATGTTTTGGATATTTGTATCATCTTCGACAATTCCGATATAATATTTCATAGCGCACCACCTTTACTTGCTTCATGTCGTTTATTCCACATTTATTCCACATTTTTGCCAAATCATTTCACAATGGGTCCTTTATAATTACTAGTATACAACAATAACAAAGACGAAGGTGATTGCGATGGATTCCTATGAAAACAATCCAAATCGAAGAGAGAACGAAGAAATTTCCTCCTATCAGGAAGAGGAGGACCTTTTTGCCAAGGAAATAGAAAGACGGAAATACCAGGAAACTATTTCATCCATTCAAAATACCTCCGACGAGACAGCTGGCCGGAAAAAGGAAAGGAAAGCTAAACCTTGGCTAAGCGGAATTCTCGGCGGCATTATTGGCGGAACAGCATCTGCACTGCTCGTTTTTTACCTCTTTTTCAGCGGCATCATCCCGTTGGATACCGGAACACGAAACAGTGCATCCAGTTCCGCTGCCGTAGAAGCAACAGCAACTCCAATCATCGAAAACTTGTCAGCGGAAGATGCGGAAGTTTCTGCGAACATTCAGGAGGTAGCGGAAGCCGTTGTCGGCGTCGTTAACTTACAGCAATATAGCATTTGGCAGGAAAGTGAAGAAGCCGGGACCGGATCCGGCATTATTTACAAAAAAGAAAACGGTAAAGCGTATGTTGTTACAAACCAGCATGTCGTGGACGGTGCGAAGGAAATTGAAGTAGTGCTGAACGATGAAGAGAGACTGCCTGCGAAAGTCCTTGGCGAAGATGCGTTGACGGATCTCGCCGTACTGGAAATCGATGGAACAAACATTCATACGGTAGCAAATATCGGTTCATCAGGAGACCTCGTTGTCGGGGAAACGGTTCTTGCCATCGGCAATCCGTTAGGATTGGAGTTTGCCAATTCGGTAACGAAAGGAATTATTAGCGGATTAAACCGTTCCGTTCCGGTGGATACCGACGGAGACCGCCAGCCGGATTGGATGACAGAAGTCATTCAAACGGATGCAGCCATCAATCCGGGAAATAGCGGCGGTGCATTAGTAAATGCCGACGGAGAAGTAATTGGCATCAATTCAATGAAAATTGCCCAAAGCGCTGTAGAAGGAATCGGCTTTGCCATTCCGGTAGATACCGCATTTCCGATTATTGAGCAGCTGGAAACAAACGGAGAAGTCGTCCGCCCGCAAATTGGCATCACTACTGCTGCCCTATATCAAGTGCCGCCGCAATATCGGTATGAAATACAGCTGCCGGACGATGTGGAAGGCGGAATGGTCGTTGCCAGTGTGCAAAAAGGTTCGCCTGCCGATAAAGCAGGATTGCAGCAATTTGACGTGATTACGAAAATTAACGGCAATGAAGTGACATCTATTTTGGAACTTCGGAAATATTTATATACCGAAACTGCCGTTGGCGACATGATTGAAGTAGAATATATCCGGGACGGAAAACGGCATACGACCGAACTTCAGTTAGCCGAAAATCAGGACGAATAAAAAAAGCAAAGGCCGCCTTTTTCTTAGGTGGTCTTTGCTCTTTTTCAGATAAAAAAGGCATCTAAAATATTGCTTCCCTTGCTGCTTTTCGTATGATAAAACTCCGAATAACCGCAGTCCTCACAGTAAACGACCGTAAATTCATTTTGTTGAATATCAAATATCTTCGTAAACCCGGTGCCGGTCATGGCGACTTTTTTCGAATTAGCCCTGGTGCTGCCGCATTTTTTGCATCCCTTCTCTTCATTCATCTAAACTCACCCCTTTTACTAATTGTTAAGGCGAAAGGGGAAATTCGTTTCAAAATTCTTCCGCTTCATCTTCATCTTTTTCATATTTTTTATGATGATACGTTACCCCAGATGCCTTACCATAAAGGTCTGCAGCAGCAAAATTTTCATACTCTTCCACGTACCCGATATTTTCCTCACTGTTTGGATACATTCCATCGTAATCTTCATTGTCAGCAAAAAAATCTGCCGTCGTTTCTGATGTCCCATAGCGGCTTACTTCCTGCCAGGCATCCTCGGCGTCATAACCGACCTGTTCTTCGTCGGTCACTTCGTTCGGATTAATATTTGGCGAAAATACTTCTTCTTCAATCGGCCGCTCCCGGTCAAAGGTGTTGTCCTTTGCGTGTTTAATACATGTATCTGTTTCCGGTACGGCAAGCAGCCTCTCATACGGAATATCTTCTCCGCATACGGTACATATACCGTAAGTGCCTTCTTCAATGGCATGCAATGCGGCATTAATGTCTTCCAATTCTCGCTCCGCATGTTCATTGAGGGCAATATCCTTCCCTCTTTCAAATAGCTCGGTGCCTTGATCTGCCGGATGGTTATCATAATTGGATAATTCCCCAACCGATTCCTTCATCATTTCCGTCTCTTGGCCAAAAGGGTCTTGCAATTGCTCAATTAATGTGTGCTGCCGATCTTGCAATAGCTTTTTGCAGCGGGCTATTTGTTCTTGATTTAGCATGGAAGCAACTCCTCCATTTCCATTTGAGTCTAAATATACTATGTGTAAAAGCAGATGAATGATTCACAAATTGCTTTCCCAAATGATGCCAACAGAAAAGAGGAATTTTGCCTACATTTATCGAAACCATCTATAACAATAAATTTTTGTCAGAAGGAGCATGATAAGAATGATTACAAAGCAATCCGTCATTGGGTTTATCGGAACCGGTGTCATGGGAAAAAGCATGGCTAGAAACTTGCAAAAGGAAGGATTCCCTCTTCATGTTTATACCCGTACGAAAGAAAAAGCAGCCGAATTAATCGAACATGGAGCGGTATGGAAAAATTCCGTTCAGGAACTGGCGGCATCGTCTGATGTCATTATTACAATGGTCGGTTATCCTCAAGATGTGGAAGAAGTATATTTTGGCGAGGCAGGTATACTAGAAAATGCAAAAGAACATACTTATGTCATTGACATGACGACATCCAAACCGTCATTAGCGGTAGACATTTACAGGAAAGCAAAGGAAAAAAATATCTTTGCCTTGGATGCTCCAGTTTCCGGCGGTGATATCGGCGCGAAAAATGGCACTTTGGCGATTATGGTCGGAGGAGATGAAGATGTATTTCAGCGGATGATGCCGATTTTTGAAGTCCTGGGAGAAAATATTCGCCTGCAGGGCGGTGCCGGCAGCGGCCAGCATACAAAATTGGCCAATCAAATTACGATTGCTTCCAATATGATTGGTGTTTGCGAGGCCATCGTTTATGCGAAGAAAGCCGGACTAAATCCGGAAAAGGTTTTGGAAAGCATCTCCACCGGTGCTGCAGGAAGTTTTTCTTTGTCAAAACTCGGCCCGCGGATGTTAAAAGGTGATTTTGCCCCAGGATTTTACGTGAAACATTTTATTAAAGATATGACAATTGCTTTGGAATCTGCAAAAGAAATGGGGCTTTCCACCCCTGGTCTCGAATTGTCGTTGCGCTTATATAAAGAACTGGCAGAAAAGGGCGAAGCAGATAGCGGTACACAAGCATTAATCAAATTATTTGAATAAATACGCAAACAGCTGGAGCATGGAAATTGCATCCAGCTGTTTTTTATAGCACCAGCATTACCTCTTTTGAAACATAAATACCCACATGAAGGATAAGGCTTGCTTTAACTCTAACGGCAATCCTTCAATGTGCTTCTCTTGTACAGCTTTTTTATATACGCCAAATCCGTCGACATAGTGTAATTGCTGATCTGAGGCTAATTTCAGTAATTCCCAAGGCATCATCGAATTACAAATAACTTTCTCGCCATAGAGTCTTGGATACCCCTTCGACCTCGGTCCAGCGGTGGGACCAAGCAAACCTATACAAAGATGGCCGTCATTTTTTATCGTTCGCTTCATTTCCAACAATGCCTGTAATGGGTCCGGCGTCCATTCCAAGACGGTGACTGCCATTGCCCCGTCAAAAGTATCATCGGGGAAAGGCAGTTGTTGGATATCCCCTTGCAAAAAGGTTAAATGGTTATGTTGAAATTTCTCCTTGGCAATGGCAATCATTTCTGACGATAAATCAACCCCAGCAGCTTCATATCCCAATTTCGCCAGCTGATATGTACTGTAACCGTTGCCGCAGCCTACATCTAAAACAGTGCTTTTTTCCGGAATAAATTTGGATAAAAAGGGGATAATGTCTTTTCTGCTCCCGTCTTCCCATATACTCTCACTTCGATCGTCCCAGGATTGAGCCCGAGCATTCCATTGCTGTTCCGCTGCTTTTTTCCACTCCATCATCTGGTTCACCTTCCTTTCTGTCCTTTCTTCGACAGAACTGTCGGAAAACCCTTTAAATGAAATATAAAAAAAGCTTATCTCCAAGGAGATAAGCCTTTCTTGTTATTATAAGCGAACAACGTTAGCTGCTTGTGGTCCGCGATTGCCTTCAACGATTTCAAATTCTACTTCTTGACCTTCTTCAAGAGTTTTGAAACCTTCTGCTTGAATCGCTGTGAAGTGTACGAATACATCGTCACCATCTTCACGTTCGATGAAACCAAAGCCTTTTTCAGCGTTGAACCATTTTACTTTTCCAGTCATCTATCATGACCTCCTTATACAAGTATGCTGCAAAACAATTGAACCTTTCATACTTTTACAGCTCTTGAATAAGAGGTCGTAAAGTATTACTCAATTTCCTTTTGCCTCTTAACTTTACTATGTTCCAAAGCAAATTGCAAGCTTTTTATGGAAAATTTTTTCAGCGGCTGCTTTAATGGAATTATTTTGAATATATAGGTTTTCACTATACGTATAGTAATAACGTTAAAAACGTGGTAAAATTATTGTTTGCAAGATAAAAATAAAAATCACCCCACATTTGTATCTTGCAAATATAAATGGGACAGGTGGTAAATATGACAAAAGATTATCGAGTATTATTGTATTATAAATTCGTCACGATTGACGATCCGGAAACATTTGCAAAAGAACATTTGGATTTTTGCAAAAGCCTCGGATTAAAAGGACGTATTTTAGTAGCAGAAGAAGGTCTCAACGGCACGGTTTCCGGAACGGTGGAAGCAACGAATAAATATATGGAAACGATGCACGAAGACCCTCGTTTTGCTGATATGGTATTTAAAGTAGACGAACATGATGGACATGCCTTTAAGAAAATGCATGTGCGGCACCGGAAAGAAATCGTTACCCTTCGTCTTGATGAAGAGGAATATGTCAACCCGCAGGAACTGACCGGGGAAATGCTCAGTCCGAAAGAATGGTATGAAGCGATGCAGCGGGACGATGTCGTTATTTTAGACACACGGAATGACTATGAATATGATTTGGGCCATTTCCGCGGAGCCATTCGACCTGATATTGAAACATTCCGGGAACTGCCGGAATGGGTAAGGAAAAACCGTCATCTTATTGAAGGAAAGAAAATTTTAACGTATTGTACCGGCGGCATCCGCTGTGAGAAATTCACCGGCTGGATGATCAAAGAAGGTTTTGAAGACGTTGCCCAGCTCCACGGCGGAATCGTCACTTACGGCAAAGACCCGGAAGTTCAGGGAGAATTATGGGATGGCAAATGTTACGTCTTTGATGAGCGGATTGCCGTGCCGATTAACAGGAAGGAACACGTCGTCGTCGGCAGAGACTATTTTGACGGCGAGCCTTGCGAGCGGTACGTCAACTGCGCCAATCCGGAATGCAACAAACAAATTCTTTGCTCTGAAGAAAATGAGCATAAATATTTGCGGGGCTGTACCCATGAATGCCGTGTACATCCTAATAACTTGTATGTAAAAGAACATAACTTAACGAAAGAAGAAGTTGAAGAAAGACTCGCTGCAATTGGCGAAACGTTAGAAGCGGGGGCGTAATGGATGGAGGCAGCCATGTATTTGGCTGTCCCTTTTTTATATTTGCAGCAATGCACATTTAGTTAGGAGGATAAGGAATGACTGTTTACTCTTTTACGGTAAAAACGATGGACGGGACAGAAAAGTCGCTGGCAGATTATAAAGGCAAAGTGCTTCTTATTGTGAATACAGCAAGCAGATGCGGCTTTACCCCACAGTTTCAAGGGTTGCAAGACCTATACGATACATATAAAGACAAAGGTTTTGAAATTCTCGGCTTTCCTTGCAACCAATTTGGCAATCAAGATCCGGATTCCAATGAAGAAATATTAAACTTCTGCCAAACAAACTACGGTGTCACCTTTCCGATGTTTCAAAAAATCGATGTGAACGGGGAAAATGCCCACCCTTTATTTCAATATTTGAAGAAAGCAACGAAAGGAATGCTGACAGAAAACATTAAATGGAATTTTACAAAGTTCCTTGTAAATAAAGAAGGAGAAGCAGTGGAACGATTCGCTCCTCAGACGAAGCCGGAAAGCATTGCAAAGCACATCGAGAAACTGCTCGCGTCATAAAAAATAGCGCGGCATACAATTGCCGCGCTATCTTTAGTAAGCTTTTGCCCAATATACGAGTTCTTTTGCTTCTTTGCCACAGCATACACAAGTATCCGCCACTTTTTCCTGTTCGAATGGAATACAGCGGGAAGTTGCTGTCGTTTCCTCTTTGATTTTTTCCTCGCATGCGATGTCGCCGCACCACATCGCTTTAATAAATCCGCCTTTGTTTTCCAGCGTCTCTTTAAATTCTTCCATATTCGTTGCTACGGACGTCATTTCTTTTTGGTGCGCCAATGCTTTGTCGTACAGATTTTGCTGGATTTCTTCCAACAGTTTTGGCAAGCGGGTCTCCAATTCGCTAAGTGATACGAATTCTTTTTCTAACGTATCCCGGCGAACGAGAACAACTTGTTCCTTCTCGATATCCTTCGGTCCCATTTCAATACGGACAGGGATACCTTTCATTTCGTATTCATTAAACTTCCATCCAGGCATTTTATCGCTGTCATCGATATCGACACGAACAATCTCTGTTAAGCGGTCACGGAGTGCGTACGCCTTATCGAGTACCCCTTCCTTATGCTGGGCAATCGGAACAATCATCGCTTGAATTGGAGCGATGCGAGGCGGAATGACTAGACCGCGGTTGTCTCCATGCACCATAATTAGCGCACCGATCAGACGGGTCGTTACTCCCCAGGACGTTTGATGGACGTATTGGCTCTTGCCGTTTTCATCCAAATAGGTAATATCAAAGTTCTCTGCAAAGGATGTTCCGAGATGGTGAGATGTCCCCGACTGAAGCGCCTTCCCGTCGTGCATTAAACTTTCAATCGTTAACGTATATTTTGCCCCGGCAAACTTCTCTTTTTCCGTCTTTCTGCCGCGAAGTACAGGAATCGCCAAGTAATTTTCCACTACATCCGTATAGACATCTAACATTTTGCGTGTCTCTTCTGCCGCATCTTCATCCGTTGCATGGGCGGTATGGCCTTCTTGCCAATAAAATTCTAAGGAGCGCAAGAACGGACGGGTCGTTTTTTCCCAGCGGACCACGTTAGCCCATTGGTTATAGAGCATTGGCAAATCACGGTAGGAATGAATATTCTTGGAATAATATTCACAGAACAGAACTTCAGAAGTTGGACGTACGGCAAGTCTTTCTGCAAGTTCCTCATCTCCGCCATGGGTTACCCAGGCAACTTCCGGCGCAAAACCTTCTACGTGATCCTTTTCCTTTTGCAGCAAACTTTCCGGAATAAATAACGGAAAGGACACGTTGGAATGTCCTGTTTCTTTTATTTTCCGGTCCAATTCATTGCGAATGTTTTCCCAAATGGCATGACCATACGGCTTGATAATCATCGTCCCGCGGACAGACCCGTAATCTACAAGTTCTGCCTGTTTTACGACATCCGTATACCACTGGGCAAAATCCTCTTCCATCGCTGTAATTTTTTCCACAAACTGTTTATTTTTCTTACCCATTTAAAACCACCCCATTACATGATCTCATTTATTCGGAAACAAAAAAATCCTCCATCCGATAAGGGACCGAGGATTGGCGTTACCACCCTTGTTTGTAAACATGTTTGTTTACACACTCTTACTGATAACGGTATGATAAACCGCGCACTTCTTCAAAGCGTATGCTAATCCGAAGGCGAACTCCAGAGGCAGGTTCCAATTTGTGTCTTTGGAAATTTCCACCACCATTTCCTCTCTGGAAAAGACGGACAAATTGTACTAATCCCCATCATCGTTTCTGCTTTTCATTTATTAACCTAAATATATCGATATGCATTTGTAAAGTCAAGATTTTACCATAACTGTTTTTCATACAGGGACATCTTATCTGTTCCATAGTTTTTGTAAGCTTTTAAAGTAAATCCTGCCTGCAAATAAAACTCATTTAATATTTTGTTATCCGCAACACAATCAAGGCGCAGACAGTCCTTTCCCTCAAGATGCGCAATAATCCACTGAAGAAGCTCGCTTCCGACATTTTGATTTTTATACGTTCGGTTGACGGTAAAACGGTGCAGGTAATAGGCATCTTTCAAATTGTCTTTCCACAGTTCATAATCCCATTCTGACGGTTCTTCATAGATCGTAAAGGTTGCAACGTATTTATTATCTTTCTTCACAACATACGTGTTCCCTGCCAATATATCTTTTGGAATCTCTTCGTTATTCTCAGCATGGAGCAAATACGTCCATTGGGAAACCCCTTTTTCCTTTAGCCAAGCTGCAGACTTTTTAAGCAGGGCAGTTACCGGCTCCATATCCTTTTCCTCAGCAGCTTTTACATAACAGCCATTCCATTTTTCCTCAGAAAATAATCCAATCATCGTTTCAGCTGCATCCTTTTATATTACTTTTGCCCCTAAAGTGTCAGCAAAATGCCCCAGCGCCCATTCGTGACCCTGGGCATTGAAACTTGCTACCGCATCTTTATGAATGACGATGTCAAATCCTTTATTATAAGCATCCACCGCCGTGTGCAAAACACAGATGTCGGTACAAACGCCGACAATATGCACTTCTTTAATGCCCCGCTCCCGCAATTTTAATTCTAAATCTGTACCGCAAAAAGCGCTGTACCGGGTTTTGTCAAAGTAGTAAACATTGTCTTTATCCTTATGTTCTTCATAAACAGCCTTTAATTTGCCGTATAAGTCCCTTCCCGCTGTCCCGATAATATTATGGGGCGGGAATAGACGGTGTTCCGGATGGAGAGTATCCCCTTCTTTATGGGCATCAATGGCAAACACGACATAATCGCCCTGTTCGATAAACTCCTTCGTTATTTCAGCTATTTTTTCTTCAATGTTTTGCCCAGGCTCACCGCAAGTTAACGCGCCGTCCGCTGCCACAAAATCGTATGTATAATCGACGTTAATTAATGCCCGCTTTGTATTTCCCATATTAACCTCTCCCCTCTCTGTTCGTTATTTTAATTTCATGGGCCTTTCCAAAATTCCTCTCTGCTGCATGGTACGTCGGTCCAACAATATTCGTATAGGAAAAGCTATGCTGAATGGCTGTCGTCACAAAGCTTTTCGCGATAAGAACTGCATCTTCCACCCTTTTGCCTTTCGTCAATTGGGCCGCAATTGCTGCTGAATAGGAACAGCCTGCACCACTCGTATGGTCCGTGTCAATTCTCGGTGCTTCATAAAACGTCAGTGTCTTGCCGTCATAGAGTACATCGATGGCCGGACCTTCCAGCCTGCCACCCTTCACTAACACATATGGAGAACCGTAGGAGTGAAGATCCATTGCTGCCGCTGCCAAATCATCCACGGTTTCAATCGGCCGGTCATCCAGCAAAATTGATGCCTCAATGACATTGGGAGTTATAATCGTTGCCTTCGGTATTAGCCGTTCTTTCAAAGCGAGGATTGCATCATCTTTTAGTAATTTGGATTTCATTTTTCCTACCATAACCGGGTCTACGACAATCGCTTTTCCGTCCAAATCTTCTATTAAAGAAGAAACCGTTTCGATGATTTCGACAGAAAACATCATTCCTGTCTTTAGTCCATCAACCCCTACTTGTTTCATCGCAGTATAAAACTGGGCTTCGATCGCTTCGATGGTCATTGGATGAACATTTTCCTTCGTTTCCGGATGCCTGCCGACAATGGCGGTAATCACACTCATTCCGTAAACGTCCATTTCCTGAAATGTCTTTATATCAGCCTGAATCCCGGCGCTTCCGCCAGCTGCAGCTCCAGCAAAAGTCATCACACGTGGTGGTCTTGCCATATATATTACCTCTTTCTTTCTAGTCTAGATTAATATTACGACAAAAAACCACATAATCATAATAAGTTGAATCAGAACTTTCGCAACGGAACCGCCCAGAAACCCAAGTAATGACCCGATGGAGGCGCCTAATACTTCCCGGGCAGTTCGCTGCTGGAACAGCTCGATTGCAAATACGGCAATGAATGGAAGAATAATAATTCCTAGCGGGGGATAAATAAAGGAACCAACGATTACCGCAACTGCTGCCCCCCGCTCTCCCCATTTGCTGCCGCCATATTTTCGGACAAAATAACTGTTGGCGAGAATATCTGCGACAAACAAAATGATGGTAAACAATCCCATTACGATCCAAAATAAAAGACCAAGCTCCCCGGAATGAATAAACAGGTGATAAATAATAAAACCTGCCCATAGCAATAATACCGAAGGAATGACGGGAAAAAGGATCCCGGCAAAACTTAAAATAAAGAAAAGAATAATCACGAGCCAAAGTAAGAAGTCAATCATGACCGGTGTCCTCCTGCCTATTAAGAAGCTTTCTTTTTAAACATGCTGGAAATTTTCCTTTCATCCTTATTTATAATACGGCGATAGTTTTCCAGATGTTTCAAAAAGCTGAGAATCAACAGGATTCCGGCAATAATTTCAGGAATGACATCGTATAAAACAAAAGTGGAGACAAAAAAGGCGATATACATGAAAAGGACACCGATGACAAGATAGTCTGTCAGCAAGGAAACGAGCAAAAGCACACCAATGCCGATGACCGCTATTTTCCAATCGATAATGAGCAGCGATCCGACAAGGGATGCGGTTCCTTTTCCCCCTTGAAACTTCATTGTAATCGGAAAGTTATGCCCGATAATGACAAAAAGTACCGTAACATATACATATAATGTTTTAGCCTCTTGTGGTATGCTGAAATACTCGGCTAAATAAAGAACGGCCAATACAGCAAAGGTTGCCTTAAATATATCGATAATCCCGACAATGATACCGTACTTCCAGCCTAACAGAATGGTTGTGTTCGATGCTCCTGCATTTTTTACACCTTCATTTTTAATATCTATATTTTTATATTTTCCTATGATTTGGGAACCGTGAATACACCCAAAAACATAGCCTAGGAAAATGGAAATGAATAAAAACATGTTTTCCCCCTTTTTTATTCCGTACGGAAATATACCTTTTTAAGAAATGGCAGTCTTAGCTTTTATTAGCCATTTCCTTCTTCTCTCCATCCTCTTTTGGAAGAGGATCTACACTATGTTTATAAGCGTAGCTTTTATTAATTTGAAAAACAGTCAATACAAAGACAAGAATGACTACAATAACTGATAGCACGATGATTTCCAAAGTTCCCATTAGAATCCCTCCTATTATGTTTAGATTATATGAATCTGTCTGTGAACTCAATAACAATTTATGAGAGAACATACACTTCGCAATAAAATTTTTGTTCGCATGCCGGAAAGCTCAAATTTAGCGAAATTGGAGGAAACAAGAGGATATTAGACCATTTGCCAGGATGTTTCTGCATACTCTCATCAGACAAACTACAGGCCTTTATACTGCATATAATTGGGAAATATCAAAAAATATAGCATTTGAGACTCATATTAATAAAACCTATCATTGAAAGTGTACCCTTTTCTTATCGGTTCCAGCAGAGGAGAGGACAATTAGGAGCGTGAAAAATAAGGAGGTTTTTATTATTTTAAAGAAATTTTTTCCAACATTGGCTATTGGACTAGCCATATTCCTAGCCGCATGCGGTTCGGAAAATGGTTCGGAATCAGCTGATTCCGGGGGAAGTGACGGTGACGGAGGAAAATTAGAAGAGTTACGGGAAAAAGGAACTGTCACTGTCGGTTTTGCAAATGAAAAGCCTTATGCCTATGAAGAAGAAGGAGAATTAAAAGGAGCTGCCGTTGATATTGCCAAAGCTGTATTTGCTGAGCTGGGCATTGACAATATGGATGCGAAACTAGCTGATTTCAGCCAATTAATTCCTGGCCTTCAAGCAGGACAGTTTGACGTTGTCACGGCAGGCATGGCCATTTTGCCTGAACGGTGTGAAAATGCCCTATTCAGTGAACCGGAAATGAAATATGGTGAAGGATTAATTGTACCGAAAGGGAACCCGTTAGGATTACAAAGCTATAAAGATATTGCAGCAAACCCGGATGTTACCGTGGTCGTAATGGAAGGTACTACCGAAATTGGTTTTCTAAAAGAAGAAGGGGTAAGTGAAAACCAGATTGTAACTGCACCAGACATTCCAGCGACGTTTTCTGCTGTGCAATCCGGACGTGCGGACGCAACAACAGGGACAGAAATGACCGTGAAGATGGCTTTGGAATCTCTGGATTCTGATGATTTGGAATTTGTTGAATCATTCGAACAGCCAGATGTAGATGGAGTTCCAAGCTATGGAGCGGCTGCATTCAGTTTAGAAAACGCTGACCTTAGGGATGCATACAACGAAGTTTTAGAAAAGCTGAAAGAAGACGGCACCGTTGCCGAATTACTTGAAAAAAACTATTTTAGTGCAGAAATGAATATGGTTCAACCTGGAGAAGTGACGACAGAGGCTATTTGTAACGGGGAAATATAATTCACAAGCAAGAAAGTGAAGGTAGGGTCCGGTTCCCGTCCCCTGGGGCCGGACCTTATTTTTATGGGATGACAACGAAGGAGTGATCAAAATTAATGCATTAATTGAAGTTTTTCCACAGCTTGCCCGCGGTTTGGGGATTACCGTTTCCGTCCTTATTGCAGCTGCCATTTTTTCTTATATCATGGCATTTGCCGCCGGATTGTGCCGGCTTTCCAAAAATGTCTTCATTCGGAAAGCGACGAGTGTATATGTTGAAATTTTCCGCGGAACATCCCTCATCGTTCAATTATTCTGGCTTTACTATGCGATTCCGATGCTTTTCGGCATTCAGCTCGGAAGCAATTGGTGGACCGGGGTTATTGCCATCGGCCTGAATTACGGGGCATATATGTCTGAAGTAGTTCGAGGATCCATTTTGTCTGTTGCTAAAGGACAAACGGAAGCAGCCATCGCTCTAAACATGTCGCCATTTCAGCGAATGCGTCTCGTTATTTTTCCTCAGGCTCTCCGGATGATGCTCCCGGAATTTAGCAATTACACGATTCAAATGCTGAAAGCAACATCCCTCGTTTCTCTAATTGGGATGACCGATATTTTATACTATGGTGACATTATTCGCAGTGCTAATTTATCCCAGGCGCCAATTGTTTACGTATTAGTATTGATTTTTTATTTCCTGCTGGCATTGCCGCTCATCTTTCTCCAGAGGAAGGCAGAGGAAATTTCTAAGAAAGGAGTGGCCAGCCAATGAAATGGAATTGGGAGATCTTTTTTGATGCCTTTCCCTTTGTATTACAAGGGTTAGGGATTACTGTCGGACTGACCGTTACATGCTATCTGTTTGCATTGCTGCTTGGCTTTTTCTGGACCTTTTTACGCCGGGTGCCGAGTAGACCTTTTCATTGGTTCGTAACGTGGGCGATGGAATTTATCCGTTCCACACCTCCCCTTGTACAGCTATTCTTTATTTATTATGCATGGCCGATGATTCCTGGGGTTGGCGTTACCTTAAGTCCTTTCGCCAGTGCCGTTTTAGGACTGGGAATCCATTTCAGCACGTATATCGGCGAGATTTATCGGTCGGGCATCGAGAGTGTCGACAAAGGCCAATGGGAAGCAGCAACAGCACTTAACTTTTCAACTTATCAAAAATGGCGAAAAATTATTTTGCCGCAAGCAGTTCCCCCGGTTATACCGATGCTGGGGAATTATTTCATCATCATGTTTAAAGAGGTTCCCCTTGCCTCCACGGTCGGTGCTGCAGGAATCCTTTACATGGCGAATACGTACGGGGCGAGAAACTGGGCATATCTAGAGCCATTAACGATTGTCGGTATAATATTCCTGCTGTTAAGCTATCCGTCTGCCATTTTCATCAAAAAACTGGAAAGAAAAATGAATACCCGATTTGATAAAAATACGATTTTGGAAAACAGCCAAAAAGGAGCGGTACTGTAATGTTAAAACCGATCGTTGAATATAAAGATGTCCATAAATCCTTCGGCGAGGTGGAAGTATTAAAGGGAATTAATCTCGATATTTACCCTGGAGAAAAAATTGCCGTTATCGGGCCGAGCGGGTCAGGAAAAACGACAATTATCCGCATGTTAATGACATTAGAAGAACCGACTTCAGGGGATATTTACGTTGATGGGAAAAACCTTTGGAAAATGGAAAAGAATGGGGAAATGGTACGTGCCAATGAAAAGCATCTGAGGGAAATACGCAGCGATATCGGCATGGTGTTTCAGCATTTCAATTTATTTCCCCATATGACCATTTTGGAAAATTGCATGACTGCACCAATTCATGTAAAAAAGGAAGATAAAGAAGAAGTCCGGGAACGTTCCATTCATATGCTGGAACGAGTCGGCCTTGGAGATAAGCTTAACAATTATCCGAGTCAGCTTTCCGGCGGGCAAAAACAGCGGGTTGCCATGGCCAGAGCCCTTGTTATGCGGCCGAAAATTATGCTGTTCGATGAAGTCACCTCTGCCCTCGATCCGGAACTTGTCGGAGAGGTATTGGAAGTAATCCGCGACTTAGCAAAACACGAAGATATGGCGATGGTACTTGTCACCCATGAAATGGACTTTGCCCTAGATATTGCCGACAAAGTATTATTTCTTGATAAAGGGATAATTGCCGAACAAGGTACAGCCCGGGAAGTAATCGAGCAGTCGGATAATGCGAGATTGCAGGAATTTCTAAGGCGCTTCCGAAAATAAAGGAAAAGAGCATAGGCCGCATTATGCAGCTTATGCTCTTATCTTTTACTTGTCCTCTTCGTCTAAGTCTTCTCCGATAATCCGGACTTCTCTTTCCAAAGTAACGCCAAACTTTTCTTTCACCGTCTTTTGCACGTGACGGATTAACTCAATGTATTCCTTTGCCGTTGCATGATCAATATTGACGATAAACCCGGCATGCTTTTTAGAAACTTCGGCACCGCCAATTCTTGTCCCTTGCAAATTGCTGTCCTGTATCAGCTTGCCGGCAAAATATCCGGGCGGCCGTTTAAATACACTGCCGCAGGACGGATATTCCAAGGGCTGTTTCGATTCACGCCGCTCGGTCAAATCATCCATTATCGCTTTAATTTCTTCATATTTTCCGCTTTTTAAGGAGAATTCTGCCTCTAAAACAATATATCCTTTGTCGGGAATATTGCTCTTCCGATAGGATAAGTCCAAATCTTCCGCAGGCAATGTTATAATTTCTCCCTGTTTATCCATCACGACAGCACTTGTTAGCACATCTTTAATTTCTCCGCCATAGGCACCTGCATTCATATATAATGCCCCGCCAACCGTTCCTGGAATTCCGCAGGCAAATTCCAAGCCGCTTAAACGTTCCTTTAATGCTTCCCGAGAAACATCAATAATACGTGCCCCGCTTTGGGCAACGATGATATGATCTTCCGTCGTGATTTTATTCAGCTTGTTTAAATTCATTACAATGCCCCGGATGCCGCCGTCCTTGACAATTAAATTGGAGCCATTTCCTAGCAATGTAAAAGGGACCCTTTCTTCATTTGCCAGGCGGACAATACCTTGCACTTCCTCGTATGATTCCGGAGTTACATAAAAATCTGCCTTGCCGCCTAAGCGGGTATACGTATGGTTTTTTAAATATTCATCAATAAAAATATTCTCTTTCGCAGTAATTTGTGTTAACTTCTCATAAAGCTGATTTTGTATCACAAAAACCATTCCTTTTTCTCATTATGCACTTAGCCTTCCCTGAAAAAAATCACCTTAACATATAAGGTGATTTTCCATCTTCTTTATTGTAAGGGATTATGCCCAATCTTGCTACATTAAAAACAAATGAATCCAATATTGCTAAATATGTTTTTCCAATGTCTTTTGCTTTAAAATGAAGCGGGTAAAATATGCTGCAATTCCGAGCAATAAAATTTTAATACTGACGAGCGGAATCACAACGATTACAGTAAAGAGCATCGATATCCAGATTAATGTAACACCCATAATTTTCGCTTTTAATGGGATCCCTTTCCCTTCCCGGTAATTTAATATATATGGTCCAAAACGTTTATTCGTAATCAGCCATTGATATAAACGGTCCGAACTGCGAACATAGCATGCTGCTGCAAGCAGCAATAACGGTGTCGTCGGGAGAACAGGGAGAAAAATCCCTAATATCCCCATTCCTAAAGAAATGGATCCTGCTACGATTAAAAACACCCTTTTCACCGTATTCATATGCCAACACCTTCTAAAATATTGATATCCTTTTTCATTATATCATGCTAAGAAGCGCGCCATGCCGGTCGTTCGGTAATATTTTGTGACTTTTTTCCTGGGTTTGTCTCTCATGAAGCCCTTGTAAAGGAATTGCCCCTTACCGGTAAAATTTTTTCACTTCCTCAATTGGATGCATTTTCGGGACTTGACCTTCGAAAGTAGCTACGTATCGAAAGCCAATCGAACTTAGAAGTTCCAGCGTATCCCGAAAACGAGATGCCAAAGTCGTTTCTGTGTGAGAGTCGGATCCTAACGTAATCATCTCTCCGCCACAGTCTTTATACAATTTGAGTATATCTGCACTTGGCATTCCGCTTTCAAGTCCATAACGGTAACCAGAAGTATTCACTTCAATCCCTTTTCCATCCTGAATTACGACATTAAAAATATCAGCAATGATATCAAAAAAGTTATCCTCCGCTTTCTCTTCCGTATACCGTTTCACTAAATCTAAATGGCCTAAAACACTATAATTCTTGTATTCTTTAATGCAATGGAACAATTCTTCATAGTAAATCCGATATGCTTCCTCTACGCTCTTCCCGGCAAAAAACGCCCCGGAATGCAAATCTTTTCCGCTCGTTGCGTGCATGGAACAGATGATAAAATCAAAGTATTCCGTTTTTGTTAACGATTCATATTTTCCTAGAAGGTGTGGCTGAAGACCAATTTCCACGCCCTTTTTAATCTGAATCTTCCCCCGGTACTTCTCTTGCAGTTCTTTTATCTTTTTGTCGTATTCCTGAAGGTCAAATTCAAATATCCAATCTTTATCCGGATAATCATAATCAATATGCTCCGTAAAACAAATTTCGGTTAAATTCATTTCTATCGCTTTTTGTATCGTCGTTTCCATTCGAGTGCTGCAGTCTGCAGAAAAGTCGCTATGAATATGGTAATCAAACATCTATTAATCTCTCCTCAATTATTGACTTTTTTTCCATCCATCTATATAATACATTATAACTTTATTTTGTTAAAGTGATAAAGTATTAAAGTTAAATATTTTAATTGAATGATAACAAAGGAGTTTAACCGATGCTAAATCCTTACAATAATCCTAATATAGAAGAGTTTGAAATAAAAGAGAATTTAATGTCCGTCATAAAAAAGCGTTTTTCCACCTACGGCTACCAGCAGATAAGAACACCCGCCTTTGAATCTTATGATATGTATTCCAACATTACGGGTACAGTGAGCAAAGGAGAAATGATTAAAGTTATTGACCCGTCCGGTGACGTCCTCGTCCTCCGACCAGACGTTACTATTCCATTGACGAAAATGATCAGCAAATCGTTATTACGGGAACAGCGGTTATTCTACATCCAAGATGTATATCGGCAAAATAGCCAACGGGAAATTACAGAAAGCACCCAGGCAGGCGTGGAATGTTTCGGAGAAAATTCTCCTTTCATTGATGCGGAAGTCATCATTCTTGCGATTCATACGCTAAGAGATTTAGGCTTGAAAAATTTTAAAATTGAAGTTGGCCATGCAGGTTTTTTTAAGGAAATCATTGAACAAATTCAAGTAACCGGCCAGCAGCTTGAGCAGATTAAAGCCCTTATCCAATCTAAAAATGTCATTGAAATGGAACCTTATTTGTCGTCACTTACGATTAGTACGGAGGCAAAAGAAGCCATTCGGCAAATTCCTGTCATGTATGGGGATCCGGAAACAGTTATTCAGCAGGCTAAAGAACTGACTTTAAATGAAAATATGGAAAATATTTTGCAGAGATTAATGGAAATTAATGAACTGATAAAAGATTATAACGCCAGTGACTATATTCTCTTTAATCTTGGCCTGATAAATCATATGAATTATTACTCCGGTGTTATTTTCCAAGGGTTTGT
Organism: Compostibacillus humi; assembly: GCF_014637175.1. Lineage (GTDB taxonomy): Bacteria > Bacillota > Bacilli > Bacillales > Amphibacillaceae > Oceanobacillus > Oceanobacillus humi. The sequence goes on along the minus strand of NZ_BMEV01000012.1, from coordinate 40,412 downwards.
AGGAAATGTCGGCATGCCGGTACTGATGGGCGGCCGGTACGATCACCTCGGAGAACAGTTTTCTAATTCTGTGCCTGCCATCGGCTTTGCCTTTGATGTTGATTTGCTTCTGCAGGCACGTAAACAGCAAGGCCTAAATATTTCCGTTGATTCTGCCGCCGATATTTGCATATTTTACGATCAAAACAGGCAAAAAGAAGCCCTGTCCATGTCCTATGAGCTGCGAAATTATGGTTACAAAGTAATCACAAATATCACCGGGCTCCCTGCCAAAAAGCATGTATATTTTTCAGGAGATCGATCGCCTTATCTCGGCGGGAATGAAAAACAGCCTTTCACAACGATGGAAGAATTGCTGCAATTATTGAAACAAAATGAGGGGGAACAAAATTAAATTGGAACGGATTACGATTGCCTTGGCGAAAGGCAGACCAGCAAAAAGTACAATTGAATTGCTTAAAAAAACAGGGAGTCGGTTTCAGGATTTGCATGAAGATTCCCGGAAGCTCCTATTCTACAATGAAGACAATACGATGAAGCTTATCTTCGTCAAAGCATTAGACGTCCCCACCTATGTGGAAAAGGGAGCTGCGGATATTGGCATTGTCGGGAAAGACAATATTATGGAATCCGAAGCGGATGTTTATGAATTGCTTGATTTACAAATAGGAAAATGTATGTTTGCTGTCGCAGGCAAACCAAATCATACGGTGCCGTCCGGCAAACCGTTGACGATTGCAACGAAGTACCCAAATGTTGCCAGAAGACATTTCCAGAAAAAAGGACAGGAAATTGAAGTGGTCAAATTAAATGGTTCTGTGGAACTCGCACCAATTATAGGACTTGCCGATTATATTGTGGACATCGTTGAAACGGGGAATACGTTACGGGAGAACGGTTTAGTAGTCCACGAAGAAATGGACGCCATCAGCACCCGGCTAATTGTCAATAAAGCGAGCTTTGCTACAAAATCGAAAGAAGTACAGCAATTCATTCAGCAATTGCGTACCGCAATGGAGGGTTGATGAATGAGAATAGTAACCGCAGATGCATATCTGAAAGAAGAAAAGGCAACAACATCCACAGAAATGACGGAAGCTATCGACGAGGTCGTGCTTAATATTATTCGAAAAGTCCGAGCCGATAAAGATAAGGCGTTATACGACTTCACGGAAAAATATGACGGAGTTAAACTCGAAGAGCTTCTCGTTACGGAAGAGGAAAAGAAGAACGCGAAAAAGCTTGTTGATCCTCTGTTTTTTGAAGCGTTAGTGCGGGCAAAAGAAAACATAGAAGCGTTTCACCGGGAACAGAAAGAAAAATCATGGTTTGTTGAAAAAGAAAACGGCATTATGCTAGGACAAAAAATTACTCCGCTGGAAAAAGTAGGAGTGTACATTCCTGGAGGAAAAGCCGCCTATCCCTCCACCGTGCTGATGAATGTCATCCCCGCTAAAATTGCCGGGGTTCCAAATGTGGTCATGACAACCCCGCTTCAGCCTGACGGAACAGTAAACCCATATGTGCTTGCTGCAGCCGATTTAGTCGGGGTGGATACAATTTATAAAATTGGCGGTGTACAGGCAATCGCTGCCCTTGCTTACGGGACGGAAACAGTGGAACGGGTAGATAAAATCGTCGGGCCAGGCAATGCTTATGTTGCCCGTGCCAAAAAATGGGTATACGGCGATGTCGGGATTGATATGATTGCCGGTCCAAGTGAAATTTGTGTTGTTGCAGATGATTCTGCCCCGGTGCCTTATGTAGCTGCCGATCTGCTCTCCCAAGCTGAACATGACGAATCTGCACGAGCCATTTGTATTACTACATCGGCGGAAAAGGCAAAAGAAATAAAGGCGGAAGCAGAAAAACAGGCTATTTCTTTAGAACGCCACCCGATCGTTAAACAGTCGCTGCAAAATAACGGAATGATTATTATCGCCAGGAACATGGAAGAAGCCATGGAAATCGTTAATAATATTGCCCCGGAGCATTTGGAGTTAATGGTGAAAAATCCGGAAAGATGGATGCATTCCGTAAAAAACGCAGGAGCCATCTTTCTCGGAAACTTTTCACCGGAACCGCTCGGAGATTATTTTGCCGGTCCGAATCATACATTGCCTACAAATGGAACCGCCCGTTTTGCTTCCCCATTAGGGGTTTATGATTTTGTAAAACGGTCGAGCATTATTCGATACTCGGAAAAAGCACTCCTTCAACATGCCGAAAAAATCGAAAAACTGGCTTTTGCTGAAGGCTTAACCGCCCACGGAAAGGCAATTGCCATCAGAAAGGATGATACTGATGCGCCAGGCAAAAATTAGCCGGAATACAAAAGAAACGGAAATTGAATTGGAATTAAACATTGACGGAACGGGAAAAGCTTCCATTGACACAGGCATCGGCTTTTTCGACCACATGCTTACCTTGCTTGCGAAACACGGACTTTTTGATCTTACTGTAAAATGCCGCGGGGATTTAGAAGTTGACCAGCACCATTCGGTGGAAGATGTCGGCATTGCTCTTGGTCAGGCCTTTCATCAGGCAATCGGCAATAAAGAAGGAATTAACCGCTATGCATCTGTGACGATTCCGATGGACGAATCCCTTTCTACCGTTACCGTCGACATTAGCGGCCGGCCATATCTCGTCTATCGTGTCGAAGGACTGAAGGACAAGGTAGGAAATTTTGATACCGAGTTAGTGGAAGAATTTTTTCAAGGCTTTACAAATAACGCCAAGATAAATCTTCATATTCAATTAGCTTACGGCAGAAATACACATCACTGTATTGAATCTATTTTCAAAGGATTCGGAAGGGCACTGGACCAGGCTAGTTTATTAAATCCGAGGATTCAAGGGGTTCCTTCGACAAAAGGACTTTTATAAGTACAAGGAGGAACGAAGATGATTGCCATAATCGATTACGGTGCCGGAAATACGAAAAGTTTACAAATTGCTCTTGATAAATTAAACATGCCTTCCATCCTTACGGCAGATCCAATACAGCTGAAAGAAGCTGATGCTATTATTTTGCCGGGAGTTGGCGCTTTTAAAGATGCAATGGACATACTGAAACAATCGGATTTAGCAGCCGCAATCAATGAAGCAGCTGCCGGCGGCAAGCCAATATTAGGAATTTGTCTCGGCATGCAATTATTTTATGAAAAAAGCTTCGAAAACGGTGAATGGGAAGGCTTAGGCTTGCTGAAAGGGACAGTCTCCCGGATTCCAAATACGGTGAAAGTGCCCCACATGGGATGGAACACCTTAATAAAACATCTTGACAGACCGATTTGCAAAGGAGTGGACAGCAACGCTTATGTCTACTTTGTCCATTCCTATTTTCTTAGTTCATCATATGACAAAAATACGGTTGTTGCCAGCAGCCATTACGGCGAGCCGATTCCTGCAATCGTACAGAGAGAAAACATCATCGGCATGCAGTTCCATCCGGAAAAAAGCGGTGTGACAGGTATGCAATTACTCAAAAATTTCAGGGAGATGATTGAATGATAATATTTCCAGCAATCGATATTCTTCGGGGCAAATGTGTCCGTTTAACCCAGGGAGATTATAACAAAGAAACGGTTTATGACAATTCCCCGCTCGAAGTTGCCAAAACGTGGGAGAAAAAAGGAGCTTCCTGGATTCACGTCGTCGACCTGGATGGGGCAAAAACAGGGGAAAACGTGAACAGACAGACCATTAAGGAAATTGCAAAACAAGTAAATATCCCGATACAAACCGGCGGCGGCATCCGTTCCCTAGCCGTCGTTGAAGAGTATTTACGTGCCGGCGTGGAAAGAGTAATTCTCGGCACGGCAGCAATTAAAAGTCGTTCCTTTCTCCAAGAGGCAGTAGGAAAATTTGGTTCCCGTATTGCTGTATCCATTGATGCAAGGAATGGCTATGTTGCCACGGACGGCTGGACGGAAGACAGCGGCCTAAAAGCGATTGACCTGGTGAAACAGTTGGCGGCCATTGGCGTTGATACGATCGTTTATACTGATATTATGAAAGACGGCATGCTAAGCGGCCCCAATTTTGCTGAATTAGAGACAGTGAACAAAGCAACCGCAATGAAGGTAATCGCTTCAGGGGGCGTATCTGCAAAAAATGATGTGGAAAAATTAACGGCTATGGGAATATACGGTGCGATTATCGGAAAAGCATTGTATGACGGAAGACTTGAATTGGAAGAAGTATTGGAGGCAGAAAAAAATGCTCGCTAAACGAATAATTCCTTGTCTCGATGTGGATAAAGGCCGGGTTGTAAAAGGGAGAAAGTTTCAAAATATCCAAGATGTTGCCGACCCGGTGGAATTAGCCAAACAATATAATGAAGCCGGTGCAGATGAACTTGTACTTTATGATATTACCGCATCCAATGAAGAAAGAGATATTTTTCTTGATGTCGTTGAAAAAGTTGCAAAGGAAATTTCCATACCATTTACCGTCGGAGGCGGAATTCGGACCGTTGATGACATCCAGCGCGTCCTTCGTTCCGGAGCCGATAAAGTATCCATTAATAGCGCTGCTGTCACAAACCCGGATCTTATTGAAGCAGGCGCAAATAAATTTGGCAGCCAATGTATCGTCCTTTCTATCGATGCAAAGGAAACATCCCCTGGCAAATGGGAAGTTTTTATCCAAGGCGGACGAAAAAATACCGAAATTGATGCGGTAGAATGGGCGAAACGAGGAGAGCAGTCCGGTGCAGGAGAAATTGTCATCAATGCCATCGATACGGACGGGGAGAAAAACGGCTATCACCTTGCTTTAACGAAGGAAATTGCCGGTGCAGTTAATATTCCGGTTGTTGCTAGCGGCGGTGCCGGCAAACAAGAGCATTTTTTAGAAGTATTAACCGAAGGCAGTGCTGATGCAGCTTTGGCTGCCTCCGTCTTCCATTATGGAGAGATCTCCATTCCTAATTTAAAGACATACTTAAAGCAGCATGACATACCTGTAAGGGGGAGCTATTAATGGACATCAGTATCACTGAATTGCAATTTGACGAACACGGTTTGATTCCTGCCATCGTCCAAGATATCCGTACCGGCAAGGTTTTAACATTAGCTTACATGAATAAAGAATCATTGCAAAAAACGATAGAAACAAAGGAAACTTGGTTTTTCTCGCGAAAGAGAAAAAAGCTGTGGAATAAAGGAGAAACTTCCGGAAATAAACAAAAGGTGCGGAAAATTGCCTATGACTGTGACGGGGATGCTTTGCTCGTTTACGTATCCCCCCTCGGCCCGGCTTGCCATACCGGTGAAGAAACGTGCTTTTATCAAAGTTTGTATGCGGAAGAAGAACCGGTTCACGATATCATCTATCAGGTTGTCGATATTATTAAAAACCGCCGTCAGCATCCGACAGAAGGATCCTATACTGCCTATCTTTTTGAAAAAGGCGTCGATAAGATCCTTAAAAAGGTAGGAGAGGAAACGAGCGAAGTAATTATTGGAGCAAAAAATGCGGATAAACAGGAGCTGACCAGCGAAATTGCCGACCTCACCTACCACGTTCTTGTTTTAATGGAACATGCGGGTGTCACATTGGATGATATTAAAGCCGAATTAAAGAGACGGCATATGGAAAAGGAAGGACAAGAAAAAGATGCATAATAAAATGGGCTAGGACAGCTTGTGTCCTAGCCCTCTTTGATCAAACGATTGTTTTATTTACATTCTTATTTTAATTCGGCTAATACTTCCTCGATTTTTGCAAGTTCTGACTGTAATCCACCGCCGCTTAAGTACCAAAGAGGACCATCTAAATAAACGATCCGATTTTCTTTGTATGCTGTCGTTTGTTTAATAATGTCATTTTCAATATCTTCTTTGATATTGGAATTGCCGGAAACTGCAGCAGTACGGTCAATGACAAATAACACTTGCGGATCAAAATCTAAGATCGCCTCGTAACCGAAGTTAGAACCATGTGAGGAAGCGTTAATATCCTCGGTTACCGGTTTGAATCCGTAATTTTCATAAACATATCCGAATCGGGAGTTGGTGGAAAACCCGGATAATTCGCCTTCATTATACATGGTGACTAAACTTGTATCATAGTTTTCCGCTAAAGCATTAATTTCTTCCAGAGCAGAATCAATTTTCGCAAGGTATTCTTCTGCTTCTGCTTTCTTATCAAACAGCTTAGCTGCAATATCTACGGAAGCAAGAAACGTATTCCAATAGTCATCATCAACTGTTCCTACGAAGACGACATTTGGGGTAATTTCCTTTAATTGTTCGTAAAACGTTGCTTGACGACCAGAAATAAAAATTACGTCCGGCTCAAGGGCAGCAATATCTTCAAGCAACGGCTCTTTTAAAGTTCCGATATTTCCATATTCATCAGCTGAATATTTCTCTAAATGTGCCGGCAAAGAAGAATCCTTCGCCACACCAACAATCCCCTCTACTCCAAGGGCATCTAATGTATCTAAAAAGCCATAATCAAATACAACAATTCTCTCAGGCACAGATTCAAAGGTAACTTCTTCAAACGTATATGTCTCGCTGCCATCTCTATTTTGGCTGGAAGTAACCGTTGGAGAAATGGTCATCGGAAAGCCGGAATCACTGTCAGCTGATTCTTCAGCTGTTGTCCCTTCTTCATTGGCTTGATCCTCCGCTGGTTCATCAGATCCGCCGCAGGCAGCAAGAATAATACCTAGCAACGCAAAAATAAGAATTAATAATTTCTTATTTTTCATTATGTATTCTCCCCTTCATATTTAAATGAATTGATAATGATAATCATTATCAATTATAGGCATCTTCATTATATGACGGCACAGCGATGTCGTCAATATTAATTTTGCACAAAAATAAAGAAAATTTTCCTTCTAAGATTCCTTTCATATTTGGTTTGATATCCCATTAGTAAAACCTCCTGTTATGAACGTTTCGTTTTATCTTCATTAACAGGAGGATTGGCTAAGGCTATTTCATTGGCATTTGGTGTTGGATGCTCTGGCTCTTCTTATTATTAAGCATGGGAATTAAAATATACACAAATCCGGCAGCCATTCTGTTCTTGGACCGGGATATGCATATCATATATTTCACGGAGTGATTCAGAGTTAATAATTTCTTTCGTAGGTCCGTTCTTCACTAATTTTCCATTTTTCAAAGCAATAATGCGATCGGAGTATACCGACGCAAAATTAATATCGTGCAGTACAATAACAACGGTTTTGCCAAGTTCATCCACCAATTTGCGCAGAATTTTCATAATTTGTACTGAATGTTTCATATCCAGATTATTTAACGGCTCATCCAGCAATACATAATCCGTGTCTTGGGCAATAACCATGGCAATAAATGCCCGCTGCCTTTGACCGCCGGACAATTCATCAATAAACTGGTCTTGCAAATCATGTAAATTCATATAATCAATTGCCTGTTCTACATGCTTTTTGTCTTCCTCTGTCAAACGTCCCTTCGAATATGGATATCTGCCAAAAGAAATCAAGTCCCGAACGGTAATGCGGACATTTGTGTAGTTGGATTGTTTTAAGATGGATACCCGTTTGGCAAATTCCTCGGATTTCCATTTTTTTACTGTTCGTTGATCGAGCAATACTTCACCTGTATCCGCGTCTAATAAACGGCTCACCATGGATAACAATGTTGATTTTCCGGCTCCATTCGGACCAATAATCGATGTAATGGCTCTTGGCTGAATTTCTAATGAAACTTTATCTACAACGTTTTTCTTACCAAATCGTTTTGTCAGTTCCTTTATTTCAATCATCCAGCAGACCTACTTTCTTTAAGTAATAAGTAAATGAAGTAAATACCGCCTACAAAATTAATGATGACACTAATGGTCGTACGCAATTCAAAAATATGTTCGGCAAGAAACTGTCCGCCAACGAGCGCAATGACGCTTATCAGACTGGCACCCAAAATCAATGTTGAGTGTTTATGTGTGGCTAAATACTGATACGACAGATTGGCTACGATTAAGCCTAAAAATGTTATAGGGCCAACTAGAGCAGTGGATGTGGCAATGAGTACAGATGATAGGATTAAAATATTCATTACCATCCGATCATAGTTAATCCCAAGGTTAATTGCGTTTTCACGGCCCAGTGACATAACATCCAATTTGCTCATAATCTGAAAACCATAAATAAATGCGATTAGCAAAATACCCATGGCAATATATAAAAGCTCTGCTTTCACATTGGTAAAACTGGCAAATAATCGAGTTTGCAAGCTGAGATATTCCACCGGGTCAATTAATACTTGCAGGAACGTTACAAAACTGCCTAACAGTGTCCCTAAAATCATCCCAATCAGCAGCAATAAATAAATGGGATATTTATTGGTTCGGAATAAAAACCGGTATAATATTAGGGCGAATAAGACCATCGCAATGATTGCTGCCCCAAAATTTAAATATCGATTAACTACCCAAATCGACATGGATCCCGCAAAGAAATATATCAACGTTTGAACAACTTCATACATGGAGTCCATCCCCATTACGGAGGGGGTCAATATCCGATTGTGGGTAATTGTCTGAAACACAACAGTAGAATAGGAGATGGCAATTCCAGTTACAACCATCGCCGCAATTTTAATGACTCGTCTTGGAAATGCGTAATCAAAGCCGCCTTTTATATCATAAAATCCGTATAAGAGCATACAAATGATTGCCAGTACTGCCAGAAATATGATTTTCGTCTGATTACTTCGCATATGCTCTGCCCCTAAACAACATAGTGAGGAAAATTACACTTCCTATGACTGCTACGGTAATATTGACTGGTATCTCATACGGATGAATGATAATACGGCCCGCAATATCACAGATTAATAAAAATACAATTCCAAGAATCATCGTATGCGGTATTGTTTTACGCAAATTATCCCCCAAGTACAGAGAGACGATATTAGGTACAATCAGGCCTAAGAAAGGAATTACCCCGACGGTCAGGACGACCGATGTAGAAATAATGGCTACAAGGGTTAGCCCGAGATTCAGCACAAACCTGTAACTTAATCCTAAGTTTTTTGCAAAATCCTCCCCCATACCGGCAACCGTAAACTTATTCGCATAAAGATAAGCTAAAATAATGGCCGGAATACTGACGTACAGCAGTTCATAGCGGCCGGATATAACTAAAGTGAAGCTCCCCATTAACCATGAGGAAATATTTTGGAGTATATTTGCTTCGTATCCCAAAAAGGTAGTAATTGCAGACAAGATGTTTCCATACATAATCCCAATCAGCGGGACAAAAATAGCATCTTTAAATTTGATGCGATCCAAAATTTGCATAAAGACTAATGTCCCGATTAAGGTGAAGATAAAACAAAAAATAATTTGCTGTATATAGGTTGCGTTTGTAAAGAACAGCATCGACAATATAATTCCCAGTTTAGCCGCATCTAATGTTCCGGCTGTCGTCGGGGAAACAAATTTATTCCTGCTTAAACTTTGCATAATTAAACCAGCAATACTCATGCCTGCTCCTGCCATTATAATTGCCAATAATCGCGGCACTCTGCTGATTAAAAATATTTGTGTTTCATCGGAACCCCAATCAAGCAAGTCGCTCGGCCTAATGTCGATGGCTCCGACAAATAGCGAAATAAATGACAGGATAACACTTGCAATTATTAGCATCCACAGTCTCATATGTAAGCCTCTTAACTAATTATTTTAAACAAACGTTTGAACAAAGTGTGTATTGCCTAAATTATCGGGTTATAGAAATGTAAATAATAATAGTTATTATCTTTGAATAAGTCTAAATAAGAATGATATTCATTATCAATTAGTTGTCAATTAATAGTATAACAGAATTATAAGTTCCGTCAATATAAACTAAGATGAACAGCCTTTATTCCAAACAAAAAGCTGACACAAAATGTGCCAGCATTCCATCGACTTATTTTTCTTTTATTTCGCACCCTTCATCGGTACAGTAGGATGTTTCGGACTGTTTCGGATTTAAAGGCTGCAGTGCGGGTTTTTCCTTCTCTTCTTCCCACACTTTTTCCAGCGCCTGAACAAACACTTCTTCCGGCTGGGCTCCAGACACAGCATACTTTTCATTGAAAACGAAGAATGGAACTCCCCTTACTCCGATTTGCCGGGCAACATCAATATCTTCCCGGACCTCCCGCGTATATTTATTCGATTTCAGTACGTTCAGTACCTCCTCCCGGTCTAACCCGACCTCTTCCGCCAAGTCTGCCAGCGTTTCGTGGTCGCTGATTAATTTTGACTCGGTAAAGTAGGCAAAAAGGAACCGTTCTGTTATTTCCTTTCCTTTGCCGGCTGTTTCCGCATATTTCGCCACCCGATGGGCATCAAATGTATTGGCATATTGCATCGTATCGAAGCGGTACGTGAGTCCTACCTTTTTCGCTTGTTCACCAACTTGTTTATTCATTGCAATTACTTGATTTAACGGCATCCCTTTTAATTCAGAAAACGTTTCATAGAAACTTTTTCCTGGAATATGCCGGGCATTTGGATCCAGCTGAAAACTTTTATATTCGATCGTTACCGAATCACGATGAGGGAATTTTTCCAGCGCATGTTCCAAATGTCTTTTACCAATATAGCAAAATGGACAAACAAAGTCTGACCATACTTCAATTTTCAATTTCAGCACCTCCTCCAGTTTAAAAATGCACATAGATGCAAAGTCGAAAAGCAGCATCAACCGTTTGAAAAAGCTTTACACTATTTTATCACGGCTGTTTCTGTACATAAAGCAATAGATGTCATGGATTAGATTCCTGTTATTCCAGCAATGACTTCCCCATAACACTGACACGTTTTGTATTTTTTAATTCGGTTATATTTTTCGCACCAATACCAAACATTGTCATTTTCAATTCTAATTCAATTTGTTCCATCGTTTCTATGACCGCTTCTGCCGACTCGGTGGCAGCCTTTAGCAAATGACGGGCAAAACCGACCATATCTGCCCCAATTGTAATCGCCTTTGCTGCATCCATGCCATTTTTCATCCCCCCGCTGGCGACGAGCGGCACATTAGGGAGCTTGCTCCGTACCGATACAATACAATCCTTCGTCGGTATTCCCCAGCTGTTAAATGCCTCAGCTGCCCGCTTTTTTAACGGGTTGCGTGACCGCAGCTTTTCCACTTGACTCCAGGAAGTTCCTCCTGCACCGGCTACATCAATATATGCAATGCCAGCATTGTAAAGCTTCTCTGCCACCGTACCATCAATGCCAAAACCTACTTCCTTGACACCAACAGGAACTTCCAGCGTTTTGCACACTTTCTCGATTTTTGGTAGCAAATTCTCGAAATTTAAATCTCCTCCATCTTGTACCGCCTCCTGCAAGCTGTTCAAGTGGAGAACAATGGAGTCCGCATTCGTTTTATCAATAATTTGCTGACATTCTTCCGGACCATAGCCGTAGTTCAATTGGACCGCACCTAAATTCACAATTAATGGAGCTGTAGGGGCTTGCTCGCGAAGAAGAAATGACTCTTTATAAGCATCGCTTTCTAAAAAAGCTCTCGTCGAACCGATGGCAAGAGCCCAGCCTTTTTCCTCGGCAGCAACCGCTAAGTTTTGATTAATCGTGATTGCCAGATCCGTTCCTCCCGTCATTGAACTTACTAGAAATGGCGCTTTTAATTCCCGGCCTAAAAAGGAGATTCGGATATCGATATCGTGAAAGTTAATTTCCGGCAGTGCATTATGGATAAATTCAATTCCTTCTAACCCTGTCGTTTTATTAACCCCTTCCACTCTTCCTGTCAAACAGAGACGGATATGCTCCGTTTTTCGCTGATTAATTTCTTTTTTCATCTTGAATGCCTCCACGAATAAAATATATGTTTATAGTTTACCCATTTCTCACGCAATTTGAAAGTAAAGCCTTTTCAAAAGGACTTCTTATTGTATAATAATGGGTATACAGTCTCACAACAATTGCTTTACTAGTATTTATTCATTACTGTTTATAAAATATAATTAGAAATTGAGGAGAGATGCTTTTGAAAGAAAAGGCAAGAGCATTTTCAACAGAAGCCCACAAAGGCCAAATTCGCAAAATCTCCAATGAACCTTATATCAATCATCCGATTCAAGTTGCACAATACTTGGAACGAGCAGGTTTTTCCGAAGAATTAATATGTGCCGGTTATTTGCATGACATCGTTGAGGATACTCCTTATAATATAGAAGATATTGAAAAATTATTTGGTCCGACGGTAGCCAATCTCGTTTCGGCACATACGGAAGACAAAGGAAAAAGCTGGAAAGAACGAAAGCAGCATACAATTCAAACGGTAAACAATAGCAGCAAAGAAATAAAATATTTAATCGTCGCAGATAAACTCGATAATTTGCTCGGAATAGAAAAAGGACTGCAGCAATATGGCGCTTCCATCTGGGAAAAGTTTAATGCAGGGTTTGAGCAGCAGAAGTGGTATAACGAATCGATTGCTGCCTCGATGTACCATGGCTTAAATGAGGAAGACATCCCTTTTTACTTTTACGAATACGAAGATGCTGTGAAAAGGGTGTTTTCGTCTTAATATTACATAACTAAAGGGCATATAAAACAAAAAAATTTATTCGTGATGCAGGCAAAGGAGAAGTTACAATGAAGATTAAAACACGGGGGAAAAACAATCTAAAGAAAAAAGGAACAAAATTTAAAAAAGGAACAAAATTTTCTTTTCAAAATTTAAAAATCGGCTATAAATTTGGAGCTGCTTTGCTTATTGTTAATATCCTGTTTGTCATTGCCACGCTAATTATTTTCTTCCAATTAAATATCGGAAAGAATGATATTGCCGAGATTCATAGTCAGAGTGAACGGGTCCGGAACATGTCCAGATTAGCTACCGCCATTCAAACCCGGGATATCGATATCGCTGATTATATTAATTCCGGGGATAAAGCGTTTGAAAAGAAATTTGAACAGCAGCAAGAAGAGATTGTTCAGCTGGTGGACAAGCTGCTTGCTGAAGCAAATACAGACAGAGAAAAGGAATTATTAGAAGATATCCGTTCCATGACAAGCATTATTCATTCCAGTTTTATCAAAAAAATTATCCAACATGTCAATAATGAAGATACTTTGCTGGCAAACGTAAGCAGAAAGTCATCCACTATTGTACGTACAGATATTATTGAAAACGTCAGGGAATTGATGGATATCGTCAGTGAAGAAGAAGCAGCATTAATTAATTCGACAACTGAAAGAATGAACGGAATTTCTTTATTGCTGCTGACTGTCAATTTAGTGGCAATTGTCATCGGGTTATTGCTGATGTTCTTAATAAGCAGGAGAGTCTCCCGCAGTCTGCACCAATTAGTTGAAGTGACGAAGGATGTCGCCGCCGGGAAATTAAACGTCCCTGCAATTCAGTATCAAGGCAAAGATGAGGTTGGCCAGCTATCCACCGCAATTAATCAAATGAAAGATAATATCCATCAAATTTTATCAAAAGTTATTGATGCAAGTAACTCCCTCGCCCAAAAGAGCGAAGAGTTAACGATTGCATCATCGGAAGTAAAAGAGGGCAATGAACAAATTGCCAATACGATGCAAGAGCTGGCAGCCGGTTCAGAAACGCAGGCAAACGGCGCATCTGAATTGTCGGAAAAAATGGGTGAATTTGTCCAAATGGTGCAGGAGTCGGAAAACAGCGGGCAAATCATCGAGAATAATTCGCGGCATGTACTCACGTTGACCGACGACGGAAAAGTATTAATGGAAAAATCTGTGAAGCAGATGAAACAAATCGATTCCATTGTCTCCCAATCGGTGGACAACGTGAAACAGTTAGACAGGCAGTCCTTAGAAATACAAAAATTAGTTTTAGTCATTAAAGACATTGCCGAACAAACAAATTTATTGTCTTTAAATGCAGCTATAGAAGCAGCAAGAGCCGGAGAACACGGCAAAGGGTTTGCAGTAGTGGCGGAGGAAGTAAGAAAACTGTCGGATCAAGTTTCTTCTTCAGTAGAAGAAATTACATCGATTGTAACTGCCATTAATACTCAGATTAATCATGTTGTAGATTCCTTAGGAACTGGCTATAAAGAAGTAGAAGAAGGCACACGGCAAATAGAAGAAACCGGCCAGAAGTTTACGACGATTCAGCAGGCTGTTTCTGAAATGGCAGAAAAAATTGCTGCCATCTCGGAAAACTTGCAAGAGATTAATGAAAACAGCAATTCGATGAACACAACCATTGAAGGAATTGCATCTATTTCGGAAGAATCCGCAGCAGGTGTCGAACAAGCATCGGCATCCGCACAGCAAACCGCCGGTTCCATGGATGAAGTTGCAAATCACGCAAAAGATTTAGCTGCCTTGGCGGAACAGCTAAAAGCAGAATTAAAAGTATTCAAGCTTTAAATTAATATAAAATATCCCAGCCTTCTTAGGCTTGGGATATTTTTCATTCGGCAACGGTACATTATTCTTCCCCTGTTGCAACTTCGTTTTCCTCGTAAGAAATCCAATCGCTAAAGCTTCCGGGATATAGTTTCACCTTTTCATAGCCCGCCAGTTTTAGCGCTATGAAATTGGGACAGGCAGATACGCCGGAACCGCAAGATACAATAATTTCCTCTCCTTTTGGCAAGGTTTGAAAATGCTTTTCCAGTTCCGAGGGATCCTTCCATTTTCCCCCTTCGGTAAAGACGTCTTTCCAAAAATAATGTTTTGCTCCCGGAATATGGCCTGCTTTTTCGTATAGCGGCTCTTCCAGTCCTAAGTACCGTTCTTTCGACCGGGAATCTATTAAAATTGCCCTTTTATTCCGGATCTTTTCCTTTACCTCTTCCATCGTTGCAACCAGCTCCGGTCGGACAGAAGCATTGTATTGCTTTTGCGGATAATGCGGCACTTGTTCTGTTGTTTCGTAGCCTAGCTCTTTCCAGCGTGAAAATCCGCCTTCTAAAATATACATTTCTTCATGTCCCATATAATATAAAAGCCACCAGCATCGGGAGGCGTACATGTCATTCTCTTGGTCGTAAATGATTACCTTCGTCTCCCGGTCAATCCCCAGATCTCCTAATCTCTTGGCAAATCGTCCTTCGTCCGGAAGAGGATGATTCCCCCCGTGTTTCACAGGTTTACTCGATAAATCCTTATTTAAATCTAAATATACCGCTCCCGGAAGATGTTCTTCCTTATACCACCTTCTCCCCGCTTCCGGTTCCTGCAAATCAAAGCGGACATCAATAATTACGACATTTGTTCCTTGTTCTAACTCATTTTTAAGCTCTTCTGCCGTTACCGTAAACGCCATGTATATCCCCTCCTCTTTCATTATTATATGAATTCGCTCTTCCCGCTCCGATTCCTGCTAATCATTCAAAAGGAAATGAACGATGTGGTAGAATAATTAAAAGCACTTTCAACATAGCGATAAGGAGGTTTTTTCTATGAAAGATGAATTGATCCAGCGGCTTACAACATATGCAAAAATTGACACCCAATCCAACGAAGCGTCGGAAACGACCCCCTCAACGCCGGGACAGTGGGATTTAGCAAATCTCTTAGTCGAGGAGTTAAAAAGCATCGGGATGGAAGAAGTGGAAGTAGATGAAAACTGTTATGTCATGGCAACCCTCCCTGCCAACACGGATAAAGAAGTGCCAACGATTGGCTTCCTTGCCCATTTAGATACGGCTACAGATTTTACCGGTAAAAATGTGAACCCGCAAATCGTAGAAAATTACGATGGAGAAGATATCATTCTTAACAAAGACTTAAATGTCGTGTTATCTCCAAACGAATTTCCGGAACTTGCGAAATATAAAGGACATACATTAATTACGACGGACGGGACAACTTTGCTTGGTGCCGATAATAAAGCCGGAATTGCTGAGATTATGACAGCAATGCATTATCTGATTCAGCATCCGGAAATAAAACATGGAAAAATCCGTGTAGCATTCACCCCCGATGAGGAAATTGGCCGCGGCCCGCATAAATTTGATGTAAAGAAGTTTCAAGCTGATTTTGCCTATACGGTAGACGGCGGCCCCCTCGGTGAATTGCAGTATGAAAGTTTTAACGCTGCCCAGGCGAAGGTAACTTTTAACGGAAACAGCGTCCATCCGGGTACAGCAAAAAATAAAATGGTGAACGCCGGGAAAATCGCAGCGGAGTTTGTGCAAAAATTCCCAGCTGCTGAGGCTCCAGAACATACCGAAGGATACGAAGGGTTTTATCATTTAATTTCCATCCATGGAGACGTTGAAAAAACCGAGGTCCATTATATTATCCGCGACCACGACCGGGATAAGTTTGAAGAACGAAAACGAACAGCAGAACGATTTGTTGCCGAAATAAACGAAAAATATGGCGAAGGTACAGCGGTACTCCAGCTAAAAGACCAATATTACAACATGCGGGAAAAGATTGAGCCAGTAAAAGAAATTGTTGAGATTGCCAGCCAGGCAATGGAAAACTTAGGCATCACACCCGTTATTGAACCAATTCGCGGCGGAACCGACGGATCCCAGCTTTCTTTCATGGGACTGCCAACTCCTAATATTTTCACTGGCGGAGAAAACTTCCACGGGAAATATGAATATATTTCGGTAAATAATATGGAAAAAGCGACAAAGGTTATTGTAGAAATATGCAAATTATTTGCAGCGAAATAAATATCGTAACGCGAACAAGTGGAGATAACGTATACATTCTCCACTTGTTTCTATAAATCTTTAAAGAGCAGGAGCAACGGAAATAAGCCGAAGGATTTCCCGCCATTTTCCTATTGCCAAGCATTTTATCTATGTGAGAGAATAAAATCTGTGAAGATTATCCCTTGCATATAAAGGAGTTTATCCATGGTCCATTTTAAAAAAAACATCATCTTTGTGTTGACAATTGTACTCTTGGCCATTTCCGGATGTTCTAATGATCATTCCGATTCTAATAATCAACAAGAAAATCCGACAACCAATCCTGCTCTGGAAGAAAATGAAAATACAGAAAAGGAAACGTTAGAGGAAGTGAAAGAATTAATTGTACCAGATCAAGAGCTGGAGAAAAAAAGCGAAGGCCGGGATGTTGAATTATTGCAAAAAGCTCTAATTCGTATCGGTTATCCTATTACCGTGAATGGCATCTATGATGAAGCGACAACTTGGGCTATTACCGATTTCCAGCTGCAGCATGATGAACTGCCAGCCCTCGGAGTATTTAACAAAGAAACAAAATCCGTATTAGAAAAATATATTGAAAACGAAGAAAGCATTCAAGCTGGAAAAGCTCTGCCGCCAGTAGATGAACCGGTATTTACGAACGAAGGGAAACATATTTTAGGCAACCCCTACGATCAATTGGCAATTATTAATAAGGAAAATACGTTGCCTTCTGACTATGAACCTGACGATTTAGTCGTCCCGGATGTCCGATTCCCGTTTACAGAAGATTTGCCGAAGAAAAAAATGCGGAAAGTCGCGGCGGACGCACTGGAAAAATTATTTGCAGCGGCAGATAAGGACGGTATCAAACTATATGCCCAATCCGGGTACCGTTCCTATGAAACCCAGGAAACCCTTTTTGCCAATTATGTTCAGCGGGATGGGGAAGAGGCAGCAAATAAATATAGCGCCAGGCCTGGTGAAAGTGAACACCAGTCCGGTTTGACGATGGACGTTACGAGTGAAGCGGTAAATTACGAGTTAACCGTTGAATTTGGTGAAACGAAGGAAGGCAAATGGCTGCAGGAACATGCTGCCGACTACGGCTTTATCATCCGCTATCCGAAAGGAAAAGAAGAAATTACCAAATATCAATATGAACCGTGGCATATCCGCTATGTCGGCAAAAAAGCTGCAAAAGCCATTATGGAAAACAATATCACTTTAGAAGAATATTTTTCTCAAGAACAATAATCGAGGGCTGCTACAAGCAGCCCTCGATCTGTTAAAATGGTTTTAAAATCATTAAAGTAATAATAACGACAAAAATCAAGTTTTCCACATGTTCCACTTGAAAAAGCCTTTTCGATAACCGGTAATATTCCTCCGGTATTTCTTCCCCTTCGTATGTCTTAAATAACTTTTTAATCGGTACGGAACGGGGCTTCAGCAGAAACGGCCCAAAGGATAGGGCAATTAAATATAATATGAGACTAGTAATATACCAGCCTTGGCTAAACCAATAAGGATTAAGGATACCCATAATTAATCCGGTTACTAATAGCAAAACCCCGCCGATCATCGTTAAAATATGCAAGGAATTCCTGATGGCAAAGGCGTGTTTTAATTCGGTCATATTTTTTGGCTTTGCGCTAGTAACGACAAAAGTCATCACTAATCCCGGGCCCATCCCTAAAATGGCAGAAAAAACATGGATAAATACGAGTAATTCATAAAAGGTCACGGTGCTCCCCTCCTATTCCCTTTTATTATACACAAACTTGAAATCCAAATTGTGACGGCACTCACATATACACTTATGAATGTTACAAATTCATAACATTCACTATTGTATTCTAATAAATAATGAAACTTTTTATCTTTTGCAATCGTATCAATGGCAAATAATTTAAGGGAGCGATAACATGAAACCAATTACAAAAAAGCGGGCCAAAGCTTACTTTATTGATGCAGCAATTTCAGCAGCCGTTACAATGGGTGTGGAACAGGTGCTTCGTAAAAAGGTGAAAAACGAGTTTGTTCATACGGTTATTAATCCGACGCTGATTATGTGGTCACTGGAATATTTCCAATTGCGAAAATCCGGGCAAACTTACGGCATGAAAAAAGCAGGGTTAGTTCTTAAAGATCAGCAAGGCAACGATTTAACTTGCAAGCAGCTAGTTAAACGGATGGCTTACCGTGATACTTTAAGCACGTTCAAATACATAGGAAACCGGGAAGCGTTTGAAGGGAAAGACGGCACCGTTTTCCCGCATGATGCATATGCTAATACGGTAATAAAGGAAATTTAAGAGAAAACATCCTTCGCCTAAATGGTGAAGGGTGTTTGTTTTCTGACCAATTCCTTGATAATATGGAGTCCATCGATTACTATGTATCATTGAAAACAATTATCAGATAACAGTGAGAGAGGTTATGGGAGTGGAACATACATACTTGGCAGAAATTATCCGCAATCGGCGGGCCGTTAAAAAGGGGTATATCGATAAAGAAGTTTCCGAAAAATTAGTCCGAGAACTGCTCGATACCGCGATTTGGGCTCCAAACCACGGGATGAGGCAGCCGTGGCGGTTTATCTTTATTAGCAAGAAAGCATTGCCAGATTTTGCGAAAAAGGTTGCCGCAGCTTATCCGGAAGAAATGCAAGCCAACCGGGAAGCATACTTAAATGAACCGCAAGCGATTCTCGTTGTCATTATGGAAAACTCAGATATGCCTAAAAAACAGGATGAAAATTTCGGGGCAACGGCGGCTATGATTCAAAACTTCTGGCTGCTTGCATGGGAACGGAATCTCGGCGTCGTCTGGAAGACGAACCCTCATATTTATTTTCCAAAGGTGAAAGAACTATTAGGGGTTCAGGAAAACGAAAAAATTGTCGGCTTCCTTCATCTTGGCTATTTTGAGGAACAGCCTGTCCGCAAGGAAAGAATCCCTGTATCAAAGAAGTTTATGACGTATGAACAGCTTCTTGGGAAAAAATAATTTTTGTAAATGCTATTGACATTTGAAAAAAACTGAATTATTATATGTTTTAATATTTAAAATAAACAGGCAATGATGAAGAAGAGTAGTCTATTTTGCCACAGAAGAGAGCTGGTGGGTGGTGCGAACCAGCGTGGTCCAAAATAGATGAATGGGCTTCTGAGCTCCAAACCGAACCATCATGGATGCAGTAGGCTTTGGCGGTTTACGTCTTTCCGTTACAAAAGACACATATTAAGCTTTACGCTTGATATGAAGAGTTGAGCTTTAATAGCTAATAAAGGTGGCACCGCGGTCCCTCGTCCTTTACGGATGGGGGGCCTTTTTGCATATAAAAATTAAATACATGGAAATCGATGAGTAAGAGGAGTAGGCAACCGAGAAGCATTACAGAGAGCCGGTGATGGTGGGATGCCGGCATGTGGACGGCTGCTGAATGGACTTACGAGAGGCTTCCTGAAGCTTTCAGTAGGGATGCCCGTTGTTCCGACGTTACACGGATAGGATATCGGATTAGTAATAATCCTGTATCTGAACGAGCTGGGAAGTCTTTTCCAAACGAGGTGGCACCGCGGTGATGGATCGTCCTCGATAAACACTTGTTTTGTGTTTATCGAGGTTTTTTTATTTCCATATGAAAGGAGTTATCAAGATGTGTATGTATAAACTTGCTGAACTCCCGGCAAACAAATTAACCCCGGCAGAGATTTATCTTAAGCTTTCGGGCAGAAAAAAATTTTTGCTGGAAAGTACGTTTGGGCATGAAAAAAAGGGAACGTATTCCTTTATCGGAATGAACCCATATCAGGAAATAATCGGGACTGGGAGTAGAACGATTGTGATGGACCGATGTACAAATACGAAGCTAACCGTCCAGGAACCTCCGCTGGAATTTATTAAAAACCATTTTCCCGCTGCAGATATTTCCCTGCCCTTTCCCTTTTACGGCGGAGGTATTGGCTATATCGGATATGACGCTATCCGGCAATACGAAAATATAGGCGAACCATTGCCCGATGATTTGGAGATGCCCGACGTCCATTTTATGCTCTATGAAAATACGATTATTGTGGATCATCGAAAGAATAAAATCTACATTGTTGCAGTAAACATTCATGGCAAACCCGAGGAGGAACTGGACCGGGAATTGCTCTATTTGCAAAAAGCGATAGAGAAACCGATTGCGCTCCCATCCGATAAACAAGCGGATTTCCGCTTTCAGGCAGAAACAGCAAGAGAAGATTTTATCGAAAAGGTCCAGCAAATCCAAAGGCTGATTCAAAATGGGGAAGCAAGACAAGTCGTACTGTCCCAGCGGTTTATTGCCGAAGTAAACGGCTGCCCCTTTTCCTATTATCAACAGCTGCGAAAAAAGAATCCTTCTCCGTACATGTTTTATATCGACTTTGACGATTATATCCTGCTTGGTTCCTCTCCAGAAAGTCTGATTCGAGTTGAAGGAAAAAGGGTGACAACGAATCCGATTGCCGGTACAAGACCCCGGGGAAAGACGATACAGGAAGATGAACAGCTTACGAGAGAATTGCTCCAAAATCCGAAGGAATTGGCAGAACACCGAATGTTAGTCGACTTAAGCAAGGAAGATTTAAGAAAAGTTTGTGAACGAGAAAGTATATCGGTCCCAACAAATATGGCGATTGAAAAGTATGAACACGTCATGCACATTGTTTCCGAAGTACAAGGAATATTAAGGCCGGATTGCAGCGGTTTTGACGCCCTCCTTTCCTGTTTTCCTGCAGGAACCGTATCCGGTTCTCCAAGACATAAGGCAATGACAATTATTAATCAATACGAGGAAAAGAAAAGAGGAGTGTATGCGGGAGGAATCGGCTATATCAACTATCAGCATGACATGAATTTTGCCATCGCCATCCGCTCCCTCGTCATTAAACAGAACAAAGCATACTTGCAGGCCGGAGCTGGCATTGTTCTTGAGTCGGATCCGGAAAGGGAATATTTCGAGACGTTAAATAAGGCAAAATCTTTAACGGAAAAGGTTACTGGCTTATCGTTAACAACTCAAAATTAAAGAAAGGAGAATGAAAAAATGAAAGCATACTTGGAAAAGTTAACTTGTCACCAGCATTTAACATCTGACGAGATGAAGGAGGCAATCACCTATTGTTTGACGGAACAGGCTACCGATGCGGAAATCGCAGCCCTTCTGACGGCATTAAAAGCGAAAGGAGAAACTGCGGAGGAAATTGCCGGAATTGTCGATGCCATCCGCTGTCAGTCTACGTTCCAAACTTCTCCAATTCCAAATGCCCTGGACAACTGCGGTACCGGAGGAGACCGGTCCGGAAGCTTTAATATTAGCACTACTTCCGCCTTTGTCATTGCAGGTGCGGGAATTCCCGTCGCCAAGCACGGCAATCGCAGCATAACGAGCAAAGCCGGCAGTGCAGACGTACTGGAAGCACTTGGTATTTCTTTATATTTTTCCAAAGAACAAGTTGAAGAATTATTGTACGAAAACAACATCGCCTTCTTATTCGCTCCCCATGTCCATGAAGCGTTGAAATCTTTTTCCCGCGTCAGGAAATTCCTTGGGATTCCAACGGTGTTTAATGTCATCGGTCCGTTGACGAACCCTATTTCGCTTGACTATCAGCTTCTGGGGGTATACCGGAAAGATTTAATGCCGATTTTAGCGGACACCTTGCAGAAACTGGGAAGAAAAAGAGCAGTCGTCGTCCATGGAGCAGGAAGTATGGACGAAGCAACTTTATCCGGGGAAAACCATCTTCTATTCATTGACAACGGGCAGCAGACTTCCATTACGATCCGTCCGGAAGATGTCGATCTTCCCTATTATTCAAAAGAAGAAATTGTTGGCGGAAGTTCGAGGGAAAATGCCGACATTTTAGTGCAAGTGCTGAAAGGGAAAAAGGGCGCTTATTATAACACCGTCCTTCTGAATGCCGGCTTAGGCATTTTTACAAGCGGCAAAGCAAGCACCCTTCTTGAAGGAATTGAGCTGGCAAGAGAGAGCATCGAGTCAGGAAAGGCTTACGAAAGGCTGCACTATTTAATCAAGTATAGCCAAAAGCAGAGAAAGGAAGTGATTTAATGTCGATATTAGAAAAGATCCTGGCTGAAAAACAGAGGGAAATAGCACTGTTTCAGAAACAGCAATGGGAGGTCGTAAAGGAAAAACAAGTACCATCTTTTACCGAGCAGGTGCGGAAAGCCGAGACAATTTCAATTATTGCAGAAATCAAGCGGGCCTCTCCTTCCAAAGGAGAAATTAACAGTAAAGTTGATCCGGTTTTCCAGGCAAAACAGTACGAAAAATCGGGAGCAGCAGCTATCTCTGTATTAACCGACTCCGCCTTTTTCCAAGGATCGATGGAAGATCTGGAAAAAGTGCGGGAGGCGGTGAGCCTGCCCATATTATGTAAAGATTTCATTATTGATCCCATCCAAATCGACCGGGCCAAAGCGGCGGGGGCAAATATGATTCTCTTAATTGCTGCTGCATTAAAGGATACACAATTAACCAGTCTTTTTACTTACGCTAAAAAGGAGCATTTAGAAGTGCTCGTGGAAGTTCACAATGAAGAAGAAATGAAACGGGCCATGAAATTAAATCCTTTCCTTATCGGTATTAATAACCGCAACTTAAAGACGTTTGCAGTTGATTTGCAAACGACGGAAAGACTCGCTTCCTATGTAACCAACAATAATTCCATCCTGGTAAGCGAAAGCGGAATAAAAAGTCGGGATGATGTTTACCGCTTGCGCAATGCGGGAGCAAAGGCAATTTTAGTCGGAGAAACTTTAATGCAGGCGGAGAATTTGAAACAGACTTTTCAGGACTTGCAAGTTCCGTTGGCCAAGGAAGGAATTGGACCGGGATGCTCGTAAAAATTTGCGGTATTACGACGTCAGAAACAGCGGAGGCGGCAGCAGCGGCAGGGGCTGACTTTATCGGATTTGTCTTTGCTGCAAGCAGAAGGAAAATTACACCGGAAAGGGCAAAGATGATTGCCAGGTCCCTTTCTTCATCGGTAAAAACCGTTGGAGTTTTTGTAAATGAGACGGTGGAGCAAATGGTGAACATTGCTGAATATGTCGGCCTAGATTATTTACAGCTCCATGGCGATGAAGGAGAAGCTGTGTCGAAACAGCTCCCCCGCCCTGTCATTAAAGCCTTTTCCGTAAAAGACAAAAGCATAAAAAATATAATGAATTATCCTTGTGATTATTATTTAATCGATAGTCCTGGCGGCGGAACCGGAAAATCCTTTGACTGGAAACTGCTCGATAAATTTAACCTAGATGCCAGCAAACTAATTTTAGCCGGAGGATTAAACCCAGAAAATGTACAGGAAGCAATCCGTGTCGTAAAACCCGCAGGAGTGGATGTATCCAGCGGGGTAGAAACAAACGGAGCAAAAGACATTAAGAAAATTAAACAATTTATTCATGCCACTAAAAACGAAAGAAAGGATGAAAAAATTGACAGCATATACAATGCCTGACGAAAGAGGACGTTTCGGCAATTATGGCGGGCAATTCGTGCCTGAACTATTGATGCCGGCATTGATTGAACTGGAGGAAGCGTATGAGGAAGCCGTAAATGATCCGCATTTCCACCGGCAATTCCATCATTATTTGCAGCATTATGTCGGAAGAGAAACCCCCCTTTATTTTGCCGAACAACTCACCAGCCTTCTCGGCGGGCCCGATATTTATTTGAAACGGGAAGATTTAAATCATACCGGAGCTCACAAAATCAATAATACGATCGGCCAAGCTCTGTTAGCTTTGCGCATGGGGAAAAAGAAAATCGTTGCCGAAACTGGCGCTGGCCAGCACGGGGTAGCCACTGCCACCGTCTGTGCCTTATTCGGGCTGCAATGCACTATTTTTATGGGGAAGGAAGATGCGGAAAGACAAAAATTGAATATTTTCCGCATGGAATTGCTTGGTGCCGAAGTTCGGACCGTATCCCAAGGAAGCGGAACATTAAAGGATGCAACGAACGAAGCGTTACGTTATTGGGTCAGCCACGTCGACGACACCCATTATATTCTCGGTTCTGCAGTCGGTCCCCATCCTTTTCCGAAAATCGTCCGAGATTTCCAGTCAGTAATCGGCAAGGAAACGAAAAGGCAAATGATGGAACAGGCAGGTAAACTTCCAGAGGCAATCGTCGCCTGTGTCGGCGGCGGCAGTAATTCTATCGGGATGTTTTATCCATTTATCAAAGAGGAAAACGTAAGGCTTTTTGGGGTAGAAGCTGCAGGACATGGAATTGAAACGAATAAACACGCAGCCACATTAACAAAAGGAAAACAGGGGGTTTTACACGGTTCCCTTTCCAAGTTGCTGCAAAATGAAGACGGACAAATACAAGAGGCCTTTTCTATTTCCGCTGGCCTCGACTATCCTGGGGTTGGGCCTGAACATAGTTATTTACAGAAGATCGGCCGGGTAACCTATACAGCCATAACCGATGAAGAAGCGTTAGAAGCCTTTCAATTTCTCGCTAAATCGGAAGGAATTATTCCCGCCTTGGAAAGCGCCCATGCAGTGGCATTTGCGATAAAACTTGCAAAGGAAATGAAAACAGGAGAATCCCTTGTCGTCTGTCTGTCGGGACGCGGGGACAAGGATGTAGAACAAGTAAAACAGAGACTGGAGGGGCGTTAACATGGGAAAAGAACGAATTGATAAGATATTCCGGGAAAAATTAGCGGCAAAGGAAAAACTGTTTGTTCCTTATATGATGGCGGGAGATGGCGGTTTAGACACCTTGGAAGAAAAGATTGCCTTTCTGGAAAAGTGCGGTGTTTCCGCGATAGAACTCGGCATCCCCTTCTCGGATCCGATTGCCGATGGCCCTGTAATTCAACAGGCTGGAATTCGGGCATTAGAAAGCGGTACGACTCTGGCTTCGGTGCTGGAAAAACTTTCGGTTATCAGAAAAAAATACACGGTTCCTATAATTCTAATGTCCTATATTAATCCGATTTTTCAATACGGCATAGAAAAGTTCGCCCGCGATTGTTTTGCGAGTGGTGTGGATGGGGTGATTATACCCGACATACCAATGGAAGAAGAAGGGATCATTTCCCCCCATTTGGCAGCATATGGCATTGCCTGTATCCGGCTTGCTGCCATGACCAGTCCTCCCGACAGAATAAAAAAGATTGCGGAAAGGACGGAAGGTTTTTTATATGCCGTATCGGTCATGGGGACAACAGGAGCAAGAAACGCGTATGCTGAAAACATTTCTGCTTATTTGCGGCAATTAAAGGAAAACAGCCCTGTTCCTGTACTTGCAGGCTTTGGAGTCTCTAGCGGAAAACAGGCCCGTTACCTCAGCCAATATTGCGATGGCGTGATTGTCGGCAGCAAAATTGTTGACTTATTTTTTAAAGGAAAGCGGGAGGAAATCAAACGTTTGATTGAAAGCAGTTTATCGGGAGAACCGCTTACAGAAAAAGTAAAATTCCCATAAAGAAAGTTCCGGTCTGTATTTTGACCGGAACTTCATTAATCTATTACAGGATAACCTAATTTTTCGATCGTTTCCTGTAATTTTTCTGCGGATACAGTTTCTTCATGAAATGTCGCTTTTACTTTGCTCGAGTTGAATAACACCTTTGCTTCTTCTACCCCATCCATTTTATTTAACGCCTTTTCGATTTTATGAACACAAGATGGGCAAGTTAACGGTTCTAATTGAAACTTTACAGTTGCCATGATTATCTCCCCTTTCTTTTATTCTACTTAAATTGTAAAGGTTGCCTGAAAACTTATCCTTGACTCATGTCAAGTTTTGTCCTTTTTATACCTTCTGCAGATGCAAGTTGGATTAGTAATGTGTGGTTTATGCATGGGCAGCTTTCCAATCCATTTCTTTTTTCTTCCTCTTTCTATCATTAAAACGAATTAAGCGCATGCCATTTAATATAACGAGGAGTACACTTGCTTCATGGATGAACATGCCGGATGCAAGATGGACCGAACCAGCAAGCACCCCAATTAAGAGAATGAATACGACACCGACAGCGAAGGACGTATTTTGTTTCATGTTGCGGCTCGTTGCTTTGGATAACGAATATGCATGGGAAAATTGCATTAATTTATCTGCCATGAGCACAACGTCTGCTGTTTCCATCGAAATATCTGTTCCGCCCTCTCCCATGGCCAAGCCAATGTCTGCTGTTGCAATTGCCGGAGCGTCATTAATACCGTCGCCAGCCATAGCTACTATATGTCCTTCTTCCTTCAATTTTTTCACATGCGTTACTTTGTCTTCCGGCAGCAGTTCCGCATAATATTCATCAATTCCTAGTTGTTTTGCAACGAGTTCGGCTGTATGTCTATTGTCTCCAGTAAGCATGACAATCTTTTTCACTCCATTTTCGCGCATCTCTGCCAGTGCACTCATTGCATCTTCGCGAATTTGATCCGCTATCGAAAAAACTCCGGCGACTTTTCCATCAACGGAAGCAAAAATGGCTGTATTTCCTTCCTTTTCTTTGTTGATGGCGTAGTCCTCCACTTCATCCGGTATGGCAATATGTTCTGCCTTCATTAATTTCCGGTTGCCGACGGCTAGAATCCGTCCTTCCACCTTTCCCCGGACTCCGTTCCCTTTTATGACTTCCCCATCCTCCGGTTCATATAGTGCCGATATTTTCCTCCTCTTCGCTTCTCGAACAATCGTTTGACCTAAATGGTGTTCAGAAATTGTCTCCAATGCGGCAACCATCCGCAACAGTTCTGCCTCACCAATGTTTCCAAAGGATTTAATATCCGTTATTTCCGGTTTTCCTTTCGTCAATGTCCCTGTTTTATCAAAGACAACGGTATCTACTTTCGAAAATGTATCCATCACTTCTCCGCCCTTTACAAGAACTCCATGTTTTGCTCCATTTCCAATTCCCGCTACTGTGGATACAGGAGCTCCGATGACCAAAGCTCCGGGGCAAGCAACGACTAAAAACGTGATGGCGATATGGAAATCTCTCGTTAACAGATAAACAAGAATCGATAGTATAACGACGGAAGGAGTATAGATATTCGCAAATTTATTTAGGAATTTTTCTGTTTTTGTTTTCGATTCCTGTGCTTCTTCCACCAATTCAACGATTTTCGCAAAGGTCGTATCATCGCCAACCTTTTCTGCAATAATTTCAATATATCCGTTATCAACTATCGTTCCGCTAAACACTTTGTCGCGGAATCGTTTCGTTCTTGGCACTGACTCTCCGGTAACTGCCGCTTCATTTAAGGATGCTTGTCCAGAAAGAACGATGCCATCGACAGGCACTTTCCCGCCGGATCGGATAATAACCCGGTCACCTTTTTCCACCTCTTCAATGGAGATTGTCTCTTCTTTCCCATTACGAATAACCGTAGCTTCCTGAGGCGCCATATCGACCAATTGCTTTATCGACGAGCGGGTTTTCTGTAAAGTGCGTGCTTCTAAATAATCCCCAAAGAGAAATAAAAAAGTAACGACAGCGGACTCTACGTACTCCCCGATGAAAATTGCGCCGATTACCGCAATTGTTACGAGCAATTCAATGCTAAAGGCTTTCATCCGCAACGCCTGGAAAGCTTTAATTAAAATAGGAACACCGGCAATGACCGTTGCCGCAATAAGTGTTATTTGCCTGGAATTGACATATCCTGCCAGATGAAAAGTAAGGGCTAACATTAATAGTGCTCCGGAAACCATTGTAATTTGAGTTTTATACCGATGAACAAGCCGATTCATTTTTTTGCTCCTTTCGACTATCTTTCTCTTGATGGTTTTATCTTATAGGAAAGGAAGGAAAATGAAATTGACAGGCATCAATTTTTAGGAATTATATCCGGATTCTAAGAAAAAAAGTTTTCCTGAAATGATACGCCTAAAAATAGGAAAGGAGAAAGCCTTTTGCCCTGTATAATGATTGCAAAAATGAAAATCCGGCCGGATTGGATACCCGGCCGTATAATTTAGTTAAAGATAATATCATGAATATACAATTCGTATTCTCCAGAATGCGCTTCCGGTTCCTGCAATTCAATCCGTCCGCTATAAACAATCTCTCCAGATTCCACATCTGCAACAATGATTGACTTATCTGTATCTCGCTTATTTATCCACTCTACGATATAAATCCGTTCATGAGCCACTTTTATCACCGGAGAATCGCTAAATGACTTTTCAAGCGGCACTTTCTGAGAACCTTGCAGGCTATTCGTCTCTAAAGAATAGGAATAAACATCTATTCCATCCGTAGTGAAGATTGCAAAATAGACCGTTGAGCCGGAAATTTGCGCCTTATCTGGAATTGGAGAAATTCCTGCTGCTGCAAAAGGTTTTATTTCCGGAATCTCAAATTGTTTGATTTCTCCCGTTTCCACGTTATACGATACAAAATATAGTTGTTGAACTTGTTCCACATAATCCCCAGAGTTTTCTGCATCCTGTACGTGTTCGACATTCAGTACCTTTGCCAAAACATATTCTTCTTCTCCGATATGTTCATGTTTATTTAGAATCATGATTTCTGCCCATTGGTTCGCATCCAGTGATTCTTTTTCTTCTATGATAATCTTATCATCCAGCAGTTCCCCTGTTTGAATATCAAAAGTATAGACGTGGATTTCAATTTCATGATTTCCCTGGTGTTCAACTTGATTGCTCGTAAATACCTTTAATACATTATCTGTAACCTGCACATTCTCAACACTCATGGAATAATACTGATTCCTGTTTGGCACTTCCGTCTCCCTCTTCACTCTGCCCCCCGTTTCCTTATGAAGGATATCAATGTCAAAGGTAAAGTCTCTTGAAGAGCCTATTGGTCCTGTAAAGTTGTAGTTTACATCAGCATAAGCTAAGAATTTGCCGTTTTCAAAGAAAGAACTTAACGATGGCCATTTTCCGCGCATATAACTGCGATATTCCTTTTGCCATCTTTCTATCTGCCTATCCCAGCCAAATCCAAATAGTTGTTCAGCAATAGATTGTTCATTAAAATATTTTGTTCCTTCTGCTGAAATCTGCAAACTATGTCCTGACCCCGCCGTTCTGCTTTGATGATAATTTGCATCGAGCAATATATTGCTTATTTCCTCTTCATTACCTTGGATCTTTTTTATTGTAAAGGAAGGACCGTTATCATTTGCTGTTCCTGTCTTCGTATAAAAAAGTCCAAGGATGAGTATAACTGCAGCAGTTAAAATTATGAGCTTCCAGTAACGCTTCATCATCCAGCCTCCTAAACTCTAATCTTCTTATTCAGCAAATAATATCCTAACCAAATAGCTCCTGTCATCACAATTAGACCGGCAAATACTTCCAGCAAAAACATTTCGATTGGGTAAAAAAATCTTGGCAAAAATATTTCGCTAAGGATCAAAGGACTTATAAAAACGAAAAAGGATGCTGCCACGTATAGTCCTCCGATAAAAACGCCCTTCAGACGATAGCTTCGTTCAATTAATATCGCAGTAAATAGGACAAATACAGCCATTAGTCCCGTTCCATAACTAATTAAAAACCCTAAAAAAGAATCGGGTATCAGTATATTAAAATAGTCAAAAGAACGAATAACCTCATGAATTGTTAAATCAAGACGAAAATCCCGCGGAACGAGCAAGCGGACCAAATTCATTTCCAAATAGATCAAGACGATTTGCAAAGAAACAAGTCCAAGCACCATGGTAAAAATAGTCATTGCTTTAGCAAGATAGACATTGAGCCTTTCTGTCGGCAGCATCAGCAATCGGTAAATAAAGGTGTTTTTTCCGAACCAGTCCCGATACCAGATAAAAAACACATATATAAGCAATGAGACAATGCATAGCGCAATCGGGCCAAAAAACCATAAGGAGTGGGTCAAATTCGCTAATGAAAATTGCCCGTAAGTCTCCAGAAAAGATTCCATCGAATTTTGGTTCACAACTATTTCTTCTCTCGCACGCCTCATATATAGTTTCGATATGATAACGAGTCCAGCAAGCTGGGACACGATTGTAACGACAATGAGAACAATGTACAGTTTAAAGAAACGGTCCAATTCAAACCGGAGCAATTTGAAAAAATTAGTCACTGCAAGTGCACCTCCCTCAAGACATCGATGACTGATTTTCCTTCTTTCTCCCGCACTTCTTCTGTATAAAAACTTTTCACCACCGTACCATCGTTTAGAATAACAACCTTATCAATTAAATGTTCGATATCGTTTATCTCATGAGTAGTAATAATCACTCCCCGGTCCTCCACTAAATGACTCGTAAATACGTCTGCAATTTGCTCCCGGCTAAAAATGTCAATCCCTGAAAAAGGTTCATCCATCAACAGGTAATCGACGTCTAACGCAAGGCCTAAAAGCAAATTAATTTTGGCCGTATTCCCTTTGGATAAATTGGATATTTTGTTGCCTTCTTCCAGCTTAAAGAAATCAAGCAATTCCTTTGCCCGCTTTTCATTCCAGCTTTCGTAAAAGTCGTCCATAAATTGCATTGCCTGCTGAATCGTCATTTGGGGAAGCATCGTAATGGCATCCGGGATAAACATGATCTTTTCATAACTTCTCTTGTTTATTTTCTGGCCGTCAATTAATATTTCCCCGCTTTGAATCGGAGTCAAATTCATAATCGCATTCATAACCGTTGTTTTCCCCACGCCATTAACCCCGATCAAGCAAGTAATTTCCCCCTTCTCAGCGGTAAAGGACACCCCTTTCAGCACTTCTTTCCGTCCAAATCTCTTTGTTATTTCTCTTACTTCAATCATTTTCTCCCCTCCTGTTCCTCGTTAAGCTTTGCTTCAATTAATCCGACTACTTCATCCAGCGATACATTAATCGGCCGGATGGCGTGAACGAAAGCATCTACCGCTTCCATAATCATCTCCTGTCTGACCGACGCAATTTTCTCAATATCCTTTGTCACCTTGCTCGGATTATTGCCTTCCGTATAAATCAATCCTTCTTCCTCCATTTCCTTATAAGCACGCTGTGCCGTATTTGGATTAATTTTCAATTTAGATGCCAATTCTCTTCTGGATGGGATTTCTTCGCCTGGCTCAAATGCCCCTGTCGCGATTTGTTCTTTAAAATATCGGATAACTTGAACATAGAGCGGATCCCGTTTATTGAAGGTAATATTCATGTTCAACAGCTCCTAACCCTCCTCGTGTATTAATCACTTAATACACCATGGATATGAAAAAAGTGTATTAACCCGTTAATACATTCTTATTGTGTATTATATGGTTAATACAGTTTGTTGTCAACAAATTTTTTATAAGTTTTCGACAACATTTCCAAAAATATTTCCTAGGAAATCAAAATGTTCCATAAACTGACTTTCCTTCACATAATGCACCAAACTTCGCTCTCGTGCTATGTTAAAATGGAAGGGCAAAAGAAAATGATGATTTTTATAAAGATAACCTATTCGCAGAGGAGAAATAGTTATGCTTAAAATTGTTTCATGGAATGTGAACGGACTGCGTGCCTGTGTCCGGAAAGGTTTTTTAGATTTTTTCCATCAGGCAGATGCTGATATATTTTGTGTTCAGGAAACCAAACTGCAGGAAGGTCAAATAGATTTGGAACTGGAAGGCTACGAACAATATTGGAGCTATGCAGAGAAAAAAGGGTATTCGGGTACAGCCGTTTTCACAAAAAGGAAGCCGAATGCCGTTTCCTATACGATGGGAGAGGAAATTGGCGAAAAGGAAGGCCGTATTATTACGTTAGAATTTGACACGTTTTATTTAGTCAATGTATATACGCCAAATGCAAAACGGGATCTTTCCAGACTAGCCGAACGCCTGAAATGGGAGGACAATATTTTTGATTATCTTCGTAAACTGGACAAAGAGAAGCCGGTCATTTATTGTGGCGATTTAAACGTAGCCCATCAGCCCGTTGACTTGAAAAACGATAAATCAAATGAAGGAAATTCCGGTTATACAAAGGAGGAACGCGGGAAAATGACCCGCCTTTTAGAAGCAGGCTTTATCGATACGTTTCGTTATTTATACCCGGAAAAGGAAGATGTATACACCTGGTGGTCCTACATGAAGACGGTGCGGGAAAGAAATATTGGCTGGCGGATTGATTACTTTATTATTTCCGAAAGGCTTAAATCTGTCCTGAAAGATTCCCAAGTACATGCAGATGTGTACGGAAGTGATCACTGTCCGATTTTGCTAAATATTGATCTGTAAGGCGGAGGGCAGCAGATGTTTCCTCAAACATAAAAGAGGAGTTATTCTAGGGCTTGTTTGAATAACTCCTCTTGGGTTTATTGTTTTAACTTCAGAAAATAATCGATAATTCCTAAGGAACATACTTGCATGTCTAGATTTATGACAATATAAACCGGATGATCATCAGGTATCCCTTTATCCCGAAGGTCTTCTTTAATTTTTTGCATCAGTCTTTCGGCAAGGACGTCATATCCCTTTTTTTCTTCGATTACTTGCTCTCCTTCATCAACGAATACCTCAAGCCAATCAAGGGCTTGCTGCAATGCATCATCCACATTCTCGGTCATGCCGAAGTGCCCGTAATAAATCCGGTCTACCTTCATTGCCCGAATTCGCTCAATGGAATGCTTCATTGCCTCTGGATCAAAGTGATTTGGAGATGTTGACGGCAAATAATATTCGATTCCGTCAGGCACCACTTGCTGATAAAATACACCGACCGTATCCCCCGTAAAAATGCCGTTGCTTACCGGGTCATAAATGCTAAAGTGGTGTCTTGAATGTCCCGGTGTATCAAGGAATTTTAAAGTACAGTCCGGTCCAATCTCCAGTGTATCTCCTTCATTTTTTACGATTAGCCGATCTTCGGGTATCGGAATAATTGGATCAAAGAAGTCGGAAAAACTTTCCCCATAAATCGCTCGCGCTCCGGCAGCCAATTTCCTTGGATTAATCAGGTGTCTTTCCCCTCTAGGATGAACGACCACCTGTGCATTCGGACAATCTTTCAGCAGCAATCCTGCTCCGCCGGCATGATCTAAATGGATATGGGTTACAATAATGTATTTTACTTCGTCTAATCGAAATCCTAATTTTTCTAATCCTTTTTTTACATGCTTGATCGATGGACTTGGTCCTGTTTCAACAAGGGTCAATTCTTCTTCAGCAATGACATATGTACCTGTCCGATAAGGAATATTCATATCGTAACCATCAATTAAATATATTCTGTCACCTAAGTAAATCGGCTCCTTTTCCTGCATGACCATCCCCCTTTTGCCTTTTACCATATGTTAGCATACATTCCAATATTTTATCAAAATAGTAAATTTTCATTTCTCCATAGGGAATAAGGATTACTTTCTTGCTCAAAATAATGAGGAAAAAAAGATAGGAGGTTATATTATTGCATAATCAACAGCAAAACCAGCATTTTCAAAGTTCTTCACAAATGCCGGCGGAAATTAGCCACGGCGGCCATGAGCTTTTTGATGCCCATGAAGCTATCGGCGGTCTTGTTGCCGGTATGGAGCAATATTTATTTTACGAACAGCACATCCAAGACCCTGAGCTGAAAACGATATTAAACAAACAAAAAGCCTATTTAACCCAAGTTTACAACAGTCTCGTCGAAACATTAAAAACCGGACAGGAACCTGCTGTCAAAGTACAAACGTACAATTTTTCCCAACCGAGCAACAATACGATATACGGCATGCAGCCTTCCCAGCCGAAAAAACCAGCCCAATCCTTAAATGAAATTAATGACGAATGTATATCCGGCTTTATGATGGGCTGTTTAAAATCTTGCGCTTCCGCCTTCACGCTGGCGGCGTTGGAATCAACTAACCCGGTGATGCGGAGGGTATTTGCCGACAGCATTCCAAATATTATCGAAATGGCCTACGAAATCTTTTTATACCAAAACAAACACCATTATTACCAAGTACCGCAATTGAAACAGGAAGATATGCAAAACTATATCAACGCCTTCCAGCCGATACAAAACCAAATGCCCCATTAAGAAAAGCACCCATCCAGGGTGCTTTTTCGCTGATCTTGGTGAATCTTTTTTATCGTTTGGGCGTATTATAGTTAAGATTTGAAAAAGGAGCTGAAGTGATGAATACACATGAAATTGATTACAAATTATATGGCGACGATATGCAGTTTGTCGAAGTGGAACTGGACCCGGGGGAAACGGTTATTGCCGAAGCGGGAAGCTTAATGATGATGGAAGACCAAATTCGGATGGAAACGATTTTTGGCGACGGATCTGGAAAACAATCCAGTTTCATGGATAAATTAATTGGTGCCGGAAAACGGTTAATTACCGGCGAAAGTCTGTTTATGACAACCTTTACAAATGAAGGAATGGGAAAACGCCACGTATCATTTGCTTCCCCATATCCGGGCAAAATAATTCCGATGGACCTTAGTGAATTAAATGGAAAATTAATTTGCCAAAAGGATGCATTTCTTGCTGCGGCAAAAGGGGTTTCTGTCGGTATTGAGTTTCAAAAACGGATCGGCACCGGATTTTTTGGCGGGGAAGGCTTTATTATGCAGAAACTCGAAGGTGACGGATTAGCCTTCATTCATGCCGGAGGAACAATCCAGAGAAAAGATTTGGGACCGGGAGAAGTTCTTCGGGTTGATACCGGATGCCTTGTCGCGATGACGAGCGATGTTGACTATAATATTGAATTTGTCGGCGGAATAAAAACTGCTCTATTTGGCGGGGAAGGACTGTTTTTCGCTACGTTAAGAGGCCCTGGTTCCGTATGGATTCAGTCCCTTCCTTTCAGCAGGCTCGCGAGCAGAGTATTTGCAGCCGCACCCCAACGTCCCGGCTCGGAATCCAAAGGAGAAGGCAGCCTCGCAGGAGGATTGTTTGATCTGCTTGGCGGCGACAGACGGTAGCATTGCATTGGCAAATTATACTTACGCATGTCGAGATTAAACAATCCCATCTTGCCCATACTATCCGTGAACACATCTTTTTAAAGAGGTGATTCAAATGGGCAGGGATGAGCATCGGAATAAAAAGAACCAATATCTTGCGCAAACGCCTAAAACAGAAGTTTCCGACGGAATCGATATTGAATTTTCCGAGGAATTAGCCGATATAGATGATAGGAAGGCGCAAGAAAGAAGCAAAGCAGCAGAACGGCGGGTAAAAGCGCGAAGAACATTGTAATTATAAAAGCGATTCGATACGTCGAATCGCTTTTTGAAAAGGAACGATTCAAATGCATAAAAAAGATGTGAATGACTATTTAACGGAAGGCTTGTACGGCACCCGGCTGCCAAAGGATGATGAAAGAAGGAAATATTTAGGAACGCTAAGAGAAAGAATCGTTCTTGCTCTAACAATTAGCCAAGTAATGACAGATAAAGGCATTGCCCATTTAGAGCAGGCGATGAAAGAACATCCGAAAACAAAATTGTTAATGAACGGCAAAGTAGACATTCGTTTTCTCAAGGAAGAAAAGAGACTGGCAAACAAATATAATATTCCTTATACGATTATCCAAAATGAAGAGAGCGATACAAATATAGGGGCTGTTTTAACCTACGATTATGCCATTGACAAAGAAAATATATTTATTCCAGAAAATAACGGGACAGAGAAAAAAGAAGAAGAACAGAATGATGACAACTTTCTTAAGCGCCTGAAAAAGTGGTTTTCATAAAAATCCCGCTACATACCAACCATACATTGGATAAACAAAATCCTCCAGGGAAAAATAACCTTGGAGGTGTTTTTTATGACCAAACCTTACCGTTGTCCAAATTGCAAAACGAACCGATCCCGGTTTAACCGCATTGAACAGATTGCAACGCCGATAAAAATCGATGCACAATCCGGAGAGTTAATTGCCGAATATCGAGACGAGCCGGTTGAAATCTTCCATCGTACTTACAGCGGTCCGAAATACCGAATCCAATGTGCTTACTGCGGTTTGATTGAAGATGAACAAGTTTTTGTTCAATTTGCAAAATATGAAGGCAATTGACTACCTTCCCCTTCCTTTACATCAGCAATACATTTTTTTATAATTAAATTAATCGTCAGAATTTTCAGGGGAGGGGATAGGATGACAAACATTAAAGAAGGGACACTGCTTTGGAAGCCGACCGAGTCACAGAGGAAACAATCCAAAATGTTTCAATATATGAACTGGGTTAATGAAAAGAAAGGAAAATCGTTTACGGATTATCATTCTCTTTGGAACTGGTCCGTAAACGAAGTGGAGGAATTTTGGGAGTCGATTTGGCAATTTTTCAGCATCCAAGCAAAAGAGAACTATTCCACCGTTCTTACGAGCCATGAAATGCCGGGGGCAAAGTGGTTTCCGGAAGCGACCATTAATTATACGGAACATGTTTTTCGCAATCGGGATCCGCAAAAAACGGCCATTTTACATACATCGGAAGACAGAACATTACAGGCAGTGACGTGGGACAAACTGTATAAAGATACGGCAGCATTACAGCATACTTTAAAGAAGCTTGGTGTACAAAAGGGCGATAGGGTCGTTGCATATGTTCCTAATATTTACGAAACTGTAGTTGCTTTTCTTGCTGCAGCAAGTTTAGGTGCAGTCTGGTCCAGTGCTTCGCCGGATTTTGGCACTCAAAGCGTCATTGACCGTTTTAAACAGATTGAGCCAAAGGTAATGATTACTGTTGACGGTTACCGCTACGGCGGAAAAGAATTTGATCGTCTGGAGATTGTAAAAAATATCCAGTCCGAACTGCCTTCTTTAAAGGCAACAATTGCTATTCCTTATTTACATCAGCATGCAGATTTCTCCACGCTAATTAATGTTGTCTCGTGGAATGAGGCAACTCAAGCTGAGCAAGACAAATTAACGGTAGAACATGTATCCTTTAACGATCCCCTCTGGATTCTGTTTTCATCGGGAACGACAGGAAAACCAAAGCCGATTGTACAGAGCCAAGGGGGAATCCTGCTCGAACATTATAAAGCTCTTTCTTTGCATAATGACATAGGTGAAGAAGACCGCTTTTTCTGGTTTACTACAACAGGATGGATGATGTGGAATTTCCTTGTCGGCGGACTGCTTACCGGAAGTACAATTATTCTTTTTGATGGAAATCCAATGTACCCGGATGAGACAAGACTTTGGAAATTGGCAGAAGAAACGAAGATGACCGTGTTTGGAACGAGTGCCAGCTTTATTACGGCATGTATGAAGAAGGGAATCCGTCCGAAAGAGAGCTTTAATTTATCTGCTTTAAAATGCATCGGTTCAACAGGATCGCCCTTGCCGCCGGAAGGATTTAAATGGTGCTATGAAAACGTGAAATCTGACTTGTGGATTGCATCGGTCAGCGGCGGGACAGATGTTTGCACCGCCTTTATCCTAGGAAACCCAATGTTGCCAGTGTATGCCGGGGAACTGCAATGTCGAGGATTAGGAGCAAAAGTAGAAAGCTTCACAGATGCCGGCGAGCCGCAAATAGAACAAGTTGGTGAATTAGTTTTAACCGAGCCTTTGCCTTCCATGCCGATTTATTTTTGGAATGACCCGGACGGAACCCGCCTGCACGAAAGCTATTTTGATATGTTCCCAGGTATTTGGCGGCACGGAGATTATATTAAAATAACGGAACGTCATACGTGTGTGATTTACGGCCGTTCCGACGCCACGATTAATCGCGGCGGCATACGAATCGGCACGAGTGAAATCTATCGTGCTGTAGACCGCGTCTCCGAAGTTGAAGATAGTTTAATTGTCGATATTCCGAAAAACAACGGCGAATCTTCCACCCCGTTATTTGTTGTGCTGAAGGACGGTCATACGCTAACTGATGAATTAATCCAAAAAATTAACTATCAGATTCGGACTCAATGCTCCCCTAGACATGTGCCGACGGGAATCTACCAAGTTGAAGATTTGCCAAAGACTTTAAACGGGAAAAAGCTGGAAGTGCCAATCAAGAAAATATTAATGGGACAACCGGCGGAACAAGTTGTAAACAAAGGGTCCTTGGCCAACAGTAAAGCACTCGAATATTTTATCGACTTTGCCAAAAAACATACGTTTGTCTAAACAGGAGCAGCATCTTGCTCCTGTTTTTTTGGCTGGAAAGATTTTTGAACAAAAAGATTGAAATAAAAGGACAAACTAGATATAATAATAAACGTCTGGGGCATTAGCACAGCTGGGAGTGCGCTACGCTGGCAGCGTAGAGGTCACCGGTTCGAGCCCGGTATGCTCCATCTCGAGAACCCTTGTGTAGCAAGGGTTCTTTTTCTTTTGTGAGGATTTTATGGTGAGGAAAGTGCAGGTGCACAAACCATATTTACTTTATTTCCATAATGATTGCCATCTCCCTTTGCAATCGAGCTGCCCACTCAAACAAACCGATTTGATCTAAAATTAATGAAATAAGAATAATTGCAACAAACGATAATGTCGCGTTCCAGGTAATGTCTATTACTTCTAAGACATCACTAAATTCCACTACTCCTACTAGAAGAGCAACGATTGCCCCCGCACAGGCAGAACAACCAATATTTAATCCTTTCGGTTGCCACATAACGAAGATTAATGTTTTAATAAAAATGATTAATGCTAATACTACGACAGTTGACAAAAGATAGACCGCCAATAAACCAAATGTTGGTGAAATTGTACATCCCTCTTAAAGAAAAGAGGGATGTACTTGCATAATAAGTGATTTCTTAACTTACACAGCAAACATTGGCTTCATCTTGTTTCATATATTCCTTCGTATAGAAGAACTCCCATTCATTCCCATCTGGATCTGTCACCCAAAATTTATCTTGAAGAGCATAACAGCAGGTAGTGTTCATTTCCTCACGTGTAAAGAATCCTTCTTTTTCTAGTCTTTCCTTATGGTAAATAACTTCTTCAACATTTTGGACTTGGAAACCAAAGTGATTAACTTGATTACCTTTTACTTCGTCCCTTACGTTTAATGTAAAATTTAATCCAGGTTCAGCTAATAAAAATTTTGCGTAATCTGGTTTAATTTTTACTGGTTTGGTTCCAAACACCTTTTGATAAAACTCAATTGATTTTTCTAAATTGGTAACATTAATCCCCACGTGAACATACTTCATTTGATTTTCCTCCTTTTATCATTTGTTAAATCAAAAAAAATTGATATATAAGTTAAAAAAAATTAACAACAGCTGTTATTTCCTGCTTTATTTTCTACTTTTCTAAAAATGCAACAAAGTTCTTCAGAGAGCAAGTTATTTACTTCTTTTTCATTGATGTCGTAATAATTCCAAGTTCCCTTTGTTTCTTTTTCAATTAAGTTGGCATCTAATAAAATTTTAAGATGATACGATAGTTTTGACTGTGAAACTCCAAAAATTTCCATCAAATCACAAACACAAGTTTTACCTCTTTGACAAAGTTCGTACATTATTTCTAACCGTTTTTCATCCGCAAGAGCTTTAAATTTTTTTTCATATAATTGAAATGTTGGTTTTACCGCTTCCAATTTACACCTCTCCTTTCATCAAAATTTCTTGATGTAATTTAATAATAAAATAATTTCCAAAATAATGCAATTAATAAATCAAAAAAAATTGATTTATCTGTAATATAAGATTGTTAAGGGCAAATAAAAACACAATATGCTGTATCTTGAATGTGTAAAATAGTTCTCGGTGATATTTCTACAAAATCCTAGCCAAAAAGGAAGAGGCACTCTATCATAAATGTATGCTTACCAGGCAAATACACTTAGAAAGAGGCCTCTTC